>NZ_CP111036.1:992906-1323875 GCF_026248685.1 Haladaptatus caseinilyticus | reverse complement strand
AAGTGGCTGTCGGAGTGGCGATGAGCACACCGGTCGTATCGACATCATTCGGTACGGTGTGCAACGAGTAGATAGCGTTCAGACACCGCTCACAGATTCGGTGATGGCAAAAATAATACCCCCGTTATCCCCCGAATGCCACCCATTCATCGGCGGAGATTCTGCACCGTTGGCGAGTTCGAGGTTTCGCGACAGAGACGGGATTCACGAGACCAACGGGAAATCGATTTCCGAGGTCTCGAAACGATTTGTCGCAGTTATGCTGCGCACTGTTCGTTTTCGTTGCTCGCTTCCGACTCCGCGACCTGCGCGTTCTGGTTGACCTGGTAGTTGAGCTGTTCCGCCGTCGCACTACCGTCGTCCTCGGCGTACGCGATTGCGCTGTACTGCTCGTTGACGTTCAACTGCTCGACGTACTGTTCCTGGACGATGTTGGCGATGGCCGTCTGTTCGCTGACCTGCTTGCCACCCTTGTCGTAGCTAACCGCCCACGAACCGTCGCCGTTGGCGTCCATGCCGTTCAGCACTGCAGTTGCCTTCTCGGCACCTTCGTTGATGTTCACCGCAACTGCCTCGGCGATCTGTGCGTTGAAGTTCGCCTGGTAGCTGGCCTGCGTGGCCGTCGCATCGCTGTAGTCGAGGGCGACGGAGACGGCGGCGTTCTGCAGGTTGATGTTCTGCTGGCTGACGTCCTGGAACTGGTCGATCGACGCCGAGGCACCCTGCGTGTTCGACTGACCCTCGCCGTTGTCCGCTCGCTTAACGTCCGATTTCGAGAAGTCGCCCTGCATGCTGGCGTTTGCAGAGACTTCGGCGATGGAGTTCGGTTCGAAGTTGATCGCCGTCGCGTCCGCGATCTGTCGGTTCACGTTGTACTGACAGCTGACCTGCCACGCCTTGGCGACACTGCCGTCGCCGACCGCGATCGCCACTGCGATACCCTGCTCGTTGACGTTCACCTGATCGACTTCCTGTGACTGTTCGACCGACGAGTCGGCACTTTGGTCGTCACCGTCGCCGATGTTCGCTGCCACGGCCTCGGCATGCTGAACGTTTGCGTTCTTCTGGTAGCTCCGCTGGAACGACCTGGAGTAACTGCCACCCTCCGCGATTGCGACGGCGGTGCTCTGACTGTTGTAGTTGAGCTGTTCGACCTCTTGTTCCTGGTCGATTTCCGCTTCGGCGGTCTGCTCGCTCTCGTACGTATCGTCAGCGACGACCCATCCGGAGAATTCACGCGATCCGCCCTCGTCCGCGAAGACGATGTACACGTGCTCCATGTTCTTGAAGGAGTGTTTCTTGTCCTCCTTCTGGATGTTTATCGACTGTGCGTTCCCTTCCTGCGTGTTGGTGTTGTACTGGTAGGTACGCTGAATCGCGTCCGCCTCGCCACCGTTGATGGCGATTGCGACGGCGTTCTCCTGCTGATTGACGTTCAGTTGATCGACGTCCTGATACTGGACGACCTCCGAGGAGGACTCTTGCGAACTCGATTGAATATCGCCCATTCGGTCTTGCAACCACGATTCGAGGTCGCTTTCCGACGTGTCAGCACCGAAGACGAGGTAGACACTGTCGCCGTCTGCGTCCGTGTACGACTCAGCGCTCGACGACGCCGAAAATGCCGTACCGAGACCGATTCCGGCCGCTACCATCCCTTTCAAATAGCCTCTGCGTTTGAGCTTGCTCTCACTGCCGTTGTTTTTTGACATGCTACGAAATGGTGGAACACGGATTCCTACTTCGTTATGAGTCCCCTGACGGAATAATAATACAGTAATCACTACCTACAACGGTCTTAGACCGAATAATTATTATTCGAATGACGAAAAATACATGTTTACCGGAGGACTTGTTAATTCACCATAACATAAATTAGGAAAGGGCAGACAATAGTACGAGTTCGGAGCGGAAAGAACAAAACAGGGGATAGTAACGAGCATATTTCAGTCGGCGGAAAGAGGACATCGTGGAAAATCCGGGCCGTATCGAGGAGCATATAGCGACAATGGTCAGCCAAGAAACCAGTGATAGAATCGATTGCGCGTCGTTGCCGCCATGACCGTGTTATAGAATACCAATGACATCGTCATGGATCGTGAAAGCGAAGTAAAACCGCAGGCAAGCGGAGGGCTTTTCGTCGAAGTAGAGATAGTTCTACGGTCTGCGAAACACGTAGGTAATCCCTGCGCGTTCGATTCGAATCGTACCGGCGCGATGGTCAAACACGAGCGAGTCCGCTCGCCCATCAAAATCGTGCAGTGGCATTCCCGCAGTGACGTGGCCATCACGGGTAATGGTAAATCGAGCAACCCCCATTCGAGCGATGAGTCTCGTATCGTTCGTATCGACGTTCGAGGCGAATCGGTGGAGGTTGTCCGCGATTGCGTCCCAGTCGGAAACGGGTACGCGCGTTGCCATGGAGAATAGACATTCGCAGACGTCAAATCGGTATCGACGGGGGAGGGAAAATGCGTCGTTTATTCGTCCGACGTATCGTGAACACACTCGACGTCCGAAAAGTGAAAACGAACACCACCATCGTTGCTTTCTCCGATGTGCATCGTCCAGTCGTGCGAATCGGCGATTTCCCTGACGATGCTCAGACCCAGTCCGGTGCTGTTGGCGGTCGAATAGCCCGATTCGAGCACTTTTTTGCGCTCCGCCTCCGGAATACCAGGGCCATCGTCCTCGATGTAAAACCCGTCCTCGGTGATTCCGACCGAGATGATAACACCGTCGCCACCGTGCTCGACCGCGTTTCGAAAGAGATTGGCGAACAGTTCGGTCAGTCGGTCACCGTCGGCGACGATTCGAATCTCGGGAAGTTCGAGACGAAGTGTCGCCTCGTCACTCTCGATGCCGTCCCAGACACGTTCGGTGAACTCAGGGAGCGAAACGGATTCGAGGTCGAGTTCCTTCTGACCCTCGCGAGCGACTTCCAACAGATCGGTGATGATAGCTTCGATGCGGTCGGCAGCGTCTTCGATCTTGTCGAAGTGCTTTTCGTCACCCGTTTTTCGAGCAACGTCGAGATAGCCGTAGATGATACTCAGTGGACCGCGAAGGTCGTGTGAAACCTTGCTTGCGAACTCGTCCAGTCGTTCGTTCTCCTGGAGGAGTTCTTTTTCTCGCTTCTTTCGTTCGGTTACGTCTCGGACAGCACAGACGTACTCGTCTTCCGCGACGACTGAAACCGAAATAATCAACGTGAGCGATCCACCGTCGTGGTGTCGGCCAGTCAGTTCACCGGCCCACTTGCCCTTCGAATCGACGGTTGGGACGATATCGGACTGGAGACGCTCGCTCGATTCTGCTGTCATCGTTACCGTCCAATCGCGACCGATGAGGGTTTCTTGGTCGTATCCGAACAAGTCCGCATACGCCTCGTTGACGTAGTTAAAATCGAGCGCATTTGTCAGAAGGGCGATTCCTTCGTGTGTCATCTCTATCGCGCGGAACCCACGGTGAACCTCCTTTTCGGTCCGACGATGCGAGACTGCGTGCTGAATTTGGGAACGAAGCGAGAGCAACCCGACGTCGTCCCTCCCTTTTCGGAGATAGTTCGTCGCACCCGCGGAGATGGCCTGGCTGGCGACATCCTCGCTCCCGTTGTCGGTAAAGAGGATAAACGGCAGGTTGGGATAGTACTCCCGAACGACATCGAGGAGTTCCAAACCGGAGTTCCGTTCGGGGTCGTAGTCACTAACCACGCAGTCGATATCCGTGTCAGACTCGAAGAGGTACTCGATTGCCGTCTCGTTGGTGGTGACGGGAATCACGTCCTCGATGTCGTCTTCGCGTTCGAGGAAGAGTTTGGATGCTCGTAGCACCAACTCATCCCTATCGACGTGAAGAACTCGAATGCCGGAGGGGAGGTTCCTATCCGTCGAAATCCGTTCTACATCCGGCATGCGGTTCTCTGTTCGTTACCGGCCAGAAGACTTATATTTATCTTATTGATTTCGAGTCAACAGTTCACGGCCATTCCGAACCGGTCGAGAAGATATTGAGACGGTCCTATCGCTCACCGGCGACCCACTTATCGGAGAACGCAGTTCCACACTCGCAGTAGGCGTATGCGTGAATGACGTCACCCTCGGCGTAGAGTCCTCCGACATCCTCGTTCTGTTCCTCGGCGAACGCGAAGACGAACTTCACATCGTGGCTACCGTCCGGACACTCACCGGCAGAGAGATCGTCGGCGATCTCTCCCTCGGTTCCCATCGCCTGTTTGGCGAAGTTCATCGCCTCCATTCCCGTCGCTTTCTGAAAGACGCTTCGGCCAGTTTCGCCCGAAACGATGAGGAGCGTCCCATCGGGAACCGACTCGCCGTAATCGGCGACCGAATCCTCCGAGACGAACGAATCGGCGAGAAAGAGCGCCACGTCATCGGGGCGCTCACCTGCTAAAAATTCGGCTCGTGCTCCATCGCTCATTCGTCTTCCACCTGCTTTGCGATGTCCGCGAGGCTCTCGTTCGGTGCTTCCGTTGCCTCATATACGGCACGTTCGCCCGGATGGCGAATCCCATATTTGAACCCCTCCTCGACAATATCGACGAGGACGGACCCGCCGAACTGACGATTACTCTCGGCGAACCACTCGGTGAGTCGGTTCTCACCGTCACCCGGGTTTCTGGCGATCCGGGGCGTGTCGTAGAGGCCGCGGATCAAGCGACCGTCACCGGTCAGTGGACGCTCGATTCGGGCCCGATACTCGGAATCGTCCATGACGAATCGAACGATTTCGTCCTCCGGAAACGCGTCCGCTTCGTCCGCCGAAATTTCGATTCGTGGACGATTCGTCGCGCCTGCTTGTGCCATCGTCGCCCGAACAGTATCGGTCGTTTCGCTCGAAACCCGCTGGGTCATGGTGATGAAAAGACAGTGTAGGTGTTTGAGTACTTCGACGGATTATTCGTCGGCTTCTTCTTCGTCGCCGCCCTCGCCGTACAGTTCCTCGACGGACTGGTCGCCGCGCTCGGCGATTTTGACGTTCAGTTGAGCGACCGCCTCGCTGATCTGTTTGCCGCGAACCGAGATACGGCGTCGCTCACCGTCTCGCTCCGGGTTGTAACCGGTTCCGCCTTCGAGGAGCACGTCCTTGAGGTTCGGTCCGTTGACGTCGCCGCGCATCGGTCGGCCGGCGTTGTCCGAACCGCCCGTGATTTCCACCGTGTAGCCGTCAAGACCGACGGCACCGCCGTCTACGTCCTCGCCGATGGATTTGTTGAGGAATCGGTTTGCGTCCTGTCCGTCGATTTCGCGTTGATAGGCCGCTCCGGAGTCGGGGTCCGCAACGACGACCTGAAAGTTTGCCATACGGAAACGATATCGGCCGTTCCGTAAAAGGAATACGATTTTGGCTCCGCACCCCCAGCGATTGCCGACTCCGATCGGATCATCTTCGCACCGTAACCCCAGGCCACGTGAAAACTGACGATGGTGAACCGACGGGCATCGATTCGGTCGAGTGGTAATGAATCGCCGAAACCACTTTCCAGCGGGGCGTCGTGCCAGTGATGGGGGAGCATGGCCGAGGCTTACTATTTCGTCAGCGATCTGCACGTAGGGGGCGACGAACAGTTACAGGAGTGCGAGTTCGAAGCCGAGTTCATCGGATTTCTGCAAACGCTCGAATCGACGGACGAGGACGCCGAACTGATAATTCTCGGAGATGCGTTCGGACTGTGGGAGTTCACTGAAACGGACGGGATACAAAAGTTCGACGAACTGGTTGACCACCACCCGAAGCTGTTCGAGCAGTTCCGTAAAACCGGCGAGAACGTCACCATCACGCTTATTCCCGGCAATCACGACGCCGAACTCGCGGGATACTCCGAATACATCAAGCGACTGCGGGAGTTCAACGTCGAACTCGATCCAACGCTCTCGCTGGAACGAACCGTCGCCGACCGGACGATTTGGATAGAGCATGGGATGCAACAGGATTCGCACAACCGAATGCCGGAGTTCGGCAACCCGCGGGCGAACCCGCTCGGTTACTTCGTGAATCGCCACATCACGAGCAAGGCCGGACAGCTTTCGGGTCGAGGGAGATACAACTGGCTGAAGGATATCCAATCGTTGACGCCGCTCGAAGAGATTCCGGACTGGATCGCGTCGAACTACTTCTACCGCGAGATGAGTCCCTTCCTCCGGTATGCCGCATTGCCGTTTTTGTTGTTGTTCAACGTGAGCCTGCTCTATCTGGTCGTCCTCATCGTCGGGGATAGCGGTCTGTTCGGCGCGAACGCGGCGACGAAAGCGACCGGCGAGATACTCCGGGACTTGGGATTCGTCGGCAGCCTTATCGAGTTCGTCTTCTTGGTCAACCTCGTCGTCGTCAGCCTCCTGTTCGTCATCTCGATTCCGCTGTACTTCTTCGCGCGCGACGTGCGGAAAACGCTCGAACGGTTCGACCTCGTCAGGTCGGAGAAGCCGACCGAATCGCCCGACAAGACATACGTCGAAGCCGCCAAGCGCGTGTTCCGAGAACGTCCCGACGTTGCGGCGTACATTTACGGTCACACCCATCGCGTCTCGCTCACGAACGTCGGCGAGCGCGTCATCATCAACACAGGAACGTGGCTCAAGCGACTGCACCGAACCCCGACATGGATAGGGTTGCTTCCACCGGTCTACTACCCCTCGTTCCGGCTGAATTACTTCCGGATCTGTGAGGAAGACGGCGACGTGCTCGTCGAGTACCACACCATCCAAAAGGAGGCGCCGAAGGAGCTCACGCTGCTGCAACGACTGCTTTCGCGCAAGCCGAAATCGGATCCAAAGATTCCGGAACGAACGGTCATCGGGGGGTCAAAACGGGAAGTCGTCGAATCGGCGTCGAAGGAGTAAATAGACCGTGACTTCGTCCGGAAAGGGTTACCGCGCCCGGACGACCACGGTGTCGGCGACGTGGTCACCGATTCGCTGACGGTCGTCGGAAACGAGCATGACCACGAGACCGACCGCGTAGCTCAGAATCCCGTCGATGACCCGAAGCAGGTTGCGAGCGAGCGACGAACCCATCGAAATCGGTTCCCCGCTTCGTTTGACGACGACGATACCGAGGAGTCGCTTCCCGAGCGTCTGTCCGAACAACCCTTCGAGAACGATGAAGTAGCCGGTAAATCCGAGAATGATGCCGAGCCATACTCCCGCCCTGCCGAGAACGGCTGCGAGTCCGATGCCGAGGACGACTGCCGCAACGATCGAAAGGACGTGATCGATGATGAATGCGAGGACACGACTCAGAATTACGTCTTCTTGTGTTCCCATGACTGGTTCTGGCATTATCCTGACCACTGGAGTTGGTCGGGATAAGTTTTCTGTCCTTCCTACTGAAATCGATATTGGAGAAAACCGAGATCGGCAGGGGTTACTGGGTAGAAAGCGACCGGAGGGAGCGCTCGAAGCGCGCAGCACGCGTCGCGGGAGTCGAGAATGCGAGGGCTTTCTACACGGTCGTTACACAATCGACGAGCGAGAGCCGTGAAAATCGGAAAAAGAGCCGCCTTAGAACGGATACTGTCGCTGGTTACGCTGCACCGAGATCCATTTTTCCTGCGTGAGTTCCTGCACGATGGCGTCGCCGTCGTAGCGACCGATACCGGAGCCTTTCACGCCGCCGAACGGAACGTGGGGCTCCTCGTTGATGGGTTGGTCGTTGATGTGAACCATTCCGGCGTCGATGGCGTCCGCGAGGTCCTGCGCCCTCCCGAGGTCGCCAGCGTGAACCGAAGCGGCGAGGCCGTATTCGGTGTCGTTGGCGAGTTCGACCGCCTCCTCGTCGGAGGAGAACGGGATGACCGGCGCGGTCGGTCCGAAGGTTTCGTTGCACGCCGCGGCCATGTCGTTCGTCGCGCCCGAGAGCACGGTCGGCTTGACGAACAGCCCCTCGTGGTGACCGCCGGTTTCGAGGGTTGCACCCTCTTCGACCGTCGATTCGATGTAGTCGAGGATCTGGTCGCGCTGACCCTCGTCGATGATCGGACCGATGACGTTGTCGCGGTCGGTCGGGTCGCCGATCGGCAGCTCCTCGGCGCGCTCGGTCAGTTTCTCGACGTACTCGTCGTATACGTTCTCGTGGACGAGGTGGCGATTGATGGAAATACAGACCTGACCCTGGTGGAGGAACGAACCGAAGACTGCGCTGTCAATCGCGGCATCGATGTCGGCGTCCTCGGTGACGACGTGGGGGTTGTTCCCGCCGAGCTCCATCGCCGGTAGTGCGAGGTTCTCCGCCGCGAGACTGGCAACCCGTTTTCCGACGTCGGTCGAACCGGTGAACGCCATCACGTCGAGTTCAGGATGGGAGGCCATTCGGTCGCCGATGTCCGAGCCTTTTCCCGTGACGACGTTCAGGACACCCTCCGGCAGTCCCGCTTTCTCGAACAGTTTGGCGATGAGCAGGCCACCCGTGACGGGAGTCGGGGATGCGGGCTTCAGCACCACCGCGTTGCCGAGCGCGAGTGCAGGGGCGACGGCGCGAATCGAGAGGTTGAACGGGAAGTTCCACGGCGAGATTACGCCGACGACGCCCATCGGGATACGTTTGACCTGATTTTCCTTGCCAGGAATCATCGAATCCTTCAGGTTGCCACCGACACGGAAAGGGAACTCAGCCGCCTGCTGAGTGATCCCGCGGGCGGTCTGCCATTCGGCGAACGCCTTCATGTTCGCGCTTCCTGACTCGACAGCCAGCGCCTGGAGGATATCGTTTCGGTGCTCGTCCAACAGGTCGAGTGCCGATTCGATAACGCCGATCCGTTTCTGTGGCGGTTGGTCTGCCCAGTCGGATTGTGCCGCCGCCGCAGCCTCGTAGGCACGGTTTACGTCCTCTTCGGTTCCCGCGGGAACCGACGTGATTCGCTCACGCGTCGCCGGGTTCGCTACGTCGATTTCGTCGCGGTCACCACCCTCGACCCATTCGCCGTCGATGTAGAGCGCGTTCCAGTCTCCGTCCGCGGTGAAGTCTCTGTCCGACATTCGTTTTCGAGTCCGGTCTTGACGCCGATAAAGAGTGGGGAATCGGCGGTCGTGTGGTGTTTTCTTGGGTGCATCTCGAACCGACGAAGAAAAACCACGTCGGTCACTACTGGGAGTAATGAACATCCAGTTTCTCGGTGGCGCACACGAGGTGGGGCGAAGCGCGATTCTCGTCAACGACTCGCTCCTGCTCGATTATGGCATGCTGACCGGGAATCCACCGCAGTTTCCGGTTGGCGATGTGAATCCGGATGCTGTCGTCGTCTCGCATGGCCACTTGGATCACGTCGGCGTACTTCCTTCCCTTCTGTCGGGCGACGACCGACCACCGATACACTGGACACCGCCGACCCGCGAATTGGCCCTTCTGCTCGCGCGGGACACGTTGAAACTCCACGGCGGGAGCTACGACTGTCCGTTTACGGAAGCCGACCTGAAGCGACTCCGGCAGGTATCCGTTCCCCACGGGTATCGCGAGACGTTCGAAGCCGCTGGCCACGAAGTCACGTTCTTCGACGCGGGGCACATCCCCGGAAGCGCGCACGTCCTCGTCGACGATGGCGAGACGAAGCTACTGTACACCGCGGACTTTCACACCGGTAATCAACAATTGCTATCGGGAACGACGGCGCGGCCGGACGCCGATATCGTCATCTGCGAGAGCACCTACTCGGACGTGGAACACGGCGACAGGAAGGAAGTCGAAGCACGATTCGCCGAAAGCGTGAAAACGACCCTCTGGGAAGGGGGGACGGTCGTCGTTCCGGCCTTCGCTATCGGACGAACACAAGAGATGTTGCTCGTCTGTGAGGCGCACGATATCGATTGCTACGTTGATGGGATGGGCAAGGAGGTGACCCGAATGCTCCATCGGAATGCCGAGTTCGTCCGCGATGGTGATGCGCTCAAACGAGCGATCTCCAACGCGCGATTCGTGACGGGCAAGAACGGCCAGCGAAAACGAATCGCGAGGAAGAACACGGTCATCGTGACGACTTCCGGGATGCTTTCCGGCGGGCCGGCGATGACCTACATACCTGCAATCCGCACCAACCCCGTCAACAAAATCACGATGACAGGGTATCAGGTCGAGGGAACGCCGGGGAGGGAACTGCTGGATTCGGGGCGGGGCGAAATCGATGGCCGAGTGATGCCCGTCAGCGCGCAGGTCGAGTCCTACGACTTCTCGGCCCACGCTGACCGGAACGGCCTGCTCGACTTTTTGGATTCCTACCGGGATTCGACGGTGCTCGTGAATCACGGCGACAGATGCGAAGCGTTCGCCGAGGAACTGCGAGAAGAAGACTTCGACGCGAGTGCACCCGAACTCGGGGAGAGCTACGTGGACACTCACTGAGGACGGACGAAGGCAAGCATCGACAGATACCAGTGGTGACATGCCGTCACTCCGACACCCGCAACGACTTCAACAGATGAAAACATATCCACCGATTCCAAACACCGACGACGCACCCGAATCCATGTTCGAAGGTGGCCACCTTTGGATTCAAGAAAAGGTAGACGGCGCACACCTCCGTTTTCGACTCCAAAAAACCGGGGTACTCCGGTTCGGCAACCGGAACCGCGTCTACGAACCCGACTCGATTCCGACACCGTACCAGCACGCGGTTCGGCATATCCGTGAAAACGTAGACCGGTCGGCGCTTCGGTCGGCAGTCGATACCGTCGAATCGATCGTCTTCGTCGGCGAAGCGATGCACCAACACACGATCGACTACGACTGGAGCCGAACGCCGTCGTTTCTGGGATTCGACGTTTGGTCCGAAACGAACGAGCGATTCCTCTCGCCCGACCGGGTCGAGGCGGTGTATGGCCGTCTCGGCCTTCATCCCGTAAACACGTTCGAAAAGGAGGTTCGAGCGGTCGATTTCGACCCCGACGAGTACGAAATCCCGCAGTCGAAATGGTACGATGGGACGGCGGCGGGAGCCGTCATCCGAAACAAAACGGGGGACCATGCCAAACTGCTGGCGGCCGATTTCGGCGAAGAAGAGCGACGAACCTCGATAGACGCGCCTGCTGACGAGATAGCCCGACGGTACGCAACCGAGAAACGTTTCGAGCGAGTTGCGACGAAACTCGAAACCGACGGCCGGCCGGTTACCGTCGACTCATTGTTCGAGCGTACCTTCGAGACCGTCGTCCGTGAGAATCACGCTCGACTGTTCGACGAGACAGCGGACGTCGACGTGCAGGCGTTTCGGTCCGAACTCGCCTCGCTCACGCAGCAGTTCGTCTCGAAACGAGCGTAAAATACCCGAGACGGAGGACGGTCTCGCCGTCCGGACTCACTCCTTCGTCTCCGGAAGGCGGACGATGTCCTCCGGATTTTGGTAGGCGTAGATGACGATATCACCCTGTTTGCGTTGCTTTCGAAGCAGTTCCTCGCCTTCCTTTCGGTCGATATTGGCGATTATTTCGAGCGCGGTCAGAACGTCTGGTTGTGGAATTCCCGCATCACCCTCCGAAAGCTCCCGACTCTCCAGCATCACCCGCACGTAGTCGGCGATGTCGAGCGTATCGGCCAACCGTTCGTGCCACGAAAGTGGATAGATGCTGATGTTGTCACCCATTCGATAGAACACGTCGTCGGAAACCCACGTCATCGAATCGGTTAGCCGTTCGTCGAGCAGCTCCTCAGTCCGCTCTCGACTGTAGCCGAGTGCATCGGCATAGGCGTGAAGATGGTCCATCGAGACGCCCGGTTCGTCGTCGAGGTGGCGTTCGAGATACGTCACGAAATCCTCGATATGGTAGTAGCGGTCGTGTTCGGCGATGTCTTCGACCAAGCGTTCATCAACAGTTGGCATACTGAACAGTTCGTCGGACGAGCGGATAAGGCTCTGCACAACATTTCTGAGAGATGGCTCGTTACCCCTACTCGTGGCATCGCCTGTTCCATACGAATACGCCCACTGAAACATCGGCGACGGACGAGTGGATGAATCCCGACCGAAAAACCACACGACCACTGGCGGGAGTTCGATCGGTTCCGACGTGACGACAGGCACGATCGCAGAGGTTTTCAAAACGTCAGGTGTGACGATGACGACGGCATGCCGTCGTCATCGTCGTCTTCGTCCTCGATTCCGCCCTCGTGAAGGAAATCACACGTCCTATCCGTGAGATAGATATCGTCGTCTTCGACAGTCACATCCACCGACAGGAGGGTCGATCCTTTCGCTTTTCCGTTGTCGCAGTGCCCGGAGCAGGCGTCGAACATCGACCCGTGCTTGGGACAGACGATTTCTCCGTCGCGCATGACGGCACCGAACCCTCTGTCGAGTCGTTGATCGGTTTCGTGCTGGCAGAAGTTGCGCCACGCCGAGATGCAGTCTCCGCCGTTCACGAGAATCACCTCCACCTCCGAGCCGTCCCGTTCGCGAATCGTGAATAGAAAGGAGCCGTTTTCGGGGAGTTCGTCGACCGTCGTCAACCGCGTAGCGTCCGTGGCAACCATGGGAAACCAATCGCATTCACGACAGTTAAACCGTACTTCTCGCAGGGGGTTATTCCGTCGTGGCTTTCGATTGGGGAAAGCCGTACGTCACACCCGTCAGCCCCTCCGAAACATCCCAGAGACGGCGAGCCAGTTTCTCGTCGTAGGATCGCTCACTCGACGGTTGAACGTCTGGCGATCCGCGCATGTTCATCAATCCGCTGGGGCCGACGTACTCCCCGCCGATGAGTTCGTCCGCGGTCGCGGCGTAGAGCATCGGAAGTGCACCGCGTTCCGCACTCTGGGCGAACACCGCGTTTGCGAGGCCCATCGCCCACAGTCGAATCAGTGAGCCTTCCCGTTCCGGTCCACGTCGTTGCAGATCGGTGCTCGCGTATCCCGGATGGCAGGCGAGGCTCAGGACGTCCTCGGTACCCGAATCCGTGAGTCGGCGGTCGAGTTCGTAGGCAAACAGCACGTTCGCCAGTTTGCTTTGAGCGTATGCCGCCCACTTGTCGTACTCCTGCTCGCCGTGCAAGTCGTCGAAGTCGATGTCGCCACGTTCGTGGAAGCCACTGCTCTGGGTGACGACACGTGTCTCCCCCGGCGTTTCGAGAAGCGAGTCGAACAGCAGACCGGTCAGCGCGAAGTGGCCGAGATGGTTGACGCCGAACTGCAACTCGAAGCCGTCCTCGGTTTCCGTTCGTGGAATCGCCATCACACCGGCGTTGTTGCAGAGGACGTGCAGGTCGTCGTACTCCGACTCGAAGTCGTCCACGAAGGAGCGAATCGACTCGCTATCAGCGAGGTCGAGTTCGCGCACGTCGAGTGTCGCATCGGGGAGTTCCGTGAGAATCCGCCCTTTGACCGTCATCGCGTGGTTCGTCCGTCGGCACGCCATGACGACGGACGCCCCGTTTCGAGCGAGCGCGCGGGTCACCTCGTAGCCGAGGCCGCTGTTCGCACCCGTGACGATGACCGTTTTGTCGGTTAGATCCGGCAGTCGTTCCGTCGTCCAGCGTTCCGGGTTCGCCATGGAACCGTCTACGACTGCACAGTACAGAAAGCCATTGCCCGACCTAGTTCGGAACCGCGTTCGGAAGAGCAGTTCAGAACTGCAAACGCGTCCTACACGCCAGCGCCCGTCGGTGCGTCGGGAAGTTCGACGGGGTCGGCAGCAATACCGAGTTCTTTCAGCGCGGCTTCGAGGTGCTCCGCTTTGGCGTAGTCGGAACCGTCCTCCTCACGCAGTCTCTGAGCGGTTGCGAGCACTTCGGCCCGTCTGTCGTCCGGAATATCGAACTTGTCTGTCGTCAGTTCGAGGGTTAGCCCGTTGTGGTCGCGGGTGTACAGCGAGTAGAAGATACTTCGGTCGAAAACGTTGTACCGGTGGCCGTTCGCTTCGAGCCCCTCCCTGATTTCTTCCAAGCGCTCCGGTTCGAAGCGGAACGCGAGGTGGTGAACCGCACCGATTCCGGTCCGTTGTGGGGACGGGTTCGATTGTCGCCCCTCCTCGACGAAGAACGTGATGACGCGTCCATCGCCGGTGTCGAAAAAGAGATGTGTGACGTTCGGCGCGTCGAGGTTCGGTTGGCGGAGGATGAGCGGCATGCCGAGGATATCGCGGTAGAACGCGACCGTATCTTCCTCGTTACTACCGATGAGGGTAATGTGGTCGGTTCCACTGAGGTGGAACGCACTATCAGGTCGCTCGGCCGTGACAGGAATGGCAGTGTCTGGGTTATCGGACATGGTTTCGTCGTGAAGAAGTTGGTCTCCAACGGCAATATACTCTCGCGGACAGCGACGACACCACGTAACACCGATGTCAGTTCGTCTGTGAGGTTCGTATTATCGTTTTTCGATGAACGAGCGGATTTCTGGGTCGAGAGCTTCAAATGCTTCTCTGCGGCCATCTCCGTCGTCGCCCGATTTATTGCCCGCCTTCTTGACGTACGTTCGTTCCTCGAAATCGAAAACGGTTGATTCGTCGAAGGCACGCTCCTCGGCGAACTGTTTGAGCTTCGTGGTGTCGAAACTCATCGCCTCCCGAGGGTCGATACCAGCGCGCTCCAACTCGGCGCGAATCACTGCCTCGTCCTTTTGGTTCCGTCGTCGGGAAGTGTACCGTCTGACCGTGCCGAAATCGGATGGTACCGTTCGGTCGTCCTGCAGTTCGTCGCTGAGAACGTCACGGACCTGCTTTCTGGCGTCGTCAGCACCCCTACTCACGTCGGACAGCAACGTATAGAGGTTCGCCAGCCGGAACGTATCCAATTCAGCCAGCGAATCGGTATCGTACCGACGTATGAGGTCGAGCAAAACGAGCGCATCCCGAGCGAATTCGAGATCCAGTTCGCGTATGTCGTCGGCCATTTCGGAAGTGGACGCCTTCGAACCGGTAGTCGAAGTGGCCGCTGAACTGGTCACCGAGTCGCTTTTTGCACGCCCTACTGCAGTTCCGTCGGAGTTCGTTCTCCCCTGCTGTCGTCGCTTTTGCTGTATCACGAAATCGCGGGCACCGTCGAAGGCGAGGTTTTTCCACGAGTGACGGTCGTCGTCAGTGCCGCTGATGTGCGCGGCGACGGAACGAATGGAATCCTCGTACTCACAGCCCGCGGCCGGGCACGTCGTCGGGTCGTAATCTTCGTCTCGCATGTGTCTGTTCGGGTCGTTTTGTTTCGTCGAGGTGGTTGGATGCGTGTGTCGATCTCAGTTCGGGACGGAGGCGGTCACGAATTCGGCAACTCGAGGGAAGGCAAGCGCACAGCCAAACGAGAGCACCACGGCGACCGCGGCGGTCACGGCGGGAGAGTGAAGCGTGATGTCGGCCATCGCACCGAAATAGGATACGGTCAGGATGACCGCATTGTAGTAGCACAGTCGAACGACGACTAGCACGGGCGTCATCCGGGGCCACCGAATGTCGTGCCACTCACAGCGCATCGTTCCGGTTATGAGTGCGAGCGTCGCCCAGACGAATATCGCGGCGAACTTCAGCGGGCCGTTCGGTTCGGCCAGCATCAACAGCGCAAAGGCGGGCAAACCGAGAAACGTCACCTCGCCGACAGCGAAGAAAACGTACTCTACCCACTGTTCGAGACCGCCTTTTTTCTCACGAGGGCGAAGCTGACGCTCGTCGTTCGTCCGGTCGGTGCTATGACCCGTCACTGTCGGAAATTTCGTCGCCTTCGCTTATAAAATTGCGGAGGGAGTCGGAGCACAGGATGGTTCCGAGACGGTGCTGATATCGATGAGACCAAGGCAAGCAGGTCAGCGGAACGTGCACGAAGACACCGAATCAACAGCGCGATAAAGACCCGGACGAACAGTTCCTTTTTGCCCCGTCGGAACAATCGTCGTACAATGACTGACGGCCTCGGCGAGGAACCGCCGGCAGACCGTGAATCACCGGTCGGTGAACCCGTCATCCGCGGCGACGAGTCGATTACCGGCGAGCACGCGGACCAAGCGAAAGCGTTCGACCCGAACGACCCCGAAAGCGTTTCCGAGGCGGCAGAGACCGTCCGGGCGTTCGCCGACGGAAGCGGAGCGGCTGAAGACAGCGTCTACATGCTCCGCGGAGCAGCGGCCTGCGCCGCGCTGGTTCGCGGCGTCGGGTCGTACAAAGGTGCCGCGGAGGAGGCAGGTGGCGAAACGACGGTCGCCTTCATCCGCAAATGGGCGCGGGTACACGACCTCCCACGGTCGATTCGCCGCCACGTCGCGTTAGGACGGATCGCACCGACGGCGGCGAAACACATCGCGCGAGTCGGTGGCGACGCTCGATTCTATTTGGCGTGGGCCATCCTCGACAATTCGCTGACCGTCCGCGACGTTCGATCCATCGTCAGCGAGATCAACGACGGAACTCCAGCCGAGCGCGCGCTGTACAACCACGGCGTGACGTCCGGCGAGGTGACGCTCTCACTTCCGCCGGAGGTGTACCGGGAACTGCGGCGTGAGGCCGCATTGGCCGATGAGGAACCGGAAGCGGTCGTCGTTCGAGCACTGAAGCGCGAGTTGGAGTGAAACGCAAACGAAGAGCGAACCGAATCGTTCAGCCGAGGAACTCGCGGGCCGCCTCGGCAATGACTGCTCCTGCAGTCTCGACGTCCGGCCAGTGAATCGTCTCGTTGGGGAAGTGGGCCTGTTCGATGGCTCCGGGGCCGAATATCGCGGTCGGAATTCCCGCGTTGGCGTAGTGGCGTGAGTCCGCGCCGTAGGTTTCACCGCGGAGGGTCGTGTCGAGTTCGAAGTCGGCCATCGCCGACTGGAGCGCGCCGACGATGGGTTCGTCCGCGTCCGTCTCCGCAGCCTCGAACTGGATAGAAAATCGCTCGAACGTCGGTGGATGCTCGGACAGCCATTCGCTGTCCTCGACTACTTCAGCTAGTCGTGCCTCGTACGCTGATTCGACTTCTTCGACGGATTCACCCGGTGCGACCCCGAGACGCATTTCGGCGGTCAAGTTCGCTGGAACGGTAGACGACCACGTTCCCGCTTCGACGGTCCCGATGACGATTGGCCATGGGACGGGGAACTCCTCATACAACGGATGTGTCACCGATTCGCTTCGCTCGGCTTCGAGTTCGTAGAACGCCTCTCGGATTCGCTCGAAATGCGGCAGGACGCTCTCGCCGCGCCAGCGCGTGGCCGCGTGTGCCGACCGTCCTGCGAGGCGGAGTCGCTTCATCACGCTTCCCTCGGTTGCGATGACGGGCGTGAGGTCGGTCGGTTCGGCAACGATGGCCGCATCGCGCTCGAACGGGTATGGATTGGAGAGCGCGGCCGCCGCCGCGCCAAGTCCGCCCTCCTCCTCGCCAACGACGCTTTCGACGGCGATTCTTCCGTTGAGGTCGGTTTCGGTGCCATCTTCCGCCCGTTTCGCGAGATATTTCGCGGCGAAGATACAGGCGGCCACGCCGGATTTCATGTCCACTGAGCCGCGGGCCGTGAGTCCAGCGTCGTCCCACGTCGGTTCGAAGGGGTCGGTATCCCACGACTCGCGCGCGACCGGAACCACGTCCATATGACCGTTCAGGACGAGCGTCGGTCCGTCGTCCGGATTCCCGAACTCCAGTACGCCCGCGATGTTCGGTCGATCCGCGAGACGTGGCCCGGAAGCGCTGGCTTCGGTCTGTTCGATCTCCGTCGGGTCGTCGGGAAACGATGGATGGTCGGCCAACGCCTCGGCATCGGCAGTCCATTCGTAGGTTTCGAACCCGATTTCGGCGAGTTCGTTGGCGAGCCATTTCTGTGCTGGACCTTCCCGTCCACCGGTCGTATCGAACGAACAGAGCCGTTCGGTAAGTGCCCGCAGTTCGTCGCTCTGCGAGTCGGCAAACCCTGTCATGGTTCGACAGTCGTAGCGGGGATGGTAAACGTTGCCGACACCACCGGCGGAAGAGAATGGTAAACGTTTAACCGTCGCACCACTCACAAATGGATGAGGGCTGGTAGCTCAGTTAGGCAGAGCGTCTGGCTTTTAACCAGACGGCCAGGGGTTCAAATCCCTTCCAGCCCGCTTTTGCGAGGAACGAAGGTGAGGAGCGAAGCGTGTGCTCACTCAACGTGAGCGACGGTGGACGGACAGGAGGGGCGATTCTGGGGAACACACGAAACATCTCAATTGTGACATCAATTCACCGGATATCGCGCCACAGATGACCCGCAAACTGCCGAAAAGACGTTTCCGGCGGCGTGGTAAACGGTGTCTATTGTATCCAATGACTTAACCATGTCCGGCACCATTTATGGATGTGAGCGAAGAAAGTGAACGCCGAAATCTCCGGATGCCTAATAGTGACGAGATGTTCGGCGTCGTAACACAACACAACGGCGGGAACCACGTTCGCGTCCGTTGTGAAGACGGTAAGGAGCGAATGGGGCGAATCCCAGGACGAATGAAGTACCGAACATGGATCGAGGAGGGCGACGTCGTCGTCGTCGAACCGTGGGATTGGCAGGATGAAAAAGCCAACATCGAATGGCGCTATACGAGCCAGGACGCCGACCAGCTCCGTCGCGAAGGCCACATCCAGTAACGTCCGCACTTTCTGCGGCGAGAACAGTACAATACAGCGCTGCTTTTCGAAACTATCGGTTATTGGGTCTCTACGGTAGGTACGCAGTAGAACGTCTCAATGTCATCACGCAAAACGTTGATAAACTTGGTCCCACCCGGAAAGCGGAGTACGTTGGCGGCATTATGAACGTCCCGTGTCGCGGACGCAGTGTTCACGAGCAGTGCAACGCTCGCGAAATAGCCGAGGAACGATGGAACCGAGGAGAGCGGCGCGAGAACTAAGCTCACGGAGAGCGCGACGGCGTCGATGACGACGAGCTGCGCAAGAAACGTCACGAAACACTCACATCTACTGAGATGATGATGGAGTGAGACGACGTACGGCATCGGCTCAGGAATACCGAAAAACGAACCCCACCGGAAGCCGAACTGCGGTTCCTTGTCGAGCCGAGCGCAGGCGGCGTAATGGACTGCTTCGTGTATCACCACCGTGAGGAGGCCAAACCCGACTTCAGGCGCGAGTGCGAGCAACCGAAATATCGCCGTTTCCGTCGGCGCTGACGACAGGACGAGAACGTCCCTCCAAAGCCCGGGAAACAAGGCGTTCGCTAGCACGAAACCGACCAGCGCGTGCACGACGAAGCTGATCCACTCTCGGAACGTATATCGTTGATAGTTGGTGTATCCGGGGGGCGATTCTCCGAGCAGATCCATCTAATCCGGGTACGTACCGATTTCGCATAACTGATACGTACCTGATATCCATGCTTTTTATAGGAGTCCGAAAATGGGTAGCTTCGTTCAGTAGGTGTTATACGGTAGCCGAACACAGAACACGGACATGAACCGATTCGTTTCGGATCCGCTCGAACCGCTCGGCATCGCTATGGGGGTGCTCCTCGTCCTCATCGGGATCGCAACTCTCGTCGGAACCCCATGGGCACACAAATCCGGGAATTTCCTCGTTATGCTCGGCCAAATACTCGGCGCTCTCTCGGCAATCGGCATCGGCGGGGCTCTGGCGTGGGTGTCCCGGACGTAAAAATCGATTTTCGTTTCGTTCGTTACCCTTTGAACGGCATGTAGGCCAGCATGGCTAACAGGAGTGCCGCGAGGAAGCTCAGGATGGACACACCCCAGAGACCCGCGATTCGCTCGTTGAAGTGATTGATTTCCGCCTTTTGCTCGTTGTAACCCTCGACGTCGGACGAGAGGAGTACCTTCCCGCTTTCACTGTGTGCCACGAACGTTTTGTTGTTCGGACCGAGGTCCGCAGTACCGCCGTCGGAAAGCGAGGTCGTCGTCGTCTTTGGTGCCTTCCACTGGAGCATTACGGCCTCCTTTGTGATGTTCTGAATCGTCGTGGTATTGTTCTGGTACTGGAAGTTGTTCCCCTGTCGCAGCGTCCGCGTCTCCGGTTCGCCGTACTGTTGGCGTTTGTACTCATCGACCGGGACGAGCGATTTGTTGGCGGAGCCGTTGTCGCTGCCGTTGACGACGACGTACGTCTGGTTGCCCTGTTCGATCGTCTGGGTGTCGTTCGTCAAGTTCTGCACCTCGCGGAGCGTGGCTCGGTTCGGGTTCGACTGGTTCGGGATGAGGAGTCGGAACGTGGTGTTGTTCTGCTCTATCGTGGAGTTGTTCGTCAACTCCGCCGAATAGGTGGCTGACTGTTGTGTCCACGCGACCTCCGCGGAACCGTCGCTGAGAGACGTGACGTTGTACTGTCGCCCGTCCACGTTGAGTTTCTGCCCTTGCTTCGAGAGGGTCTTGTCGGGATTCTCGACCGAGACCGTCGGCTCCTGAGCGACTCCGATGAGTGAGTACGCTCCGGCAGCGATAACGAGAAAGACGGCGATGTAAACGCCCGCTGCTCTTCGTTGCATATCCTAGCCCCGGTCCGCGTTGGGTATAATGGTTACTTTTTGGCGACACCGTTCAAAACCCGTTCTCCCCTCCCCATTGTTCACCGCAGACGCTTTCCTTACGCTCAAAAGCACACCAACGGTATGAGATTCGGCGTCTTTAGCACCGTGAACACCGGAACGGGCCTCGTGGTTCCTGTGATTCGAGACGCGGAATACGAAGTCGTCGCGCTCGAGGAACGACCCATCTCGCCCAATCATGTTATTCGTATTACTCGTTATCCACGAGTGGTGATGAAGACGACCAAGCCCCACGCGAACGCGACGACGCCCGCACCGAACAGCAGGAGTCGGTAGCCAGTGCTCACAGCGAGTCCGGCGAACAGCACGGGACCGACTGCGCGACCGAGGAACGTCGTACTGTTTCGTACACTCAACGCACCAGCTCGAAACCGGGGCGCGACGAGTCCGCTGATAGCCGCGTCCACCGACGGCATGCTCAGGCCAACACCCCCACCGATGAGAGCGACACCTAAGCCGACGACAATGACCGACGATGCAATCCAGATGCCGAACAGTCCGAGACCATAACAAGCGAATCCGAGTGTCACGAGCACACCATCTGAAAACACCCGGGCGAAGCGACCGTTCTGAGAGGCAATAACCACCGACACTGCTTCCGCGACCGTGATGACGAGACCGATAAACAGCGGGGACACAGCAAACCGCTCGGTAAGCAAAAACGGGAGCACGGTGAGTACCGAACCGAACAGCAGGAGTTCGGTAAAAAAGGCCGTTCCATAGAACGCGATCGTCCGCCGACCGACGAGTGCCGAGAGTGCACCTTTGAGATACGCAATACTTCGCGGTCTGTGCTCGGTCTCCGGTTCCTCGAGCGTCACCAGGGCGAACACCGCAACTGGAACGCCAGCGAGATAGGCAAAGAACGGAACGTTCCATCCGTAGCCGACCAGCACACCGCCGACCAACGGATAGAACGCCGCCCCGGCCGACAACACAGCCGTATTCACACCGAGAACGGTGTTCCGTTGGACACCGTCGAACGCATCACCGATGAGCGTTACCGTGGTAATGAAGATTCCCGCGGCGGCAGTCCCTTGGACGAGTCGAATCGCGAGCAAACCCCCAAAATCCGGCGACAGTGCGAGTGTCCCACCGCTGAAACTGAAGATGAACAGAGAGGGAACGAGCACCACCCGGCGACCGACTCGGTCGGCCAGTATGCCGAGAAAAGGGGAGAGAACGATACCGGTGATAAAATAGACCGAAATGAGTAAACTCGCTTCCGCGTCGGAGATCGCGAAAAAATTTCGAATGGCCGGGAGAGCAGGGCTGATGAGTGGCACACCCAAGGGAGCGAGCGCCGTACTCGCGAGGACAACTCTAACCGTCGAAGACTCCCACGGAATCGTCGTCGATTTGCGTGTCCGTTCGTCTGCAGTCACCATACCGCATCCAACGGTGGGAGTCTCGATATATCCGCGTTTGAGGTTCGGCGATCGTAGGCCGAAATCAGTCAATACGTCACAACTACTCGACCTCAGCCGATCTGATTTCCGACACGGTGGACGTTGATATAGTAATTCGGTGAGTTATAGTTACTTAGCCAACACAGTTATTGCCGGTTCGATGGATATTCAATAGAGGTGTCGTACAATGTCGGCTTCCAACGTACTCACGGAGCTCGATACGCGAGCAGAACAGCTCTCGACGTGGCAGTACGTCATCGTCGCAGGATTGTTCGGGCTTATCGCTGGCGCCGTTATCTACCTCGCTCTCGGCAAACACATCGGGGCTGCATTCCTCGATGCCCTCAGTACGGCATTCGCTGCGATGGTAGGAGGATATATCCAGCGACGACGTGCGTAACCGACAGTCACCTCTTTTTCAAAGCCATACTCCTACAGTTCCATCATATCGAATCTCAATAAACCGACAGAAACATCGACATCGTCGTGTCACAACTCGATCAGTTCATCGTACGATTGTATGAGTATCAGTAATAGCGGTTCAGTAGAATCGGTTATCTCACGCTCACATCATACGAACACAGCCGCCAGCGTAGCGATAATACCAAGTCACCTTCGGACATCCGTCATCGGTTTGTATCGATTCCAAGCAGATGCGACCCACACGCGTGACGAAAGTCCCCTCACTGATACCGCTACAGTTACCACTCCAAATTTACTCGTACCCAAAAGCCAAGGGCCGGATTTGAACCGGCGATGGGCGGCTCTGCAGGCCGCTGCGTTCGGCCGGACTCTGCCACCTTGGCGCAGTCTTCCCTTTGTATTCTGCTGGTTTAAGTATAGCGGTCTTTGTCGAACTGCGATAAATAGCGAAACCCCACCGAGAGCGTCCGCTCTCGGTGGGGTAAATGAAGTATGAATGGAGGCGGCGAATCGGATTTCCCAGAGGCTCGCGCACTCCAGTACTGACCGAAACGCAGACAGGCTTAACTACCGTGTTCGGGATGGGTACGGGTGTGACCCTGTCGCTGTGGCCGCCTTAACGTCGACTCACGGAATCGAACCGTGATAATGATACCAATCGTCGATGGTTCGATGATGAACCGTATGATTACGTGCAATCCAGTTTGCGCCTGGACTCACATTTCGTGAATGTGAATTCCAATATGCGGTATGATTGTGTGGCGTTGACCGATTAGTACTCGCGGGCTGAACACCTCGTTGCCTCGGTGCGTACACCCCGAGCCTATCGAACTCGTCTTTTACGAGTGGTCTCGGTGGTATCTCTTTTCCAGGTGGGTTTCGAGCTTAGATGCGTTCAGCTCTTACCCCGTGGTGCGTGGCTGCCCGGCACGCGCTCTTTCGAACGACCGGTACACCAGTGGCACCCATTCGTAGTTCCTCTCGTACTATACGAACGTTCCCGTCAGATACCGTAACACCCCCAATAGATAGCAGCCGACCTGTCTCACGACGGTCTAAACCCAGCTCACGACCTCCTTTAATAGGCGAACAACCTCACCCTTGCCCGCTTCTGCACGGGCAGGATGGAGGGAACCGACATCGAGGTAGCAAGCCACCGGGTCGATATGTGCTCTTGCCGGTGACGACTCTGTTATCCCTAAGGTAGCTTTTCTGTCATCAATGGCCCGCATCAAGCAGGCTCATTGGTTCGCTAGACCACGCTTTCGCGTCAGCGTCCCTCGTTGTGTAGGACACTGTCAGACTTCCTTATGCTCTTGCGCTCTTTCCCGAGTCTCCGACTCGGGTGAGGAAATCTTGGGGCGCGCTCGATATCTTTTCGAGCGCGTACCGCCCCAGTCAAACTGCCTGGCTACCGGTGTCCTCCGCCAGGAGTGAGGGTCACAGTCACTACCGGGTAGTATTTCACTGATGCCTCGGTGGCCCGCTAGCGCGGGTACCTGTGTAATGGCTCCTACCTATGCTGCACAGTAGCGACCGTGTCCCAGCGACAGCCTGCAGTAAAGCTCTATAGGGTCTTCGCTTCCCCTTGGGGGTCTCCAGACTCCGCACTGGAACGTACAGTTCACCGGGCCCAACGTTGGGACAGTGACGCTCTCATTGATCCATTCATGCAAGCCGCTACTGAAGCGGCAAGGTACTACGCTACCTTAAGAGGGTCATAGTTACCCCCGCCGTTAACGGGTCCTTCGTCCCATTGTACTGGGTGTTCAGATACCCGCACTGGGCAGGATTCAGTGACCGTACGAGTCCTTGCGGATTTGCGGTCACCTATGTTGTTACTAGACAGTTGGAGCGTCCGAGTCACTGCGGCCTGCCCTTATACAGGGCAGGCATCCCTTATCGCGAACTTACGGGACTAACTTGCCGAATTCCCTAACGTCGGTTGATCCCGACAGACCTTGGCTTTCACCGCCAGAGTACCTGTGTCGGATCTCGGTACGATTAACACACTCGCCTTTTCACGGGCCCCGGGTACCACCAACTTTCGCTATCTCAACATTCTTCCGCTTCCTGCCATTACGGCTTCCACGGAGTTGGATGATTCGACCGGGCGAAAGCCCGGCTTGGTGTTTCCTGAGGCGTCGGCTTTGAATGGTGTTAGCACTGGAATATTAACCAGTTTCCCTGTTGTCCCACTCGAATTGCGATGGGACTTAGGATCGGCTAACCCTCAGCTGATAAGCATTGCTGAGGAACCCTTACTCGTTAGGTCGTCGGGGTTCACACCCGACTAACGCTGCTACTATGGCCAGGATTTTCTAAACTGAACGGTCCATACGAATTCTCACCCGTACTTCCACCCATTCAGATTGCCAACCTACTGGATCACTCGGTAAAGAGTGCCGCCAGGTCTCGGTGATGCACTTGAGCCCCGATCATTTTCGGCGCCGCAAACCTCGGCCGGTAAGCTGTTACGCTATTCTTAGAGGGTAGCTGCTTCTAAGCTCACCTCCCGGCTGTTTAGGGCTTGCGACCACCTTCAATCGCACTTAGCGCATACTTGGGGACCTTAACCCAGCTCTGGGTTGTCTCCCTCACGGTACACAGGCTTACCCCGCGCACCGGATTCCTTGCGTCGACGACGTCCGTAGGTTTGGAGTTTGACAGGGAGGCCGACTCCTCTCGGAGGCGGCGTTCCCAATCGGTCGCTCTACCCCACGAACTATCTCAGCAAAGGTCATGCTTCGACATGTTTCGGTTGGAACCAGCTGTTGCCGGATTCGATGGGCCTTTCACCCCTACACATAGGTCACGAGAGGGTATTGTAGGACACCAACTCTAGCAGGCCTCCACGTGGCTTTCGCCACGCTTCGCCTTGCCCATGCGTAGATCATCCGGTTTCGGGTCGTACCCAATTGACTCCCCGCCCTTGAAGACGGTGACCCTCACACAAAGTGCTGCGGTCGTATTGGTTTCCCTGTGCCTGCCTCGATGCTCGAGTTAGGCTCGCCAATTTGGTACACTCCCTGGCTCGTTTTTCAAAACGTACGACAGAACATCGGCTCCCAGCAATTCCTACTGCGGGTTTGCACCCGGGTCGTTTTTTGCTGGGCCTTGTATGCCCTGTCGCTCCATCGCCACTTGATTTCAGGCCCTATTTCACCTCTCTTTTCGAGGTGCTTTTCAGCGTTCGCTCACGCTACTTGTTCGCTATCGGTCTCAAGACGTATTTAGTCTTCGCGGTCGATGCCCGCGATATTCACGAGGGATTTCCGACCCCCGCTACTCGGGAGCTGACGCACAACATAGTGGTCTATCGTACGGGATTGTCACCCTGTTTCATGCTCCGTTCCAGAAGACTTCTGATAGAGGTTCTGTTGCTGATTGTCAGTCCGTACACCACATTGCCCGAAGGCTTCGGTTTGGACTGTGTCGTGTTCACTCGCCGTTACTGGCGACATCGCGTTTGCTTTCTTTTCCTGCCGATACTGAGATGTTTCAGTTCTCGGCGTTCCCCATTGCGCGAAGCAATTGCGGTGGGGATTCCCATTCGGAAATCTACAGTTCTTAGTCTCCGTGCGACTCCCTGTAGCTTTTCGCAGCTTGGCACGTCCTTTGTCGGCGCTTGAGCCGAGCCATTCACCAAGTGGCACAGTAGCCACGTAATAATTGGATTGGATTCACTGTAATAACTCACGTAATGTGAGTCCAGTGGACGCCTGGATTGCACGTACATACGGTTGTCATTGCACGACACGGTGGTCGCCGAGTGCGTGCGTCGAACCCTTCCCAACCACGTTTTCACGGGTTGGTGCATCGGTTGTAGGGATTGATTCCTTTCGCCCCCTTATACTTAAGGGGCACGATTCGAACCAATCCGTGTAATGGACCCACAGGGATTCGAACCCTGGGCATCCTCCTTGCAAAGGAGGCACTCTACCACTGAGCTATGGGCCCACCTCGCCAGATGACGAGGGACTTGGTTAACCCTGGTAGTTCAAAGGTGCCCGGCCAGAAATGTGGCCGAGGTCGACGAAAACCCTAATGTGAGCCAGGCCATCGGCCTGGTCTCGTTCGTTAGGAGGTGATCCAGCCGCAGATTCCCCTACGGCTACCTTGTTACGACTTAAGCCCCCTTGCGAAGCCCAGATTCGACCACCGCATGGTGGCCTCATCCGGACCTCACTCGGGTGCTTTGACGGGCGGTGTGTGCAAGGAGCAGGGACGTATTCACCGCGCTCTTCTGAAGCGCGATTACTACCGAATCCAGCTTCATGAGGGCGAGTTTCAGCCCTCAATCCGAACTACGATCGAGTTTAGGAGATTACCGTCCCCTTTCGGGGTTGGAACCCATTGTCTCGACCATTGTAGCCCGCGTGTAGCCCAGCACATTCGGGGCATGCTGACCTACCGTTGCCCGTTCCTTCCTCCGCTTTAGCAGCGGCAGTCTCCGTAATGTACCCAGCCACCACAAGGGTGCTGCTGGCAATTACGGACGCGGATCTCGCTCGTTGCCTGACTTAACAGGATGCCTCACGGTACGAGCTGACGGCGGCCATGCACCTCCTCTCAAAAGCTCAAGTAAGCTCATCAAACTGACCGTCACAGCTATTGTCGGTGCTGGTGAGATGTCCGGCGTTGAGTCCAATTAAACCGCAGGCTCCTCCGGTTGTAGTGCTCCCCCGCCAATTCCTTTAAGTTTCATCCTTGCGGACGTACTTCCCAGGCGGCTCGCTTCTCGGCTTCCCTACGGCACAGCACAGGCTCGTAGCCTGTGCCACACCTAGCGAGCATCGTTTACAGCTAGGACTACCCGGGTATCTAATCCGGTTCGTGACCCTAGCTTTCGTCCCTCACCGTCGGATCCGTTCTCCCGAGGCGCTTTCGCCACCGGCGGTCCGTCTAGGATTACAGGATTTCACTCCTACCCTAGACGTACCCCTCGGGTCTCCCGGTCCCAAGCCAACTGGTTTCCGTCGGACGCCTGCTCGTTGAGCGAGCAGATTTCCCGACGGACCTGTTCGGCCGGCTACGGACGCTTTAGGCCCAATAATATTGGCCATCACTCGAGCTGCCGGTATTACCGCGGCGGCTGGCACCGGTCTTGCCCAGCTCTTATTCGTGTACCACCTTACGATACACAAAAGCGAGGACTATATGCCCTCGCACTTGGAGTTCCCTTATCGCACTGTCGTGCAGTGTAAAGTTTTCGCGCCTGCTGCGCCCCGTAGGGCCTGGATTCTTGTCTCAGAATCCATCTCCGGGCTCTTGCTCTCACAACCCGTACCGATTATCGGCACGGTGGGCCGTTACCCCACCGTCTACCTAATCGGCCGCAGCCACATCCTATAGCGCCGGAGCGTTTCCGGCTCCCGGTGTTCAAACCTGGGAGCGTTATCCAGTATTAGCCTCAGTTTCCCGAGGTTATGCTGGTCTATAGGGCAGTTTGGCCACGTGTTACTGAGCTTTCCGCTACGAATCTAAATTCGTGCAACTAGCATGGCTAAATCGAACTCCAATAGCAATGGCCTCCGGCAGGATCAACCGGAATGGTTTACCGAGCACAATGCTCGGTGGGTCTGGCGGAGACACTAATGCATAATGCATTGTGTGCTATGTTCCGTCGTTCGACGACCCCGAACCAAATGACTGGCCAGGAGTCACCGAACTACCAGGGCTAACATCAGATCCCATCGTTTACGGCTGACCGCAGGGGTGGAATCCTCATTTCCTTCGGACTTGTTGGTAGGCGCAAGAGGGTATTAAACCCTTCGAAGCTCCTTGAAGAAGCCAAGACGCCGAACCGAAACAGTCCGAGATTGCGGGACGAGTTGAACGCCCCGCAGATCGCGTCGTATCTTTCTTCGCGTTCTTATCCGAAGCCCCTTTCATACTTAAGGGCGTCGGATTTCGCTCGCCCCCGGCGACTGACCGCCGAGGGCGCGTTCACATCCTTTCCGAGTGCCCCGTATTACTTAAAGGCACCGGATCGAGTGTGTTTCGTTCGTCCCAAACCGAGGGACGCCGTCTACATCACATCCGAGTGCTCCCATACACTTAAGGGCATTGGATTGGGTTTCTTTCGCCCGAATCCCGTTTCCAGCCCATATAAAGGGCATGGGATTTGGGCAATCACACAATGGAAGACCACCGTGCGACCTTCGCATTTGTACGAATGGCAGGCATACGTTTAAGGCCGTCGAAGAAGAATCTCATTGGGGTATATTGACTAGCATTAAGGAGATGAGCGAAAGGCTAAGCTAACAGGTTGTGGATTGTAATAGTATCGCGCGAGTGGAGGCCGAACCGTCATCCCACGCGTCGTGCGTTCAGTCCGGTCGGATGTGCCCCGCGCGTCCGTACCGTTGTAGGGGACGAGTAAAAATCTTTGTCAACGTTTACGCGTACGTACGAACAATCATATATTATCGAGAAGACGCGATAAAACGCTCGGGTAGATAAGTGCGTGCAGTTCACTCGTCCAGGTGCTCGATGCCCTGCTTGGAGACGTTTGCCTCGGTTATCTCGCTTGGCATCCAGTCCGGTTTGTCGTCGGGAGCCTCCTCGTGCCAGGCCCACCCTTCATAGATGTGTACTTTGTCAGTGCCTTTTTCTCGAAGACGCAGTTCGATTCGATCCGCGGCGTCCTCGGAACTTCCCGGGTCAAGTCGTCGTGCCGCTTTCAGTGCGGCCTGTCGCGGAGTGTTGCCCGAAAAGACACTCGATTCATCTCCATCCGATTGGCGCAATGCAAAGTTTCGCTTACCATCGTCACGTACCATGGTTTTCTCCTCCATGCCAATCCAGCACAGGGTTCATTATAAATATATCGCCGATATGAGCGGTTTTCGGCGATAGTTTTTTATATTGGTGTTCCGCCGTCGTGTGATTTTCGGCGAGAATACGAAGGCCGAGCAAGGTAAGTGGCTACGGTACATAGGAAATCGGTAAGAACGGCGAAGCGGAACAGTACGGTAGAAAACACTTAAGTACATGCTACGGCGAAGGTCTGCATAAGATACCGCGATGGTACGGAAAAAGAAGCTCAGCCCGAGTGGCGCGAAAGACGAAGACGGCGAATACCACAACGTCCACGTCAACCTTCACGAAGACGAACTGGCCGTTGCTGGCATGGAAATCGGCGACGAGGTCTTCGTCCGGGTCCGGGAAGACAAGATTATTATCCAAAAGGCTGACAAAGACGAGGTCGAGCACGAGTTTTAACTCGCCGCGGCAGACCGCAGGCGATACGTTTCTCTATACTGGTAGAACGATGCACGGATACGACGCCGTCAGACCACTGTTGTTTCAGTTACCCGCAGAGACCGCTCACGGAACCGTCCACACTGTACTCGAAGCGATTCAGGGAACGCCGGTCGAACGACTACTCGACGCACACTACGGAGTCGATGATGCCAAATTGACCGTCTCTGCGTTCGATCAATCGTTCCCGAATCCGGTCGGCGTTGCCGCAGGCTTCGACAAAAACGCACAGATACCCTCTGCACTTGCCAGTCTCGGGTTCGGTCACGTCGAGATCGGTGGTGTGACCGCGGATGCACAGGACGGGAATCCGAAGCCCCGGATGTTCCGCCTCCGCGAGGACGAGGGCATCATCAACCGGATGGGGTTCAACAATCACGGTGCGGACAGAATCGGGGCACGGATGGCCACGCAATCGCTCCCGGACATCCCCATCGGCGCGAACATCGGAAAATCGAAGGCCACACCGCTCGAAAGCGCCGAGGAGGACTATCTGTACTCCTACGAACGCGTGTCCGCGCACGCCGACTACTTCGTCGTGAACGTCTCCAGTCCGAACACGCCGGGGCTACGTGAGCTACAGAACCGCGAGAACCTCGAACGAATTCTAACGACGTTGCAGGATGCGGGCGCGAGTCCACTCCTGGTGAAGCTCTCGCCCGACCTTCCAGAATCAGCAACCGAGGAAGCGCTCGATCTCGTAACGGAACTCGGTCTGGACGGCGTCATCGCGACGAACACGACCATCGACCGTCCCAACACGCTCCGTAGTCAGTATCGTAAGGAAGACGGCGGACTGTCCGGACGACCCATCCAATCGCGTGCCACGGAGATGATTCGGTTCGCTGCCGAGCGCGTGGACGTACCGGTCGTCGGCGTCGGTGGGGTGTTCACCGCGGAAGACGCCTATCGGAAGATTCGCGCCGGAGCGCACGTCATCCAGTTGTACACCGGCCTCGTCTACCGCGGCCCGGCAGTTGCCCGCGACATCAACGAGGGACTGCTCGAACTGCTCGATCGTGACGGCTTCGACAGCGTCGAGGACGCTATCGGTGCGGACCTCGACTAAGTGCAAAACGTTTTCCGCGAACAGTCGAATTCCGTGTCTCTCAATTCGGTAAAGGCATTTTCCCACGTGGCGTGCGCTGGCACAGGGCTGAGGACAACGGTCGTCCGAAACCCTGTGCTGACAGCGTGCGAGGGATGATGAGCGAACGGAGTGAGGGAAGGAATCGGTTGGGGAGGGCGTGGCTGGTGCGGTGACGGTTATTTGTTGTCGGCAACTGCTAACGGCAGAAATAATCAAGAAGTGGCTAGCAGTTGCCGACAACAAACGAAGCCTGCGAAAGACGGAGTCTTTCGCGGTCGTGAAAATCTTCGATTTTCTCCAGCCCTCGCTCATATTCGTTCGCTCGCCCTTCATCCACCAAGGAACAGCACCGTCAGTGTCCCCACTCCTCCCCGCCAGCGCGGAATTTCACTCGGTATTCGCGTTGCTCACCTCTGGCGCAGCCTCTTATAGGTCACTCCGACAAATCCGAGAGAGTCATGCGGAGAAATTCGTACTCTTCACCGTTCGTTTCCTGCATGAACGTCCCCGACGCTCGAACCCGACGTCTTCATACACGGAAATCGCGCGCTCGTTGAACGTCGCTACGGCCAACGAAAATTGCTCGGGGTTGTACTCGTCCTGCGCAAACGCCAATCCTGCCTCGACGAACGACTGTCCGTGACCGTCGTCGGTCACCTCCGGATGCATCCCTAACCCGACTTCGAGCGTTCCGCTATCGTCATCCAGTTCGAACGAGAAGAATCCGACACGTTGGCCCGACAAATCGAAGGCAGCATACTTGTCGTCCCAGTTATCCGGATTCGTGAACAGCGCCAAATCTTCCGGGTCGCTCTCCATATCGTAGAAATCATAGGGCGGGTCGTAGTGCCACGAGACGATCGCATCCACGTCGTCGGCAGTGAGCGGGGAAAGTTCGTACTCCATACCCGAAAAGCAAGGAGGAGACAGTCAGTCGTTTCTATCGCAGCGCGTCCAATCGGAACTCGAATCCAGTAACGGGGAGTTCCAAATCATGACCGACCAGCACTTCGGGATGAATCTCGCCGATGACGCCCACGGTTTCGCCGTCGATTACGACGTCCGCCGCACGTCCCGAGATGAACGACGGGTGCTCCGTCGGCGGTGTTTCGAGGTCAGCGTCGAAATTCCGCGCGATGGCTTGCAGTCGTGCCTTGGCGTCCTCATAGGAGGCGTCGTGGCGGGCGAGAACGCCAGCGACGGTTCGATGTTCCGCGACGCCCGTGTTCTCCGACTCGTCCACTCGTGCTGCGAGACCGATTTCCGCGATATCCTGTGGATAGGAGCGATGGGTGTTGTTCTCCAGCACCATCAGCAGCGAGGGGAGCGCCCACGTTCGGAGCATGGTGTAATCCTCGCTGTAAGGGTTTTTGATGGTCGCCGGAGTGCCACCGCCGACCACGTCGGTTCCTGGTTCCACGCGCATTCGCTCGAAGTTCTCCTCCTCGCTGATCATGTGGAAGTTGAGCAGGTCCTCGAAGCCGAGACCGACGAGCACCTCGCGGGCGGCGTCTTCGAGTTGCGAGCGTTCGTGTCGGCCGCCGACCGTCCCAACGTCGGGATAGCGCGGCGACAGGTCGTTGAACCCATAGGCACGCCCGATATCGTCCACGATATCCACGGGATGAAGCACATCCACCCGATAGGGCGGAATTTCGACCTCGTAGACGACCGAATCCCCTTCTTCGCTCGCCTCGCCGGACAGTCCGGAGCGGGCGAGAAGGTCGAGCACTTCGTCCGGGGTGAACTCGATACCGAGCAGCGTCTCGATTCGGTCGTGCGTAACGGACTTCGTCGTCACGTCCAAATCCGGACGAACGAGGGTTCGGTCGTCGTACTCGATTTCGACCTCCTCGATGGTCGCACCTCGGGCGTCCAGCGCGTAGCAAATGATGGTGCACATCTTGTCGATGGTCCACTGATCGGTCCCCGTGAGTTCGATGAACAGGTCCCGGGAATCCGCCTCCACCTCCGTCCGCCGACCGTTGATGACCGGTGGGAACGAGAACAGGCCGATGTCGTCGTAGATGGCCGGGTATCGCTCGTATTCGGAGACGAGGTCGGCGTATTTCTCCCCGGTTGGATGGGCGCGCAGAACGTTTTCTGGCGTCATCTCCGCGTCGGAATCGAGCGGGACGAACCGGTCACCTCCGGGTTCGACGCCGACGTACTGGATGCTGTTTCCACCGTCCTCGGTCGCGGAGGAACCTTTCAGCATCGTCAAGTCATGAATGCCGATCGCCCCTTTCGCGCGCTTTCGGCCCATCGTCGCGTGGAGTTTCTCCTGCAGTTGGATGAGCGAGTCGAGCGCCTCCTCGCTGAGGTTTACGCCGCGGGCAATCGCACCGGTGACGTACGGTCGCTCCTCTGGAACGCTCTCATCCACTTCGATAGTCCAATCGGCGTCGTTCGGTTTCGGGACGTAGACCCCGCGGTCGTCGCCGTACTGGTAGCGAAGCGACCGTGCCACGCCCTCGATGGAGAGGCGGTCGAGACGGTCAGGCGCGAACTCCAGTTGCATATCGCCCTCATCGGTCTCGCCTTCGTACTCCAATCCGAGCGCGAACATGTCGTCTTTGAGCTCTTCGTCGTCCTTTTCGTCGTGGCCGGTCAGTCGGCGCAGTTCGCCGGGGGAAACATCTACAGTTGGCATCAGTGAATCACCTCCACGTCGCGGAGCAATTCGAGGTCACACAGCGTTCCGTGCACGTCGCGGATATCCTCGAAGCCATACATCAGCATGAGCAGGCGTTCGAGGGCGAGCCCCCACGCCATCACGTCGCATTCGACACCCAGTGGTTCCAACACCTCGGGACGGAACATCCCGCTGTTGCCGATTTCGATGAGTTCGTTCGTCTCGGGGTGACGCCCGAACAGTTCGAAGCTCGGTTCCGTGTACGGGTTGTAGTGCGGTTTGAACTGGATATCGGTGATGCCGAACTGCTCGTAGAACTCCTCGAAGGTGCCCATCAAATCACGCACCGAGAGGTCTTCGGCCATTACCCAGCCCTCGATTTGGAAGAATTCGAGCAGGTGCGTCGGGTCGAGGGTGTCGTTGCGGTACACCTTTTCGACGCTGAAAAACCGCTGTGGCGGTTCGAGGTCGCCCTGTGCATACCCCGAAAGATATCGCATCGAAAGCGATGTGGTGTGTCCTCGAAGCGCGATTGCCCGGGCGAAGTCCTCGTCCCACGGCGAATGATAGCCGTCACTGTTTTCGCCGATTCCTTCGAGATGTGCCCCGCGAACCTTCTCCACTAACTCCTCAGGCAGGTCGCCGATTTCGGTCGGGTTCGACAGGGCAAACCGATCCCAGTGGGTCCGCGCCGGATGGTCTTGAGGCATGAACAGACAGTCGTTGATCCAGAAATCAGCGTCTGCATGCGGCCCGTCCATCTCCTCGAAGCCCATCCCGACGAGTACGTCTTTCACCCTGTTCGCCGTCTGGCGCAAGATGTGGACCTTTCCGCCGTCGATTCGCTCCGCGTCGGCGTCCACGTTGTACTCAGCGAATTCCACGTCGCGCCACTGGCCAGTCGTGAGCATCTCGGGCGTCAACTGGCCGACCGTCTCGGCGGCCTCCACGCCTTCCATCAGTACCGTCACGCCCTCGTCCGTGAGCGTTACCGAGCGAACCGTCGATTCTGCACGCTCAACGAGGCCGCGACTCTCCAGTTGGTCGAGCGTGTCGGCATCGTCTACGGTTTCTCCCGAAGCGAGCGCCGAAAGCGCGCTCGCTTCCGTATCGTTTTCCGAGTCGGCGTCGGGATTTGCGGAAATTTCGCCGCTGTCGATACTCCCGTAGCCCTTCCGGGCATAGTTCGAGAGCGCGATGTTCACCTGCGGTCCGCCCAACCCAGACTGGCCGATGGCCTGGCCCATCTGAATCCTGTCCTCGTCCGCGCCCGCGGAGAGTGCCGCCTCGTAGAGTTTGATTTCCGGCAGACCGTCTTCGGCGTAGTCCTCACCTTCCTCGGTCAACGAGACGGATTCCTCGGTTCGTTCTTCGACGGAGAGCAGTCCTTCGTCTTCGAGTTCGAAGACCGCACCCGTCGCCGTCTCCGGTTTCAGACCCGTCTCCTCCGCAAGTTCCTCGATAGTCTGTTCCTCGTTCGCGCTCGCGGCTTCCAACACCGCGACCTGTGATTCTGGTAGCTTCATCTCCACTTGATAGTCGTTGGTCGTATGTCCCTGTCCGCCGGTTTAGCCCTTCTGAAGACCATCGGGCAAACTGCGTGCGGTTTCGTCCTCCCGCCGCGAGAGGAGTCCGCCGGACGCTTAGGCCGCGGTAAAAAAGCCGAATCCCGTCGCTGGTCGTGACTCGACTGCGATACTGCCACGGTGGGATTCGGATGGCATGGCTGGATGATAGCCCAGAATCGACAAAAACGTTCCGGAGGAGTTTATTTCCCAGCCACACGATAGGAGAGCCATGATGGACTGGGAGCGGTTCTACCGACGCGCCGATTACGACCGCTGTGCCTACATCGGCGGGGAACGGATGGCCGACCTCGCCGAGCGATTTTTCGAGCACGTGGGCCAACCCGACGACTTCGCATCGGTCGGTTGCGGTCCGGCGGTCGTTCCCTTCCTCCTCGCGGAACGCTACCCTGGCACCGACTTTTTCGGCTTCGACCTCTCGGAAACGGTGGTTCGGGACAACGCCGAAAAAGCCGAGGAACAGGGGCTCGACAATCTCCGATTCACGGTAGATTCGCTTCCCGACCTCGATACCGACCGCCGGTTCGACGTCGTGTACTGCGTCGCCACGCTCTACTTCGTGGAGGAACCGCGGCGCGCAATCGAGCGTCTCTACTCCCGAGTGCGGGACGGTGGCCATCTCGTGGTGAACTACCCGAACGAAATCAGTCGAGAGCAGTTCGACAGGGAGTTCGAGGGTCGAAAGCGCGAGTCGTTCGAACTCGTGTTGAGTGGTGCGAACCTGATAAACGAGGACGTGGTTCGGGACGTGACTGGTGCCGAGACGCGAAACTACTGGGAACTAGTCGATGCCGAGGACGAGGAGTTCGCCGATGCCGCGACGCCCTGTGTCGTCGTCGAAAAGTGAACCGTGGGAGTAAGGGTTCTTAGACGTGGGAAGCGTAGACTTCGTGAATGTCTTTTATGATAACGGAGTCAACAACGACGCGGTGGCTGCGAGGATTGTGGGAGTTTTACCGGGAGTACACACATACTGCGATTCACGCCGCCTCGGCGGCGGCGCTCACTGCGTTCGGTCTACTCATCTTCATCAATCGGGTGTTCGTGGTGTTGGCGATTGCTGCGTACGTTCTTCCACCTATCATCCTCTACAGCCTCGGTTCGGATATCGGGAAGCCAACCCCTGCATCAAAACCGCCAACTGCCAAGTCGGAATCGTCCGCAACCGGCGACTCCGCCATTAACTCGGTGAGCGGGAACGGGGACACCGATTCAGACAGCGATAACGGGGATACGGATTCCGATAGTGACGACGGAGACACCGACTCGGATAGTGATAATGGAGATACGGATTCCGATAGTGACGATGGGGATACCGACTCCGATGGAACCGATACCGACACGGACACGGATAGCTAGCCGAACTGACCTACCGGTCCTTTTGCTGAAACGAATCCTCGATTTCACCGCGTGTTCGAGGAACGAATCGATGGACGATGTCGATACGCGAACGTCAAAGGGCCGAGTCCGACGAGCAAAACCAGCACACCGGGAGCCAGGTAGGCGATATTCGGGGAGCATTGACCCTCTCTCCCCAAAGCCAGAGTGCACATCTGGCGCTGAAACGAGTACCAAATCAAAATACCACTGCTGGCGATACTGAGCGCACCGAGTCCCTGTAGCGGGCGAACCCAATTCATTACGTTCTGCATACGAATCCGTCCGGAAAGGCCTTCTGTAGGGTCAAACAATCGTTTGACTGAAGCCGGAGGCGCAGCATCGACAACCCCCGGAACTCCTATCGCCGCGACGATTCCAATCGAATATCCAACTCGTCCAGCAACTCTTCTGCCTCTTCGCGTTTCTCCTGATGCTCTTCCAAAAACTCGCGCATCAACTCCGCCGCCTGCTCCTTGCATCCGCCACAGAGTCGCTCCCCGCCGACACATTCCTCGTAAACTTCCGTCGCAAACTCGTCGTCATCGCCCGAAAGCAGGTAGGCATACAGTTCGTACACCGGACATTCGTCTGCTTTGCCGCCTTTTTCTCGCTGAAGTTCGGCCGTCTCCCGCCCGCCCGTCGTCGCGGATTTGACCTTGTCGTAGCCGTCTTCCGGGTCGTCCATCAAGCTGATATGACTCGCCGGAACCGACGAGGACATCTTCCCACCCGTCAGGCCGGTCATGAACCGATGGTAAATCGAGGAGGGCATTATGAACCCATAGCCATCGTTTTCCATTTCCACCTCGCGGGCGAGTTCCTCGGCCTCCTCTTGTGAATACTCGAACACGTCGATATGCTCGTCGAAGACGCGCTTTTCGCCGTTGATAGCCTCGATGAGGGCATCGAACGCCTCGTCCGTCGAGTTCCGATCGAGGAACCGAACCCGAGGGCGAAGCGGTTCCATGCCCGCTTCGTCGAGCTTTGCTTTCGCCGAGGCGATAGTTTCGGCGTCGAAGCCGAGTTCGTCCGACGTCATTCCGTCGAGCGCCTGTGCGACGTGAACGCATCGAAGCGAATCGTCGTCGAAGTCCGCAGGGTCGAGTGTGCGGTACAGTTCCGCAACGAGTAGTTGTTCGTCCTCATCGAGTTCGAAACTCGCATAGGCTTTCGTCACGCCGAAGAATCGCATTCGAACCGCGAGGTCACGGGCCAGTCTGACGTGGGGATCCTGGTCCGGGCCGACCGGGATGACGGTCGGTTTCGGTTCGTCGAGTTGCGGATAGAGGATGTCCGCCATCTGCGTGACGACGCTCTGGACGTGCGAGACGTTGGTTTCCCCGTCGAAGCCGTAGATGGATTGGAACTCCGAGTAGTTCGCTTTCGACCCGAGTTCGAACGCGAGATCTTGGAGTTCGCGGTTCTCGGACTGCCGGTAGAGCGTCCCCTCTTCGGCGTCGAATCCGAGCGCGAGAAGCGAGAGTAGATAATCGCGGGAGTGTTCGTCGATTTCCTCCCACGACAGACCGCGGGCGCTGTGGGCTTCGAGGTCGGCGATGAGACCGTAGGTATCCCCGCCCTGCTGTTGGTGCCAGATGAGTTCGTCGAACACCAGTTTGTGCCCGATGTGGGGTTCGCCCGTCGGCATGAACCCCGAGAGCGCGGCGAAGGGTTCGTCGTTCTGCATCGCTTCCGCGACCCGGCGATAGCCTCGGTTGCCGAAAATAACCCCCCTCCGCATCAGGTAGTGCGGATGAGGAACCTCGGAAAGCACGTCGTCGAACTCCTCGATTCCGAACTCCTCGAACAGTTTCCGATAGTCGGAGACGGTCGCCGACCCCCATGGGTCGAGTGCGACTTCGTCTTCGCCGACAGCGGTCCCACCGTCCGGAACGAACGTCGATGTCTCGAACGGCGATTTGGAATCGTCGGTGTCGTCAATACCGTCAGTAGTGTCAGTGTCGTCTCGTGTCATGGTGTGAGTCGGGTAACCGAAAGCCAGGTCTCTATTCGTTCGTTTTCGGTGACGAGCGCAAAAATCATTTTCTTTCGAACGCCGTGCGCCAGTCGAACGTCCAACGCGAGGTCACGCGGTGCGAACGCGTGTCCGTCCGGAAGCACGCGAATCAGATATTCGGAGTGGCCCAGATCGTCCACCGATTCGACGTCAGCGTAGGTTCGGAAATCCGCTCCGAACTTGAAACCCGTCTTCGGAACGACGTTCCGATTTCGAAGCGCACGGTAGACGCGCAATCGCCGGTCGAACCGCTCCCCTTCCGCGTCCCGACCACGGGCGATGATTTCGTCGTATCCACCCTCTACCGAGAGGGTTCCTTCCGCGACGAGGTGGGCCGCCTCGACCAGCGATAACTGCAAGACGCCCGCCGGGTCGCGACCACCCATCGGCTGTCCGTAGAACGACTCGTGGTGCAGTTCGTCCGGCGCGTCCCATAGCAGGACGCGGTCGGCAAGCAGCGATCCTGAAACACCGCTCGGGACGTCGTGGTTCGTCGTCCCCGAAATTTCGATACGATCGGTTTCGAAATAGGTGATTTCGCTCTCTTCGTCCACGATCGCGAGCACCACATCACCGAGGCGTGACGCGGAGATCGTCTCACGTTCGCTTGTGACGCGAAGGCGATACAACACTTCGTCGTCCCACGGCCCACGTCCCCGCGGATAGACGACGAAGTCCGATTCGGGAAGCGACTCGGACACCCATCCCGAGCGGTCCGGCGAGAGGTAGAAGCCACGTTCCCGCAAGTCGGCGTAGACGAGGAATCGGGCCGCAAATCCGTTGCCAGTGGAATCCCGTAGGAACTCACGAAACCCCATCTCGTCCACCGAATCGAGGTCGCCGCGAAGCAGGAGATGGGCAGCCTCGACGCTCGAGAGCGCGATTTCGTTACCGTCGAGTGGTCTGCCGTATCCCCGCGAATCGTAGTAGCGCTGACGGGCATCGCCGCCGACGACTACCTCGCCATCGCGTAGGCGTCCGTTCATACACTCTATGTGATGTGAGTCATCAAAGGCACTGCGACTTTCGGGTGTCTCCACGGGAGGTGCGTGTGAACGATAAAAGCCACTGTGACGCGTGCCGGTGCGGACCGGAAGCATATCGCTCGGAGGCACGTACGGGCAGCGTGTGAGGCCTTCGTAAGTGAAGCGAGCGAAGGCCTCACACGTCACATACCTGCTCGCTCCGCTTTGCAGGAGCGTCTTCCGGCGGACGACTGGAAACGAGCGTCAGCGAGTGAGGAAGTCGGGGAGGGAGTCGGTTGGGGAGAATGTGAACGATGCGGTGCGTGGCAGTTTTCACCGGAGCCGTGATTTGCTCACACCCGTTTGTGGTATACTGCGTTGTAGCAGGTCACGACTCCAACCGAAGCTCTTGTACGCTATCAGCGCAGGCCCCCCAGAGGTGAACTCTCCAGTCCTGTGCCAGCGCGCGCCATCGGGGTTGGTCAGCCACAGGTGTCCCCGTCTCGAATGGGTAAATCAGGTCGCGGAGTCGTTATCCTCGAACTCCTCACAGTCGGTGTTCAGACACCGACGTCCGGTCGGAGTTCGAAAAACGGGAAGTCCACAAGCACACGAATCGACGATTCCCCCGTTCGGAACGCCGAATCCCGTGTCGCAATCGGGATACCGGTCACATCCCGCAATGATTCCACCTCTGCGCAGAATTCGTAAATCGCCACCACACTCCGGACAGTCCCACTCCCTGTCAAATCGCTCGCCGACTGCGTCGAGGATGGTTCCACAGCCTCTATCGAGACAGAGTTCGAGCTCCGCTCCTCGTTCGACATACATGGTCGGCAAGCCGCACTCACAGGAGTCGTCCCCGACGCGAGCATGGCGTGGGATGCTGTACTCCCGGCCACGGCCGAGACAGGAGACGGTCCCTCTCGCCCGTGTAAGCGCGCTGTCGCAGTCGGGGCAGATTCCGACCGGAATCCCGGCCTTCGAACCCGGATACCGGGAGATGCCGTAGCAGGTGTGACAGTCCACCCGAACCCGTCGGTCGCTGGTCGCCGCGACGAGCGTAAACGTGTCCCCGTCGAGACTCGCGTGGGCGGTTTCGGCGCGGGTCAGCCACTCGACTGGTTGATAGCCGTCTACGTCGTGAACGAGCAGTGTGTCGTCGGGTTTCAGTACGGCGACCACCTCGCCGCGTCGTCTCCGTTTCGTGTCGCCGTCCGTCGTAATCGTGCAGTCGCCCGCAAACACACGAATGGTTTCGGTCATGGCCCCGAACTGGTCTCGGTTTCTGATTTAAACGTTCGGGCGAAGGTCTTTGCCCGGGACAGGAGAAGTACAGAAAAATGGGTGCGAAATCAATGAACGCGGTGCTGTTCGACATGGACGGCGTCATCGTGAATTCGGAGGACTTCTGGGTCGAACTCGAAGAGGAGACCATTTTCCCCCAAGTACTCGAAGCGGACGTGGAGGCCGGCGAAATAACGGGGATGAACTACCGCGAGATTTACGACTACCTCGATTCGAAGTACGAGACGACCGCGACGAAAGAGGAGTTCATCGCCATCTACGACGAGGCCGCGACGAAACTCTACGGCGAACACGTCTCGCTGATGGACGGCTTTCACGACCTGCTGGCCGATTTGCGCGAACGGGAGACGGAAATCGCCCTCGTCTCCTCCTCTCCGCACCACTGGATAGAGATCGTCCTCGACCGGTTCGACCTCGATTTCGCGGAAGTGGTCAGCGCCGAGGATATCGATGCCCCGGGGAAACCGGAACCCGCGATTTACGAATACGCCGCTGGCTTGCTCGACAGGCACGCCGACGAATGTACCGCAGTCGAAGATTCGGAACACGGCGTCCAGTCGGCGGCCCGCGCAGGAGCCTACTGCATCGGCTATCCGAACGGTGCCAAAGAACTCGATTTGTCGGCGGCGGACGTGGTCGTTTCGTCGCCCGCCGAACTGCGTGCGGAGCTACTCAACTGACCTGCGTCGGATTGCGATTCAGTTCATTCGACCTTCACGATCCGAGAATCGGTAATCGGCACGAGCGGCAGGTCGGGGAACGAGACCCGAATCACGAACTCCATCTCGTCGTCGGTACCGCCGAAGACGCCGACCGGAACCGTCGCGTCGGCGTCGAGATACGTCGATTTTGTCGTCATTTCGATACCGTTGACCGTGACTTCGACGACGGCCTGCTCACCCTGTCCCCGATTTTGCAGGGTGACTTCCTGCATGTCGTTTTCGCCGCGAGCGATGCGTTCGGGGAAGTCACCCCACTCAATACCCACGTCGGGGAGTTCGCGGGCGCTCCCCACGACCTGTTCCGCGACGCCTTCCGATAATCCAGCCTCGATGAGTCCATCGACGCCAGCCTCGCATACGTCCGCAGGGGTTTCGAGTCCCTCTTTTGCCAGTTTGTTCGCTCGACCGGCACCGACGCCGTCGATCGCCGTGAGGCCGACGGCGCTCTCGCCCACGCCGTTTTCCAGTCGCGCTTCGACGCGAGTCGCGAGATTCGCGGCCATCGGACGGTCGAGCCGTTTCAAAAACGCGCGGAGCGCGGCGAGCAGTCGAACCGCGTTCTGTTGGATAACCCACGCATCGCTTCGCAGTTCACCCGGCGTCGAACCGGTCATGCTGGCTCGAAGGATGGCGAGTACTTTGCGCCCACCGCCCTCCAAATCGCCCGAATCCTGGCCGACGAGCACGGAGTTGATGGCGTCACGCTCCGACTGCCGGGCGTTCACGCTGTCGAACTCGGCGGCCCCGGCGACCGCTTCGAGGATGGCGGGCGTGTCGATGTTCTCCTTCTGGGCTACCTTTCGGAATCGCTCCGCCGTATCGAGGTCGAGATAGAACTTCGAGGTCAGCATGGCGAGGGGCGTTCCGTCGATGCTGAGGTCGTCGCCTCGTTCCACGAATCCGCGGGAGACGAGACGCTTGAGCGTGTTCCGGACACGTTCGCGGACGTTTTCGAAGTCGTACTCGTCGGGCTTGCTCCGCGCCCGAACGTAGTAGAACGTCGTTTCGAGCCACGACATCACGTCCTCCAAATCCGAGATGGTTCCCATGGCGATTTCCGCGTTCAGATGGTAGTCCAAATCCTCGGCCAACCGGGATTCGATCTCTTTCCCTTCACGGAGCAGTTTCCGGTATTTGTCCGCGTCGGCGTAGTCACAGACGACCCAGCCGTATCCCACGTCGTCGTAGCCGGGTCTGCCCGCACGTCCGAGCATCTGCAGGACGTCCAGCGGACTCATATCCACCTCGCCTTCGAGGGGGTCGTGAAGTTTGGTATCCCGGAGGACGACGCATCTGGCGGGAAGGTTGACACCCCATGCGAGCGTGGACGTCGAAAAGAGAATTTGAATTTTTCCGTCCTTGAACCACTCTTCGACCATGTCGCGGTCGTTTTTCGACAGTCCGGCGTGGTGGAAGGCGACACCGTCGAGCACGGAGTTTCGAAGGGTGTCGTTTCGGAGTTCCTGTGTTTCGGTATGGAAATCGTAGTCCCCGCGTGCGCCGATTGGGATATCCCGTTCCGCGATTTCGTCCCGCGTTTTCTTCGCGGCCTGCACCGTGTCCTGCCGAGAGGAGACGAACACGAGCGCTTGCCCGTCCTCGCGAACATGCGGTTCCGCCAGGTCGAGGGCGCGGTAGAGTCGGCGGTATTTGTCCGCGAAGGAGTTGTCACCGTGAGTATAGGTCTTCACGTCGGCGTGCAAATCCACCGGTCGATAATCGTCGCCGAACTCGAAGGTCGTCTCCGGGGGTGCATCGAGCCAGTTGGCCACGTCCCGCACGTTCGGCATCGTCGCGGAGAGCGCGACGATACGGGGTTCACAGAGCCTGCGAAGGCGCGAGATGGTCACTTCGAGGACGCTCCCGCGTTTATCGGAATCCAGCAGGTGAACTTCGTCGATGACACAGCAGTCCACGTTGGTGATAAAGGAGTAGCGTGCGGAATCGTGTTTCCGAGTCGCGGAGTCGGTTTTCTCCGGCGTCATCACGAGGATGTCGGCGCGCTCCGCGCGGCGCGGGTTCAAATCGCGTTCGCCCGTGACGACGTAAACCGAGTAGCCGAGTTCCTCGAACCGTTCCCATTCGGTCTCCTTTTCGTTGGTCAGCGCGCGCATGGGCGCGATGAATAGCGCGGTCCCTCCGTCGCGGAGTGCTTTGCAAATCGCCAGTTCCGCGAGCGCGGTCTTACCGCTCGCCGTCGGCGCGCTGGCAACGACGTTCTCCTCGCTATCGAGTAACGCGGGGAGCATCTCTCTCTGCATCCGGTTGAACTCCTCGAAGGCGAACGCCTCCGCGAACTCGGGAACCGCCTCGGAGACCTGCATCATTTCGTAGGCGGGGTGGCGGGCAGAAAGGCGTTTCTGTACTCACTCACGAATTCGACACCATCGTTCCGAAATTTCGAACGAAAGCGATCGTCTTCGTTGCGTCTAGTATTCACTCGGGTCGGATTCGTATCGCGACGAGACGACCAAATCGACCGCTGTTTCCCAAATGGTAAAGCGGACCGGGGAACTAGCGACCACCATGCTAGAACTCGAGGACGTGCGTTCGGCCCGCGAGCGGGTGGCCGAAACAGCCCGTCACACACCGCTCGACTACTCGCACACCTTTTCTCGGATGACGGGGGCTGAGGTTCACCTGAAATTGGAGACGTTTCAGCGCACGGGGTCGTTCAAGATTCGCGGTGCGACGAACCGCATCATGACCCTCTCCGAGGAGGAAAAGGAGGCGGGCGTCGTCACGGCCAGCGCGGGCAACCACGCGCAGGGAGTCGCGCTCGCGGCTACACGAAGTAACGTAAATTCGAAAATCGTCATGCCCGAGCACGCCCCGATTTCGAAGGTTCGTGCGACGCAGAACTACGGCGCCGAAACCGTGCTCTACGGCGAGGATTACGACGAGGCCGCCGAACGCGCGCACGAAATCGAAGAGGAGGAGGGTCGGACCTATGTTCACGCCTTCGACGACGAGAAGGTAATGGCCGGACAGGGAACTATCGGCCTCGAAATCGTGGACGACCTTCCGGACGTTGACACCGTCGTCGTCCCCATCGGTGGCGGGGGCCTCATCGGCGGCATCGCCACTGCAATCAAGGGTCAGAACCCGGACGCACGAATCATCGGCGTGCAGTCCGAGGGCGCATCGAGCGTCGCCGATTCGCTCCAGAAGGGGTCGGTACAGACCCTCGATAGCGTGGACACCATCGCCGACGGTATCGCGACCCGGAGGGTCGGATACAAGAATTTCGACGTCATCGAATCCCGCGTGGACGAAGTCGTCACAGTCTCCGACTCGGAAACTGCTGTCGCGCTTGCCTACCTGCTCGAACGCGGAAAGACGCTCGTGGAGGGTGCGGGTGCCGTGCCACTCGCCGCGATTCTTGGGAACAAGTTCGACTATGATGAGGATGAAATCATCGTGCCAGTTCTGAGTGGTGGTAACATCGATATGAACGTCCTCACGACCGTCATTATGCGCGGATTGGTCGAAACTGGACGCTATCTAAAAATCAAGACCGTGCTCAAAGACCGCCCCGGTTCGCTCCGTCAGCTACTCGACGTTATCGCCGAGGCACAGGCGAACATCTACGCCATCCAGCACGACCGAACCTCCCGTGACATCGCGATGAACGCGACGGAGGTCGAACTCGACCTCGAAACTCGTGGCCAAGAGCACGTCGATAGCTTGCTCGAATCACTCCGAGAAAGCGGCTTCGACGTGGAAGTGCTCGTCTGATATTGTCACCCTCTTCCCCTGTGTCGAGGTTCAAACAGTTATCGACTGCATTTCGCCTCCTCTTGACGTAGGTTTAAGTTCTGGCGGGCGAACACACCGACATGAAGCGCGTTATTAGCACCCAGGATGCGCCGGAAGCGGTCGGTGCGTACAGTCAAGCAACCACGAACGGAGACATTCTGTTCACTGCCGGTCAGATTCCGATGACGCCCAGCGGCGACCTGCTCGACGACGAAAGTATCGCGGTTCAGACCCGTCAGAGTCTGGAGAACGTCAAGGGTATTCTCGAGGAGGAAGGCCTGACCATGCAGGACGTGCTGAAGGTGACCGTGTTCATGGACGACATCGAGGACTTCGACGAGATGAACGACTCCTACAAGGAGTATTTCCAGGACAATCCACCGGCCCGGAGCGCCGTCGAGGTCGCCAACCTTCCGAAGGGCGTCGGCGTCGAAATCGAAGCCATCGCCAGCAACGAGTAAACCGTGAACCCCCGCGTCAAGGCGAGTCTCCTGTGGGGCGTCATCGGCGTCCTCGTGTTTCTCGTTCTCTTGCAGGGATACGAACTCTACTCCGGGTATCGGTACGACATTGGTCTGAAAGTTGGGGCGACGGCCTTCGTCGCAGTCGGCACGTCGGTTTTGACCTACACTGCCGACGGATTTCTCGATTAGAACAGAAGGGTTTAAACACCACACCCGGTTACGATTTGATAGGCCGGGATGGCCGAATGGCAAAGCGCACGCCTGGAAAGCGTGTTCCCGTATGGGATTCTGGGTTCAAATCCCAGTCCCGGCGTTTTCGAGTGAGCTAATCGGTGAGCATCGCGTAGCGTGTGCTCGCCAAACCAACGAACGCAATACCAACTACCATGCCGACATAACGATACCTGCAACAGTTTTGAGCGAAAGTCGGTTTACGGCTGTATAGTCTATATAATGATTGGGGGATGAGAGGCGGCTGGTTTCGCCTCCACTACTCGGCACTGTTCGGTATGTTTCGTCACGAGGACGGAGAGTAACACTGTGCCTGCGTACTGCTATGGGGACGTATCTTTCTTATGTTCACTCCACTGTCGAACGTATTTCGACATAGCAATATTATAAACACTCATTCCGTAATAGTTGAACTATTTCGCCGTATAAGATGTCACTAGATAGAAGCAAAAATAAGAAAAATGAGCAGAATGATAAATTTCTTTCAGCGAAACGACGGGAGTTCCTTCGCACGGCTACTGGCGTCGCAGGACTCACCACCTTCGGGAGCGTCGGGTTCGCAACCGGGGAAGACGACGACGGCGCTCGTTTCAGCGACAACCCCTTCACGCTCGGTGTCGCCTCCGGCGACCCGCTGCCCGATTCAGTCGTCCTCTGGACCCGTCTCGCGCTCGACCCGCTGAAGGCGGACGGCGGGATGCCCGACCGTGAAATCCCGGTTCAGTGGGAGATAGTAACGGAAGGAGACGACGAGGACGATGATGACGATTCGGAGACTGAGAGGGGCAACGAGAACGATTCGGATGACGACGAAGACGAGCAGAATGAGGATGAAGACGAACAGGATGAGAACGAGCGGGAGGACAGTCGCGTCGTCCGATCGGGGACCGCGTATGCCCGACCCGAGCACGCGCATTCGGTTCACGTAGAGGTCGAAGAGTTAGAACCAAACACGGAATACATCTATCAGTTCACAGTCGGGTCCTACCGAAGCCCTGTCGGGAGGACGAAAACGACACCAACGGTGGATTCGGACGTCGATGAACTCAGATTTGTGTTCGCGTCCTGTCAAAACTATCCGTACGGCTATTATACCGCTCATCAGCACTTGGCCACGGAAGACCTCGACGTAGTGTTTCACCTCGGCGACTACATCTACGAAGGAGGTTCGCAAGGCTCGCTGGACCGCGGTCACGAACCACCACGGGAAATCGAGAGCCTGGCTGACTATCGAATCCGGCACGCACAGTACAAGTCGGACTCGAATCTCCAAGACGCGCACGCTTCATCCCCCTGGATCATCACGTGGGACGACCACGAGGTCGCGAACAACTACGCCGATGAAATAGACGAAGGGACCCCACCGGAGGAGTTCCTCGAACGGCGGGCGGACGCGTATCAAGCGTACTGGGAACATCAACCGATACGCCGCTCGCGGATGCCCGACGGTCCGGACATGCCGCTGTATCGCCAGTTTACGTTCGGAGAGCTGGCCGAGTTCAACGTACTCGATACACGCCAGTACCGCGACGACCAGACGAGGTCCAGCGAGAAGGCGAAAAATCCCGATCGAACCATCCTCGGTGACGAACAGGAACAGTGGCTCGTGGACGAACTGAAGAACTCCAAATCGCAGTGGAACGTCCTTGCACAGCAAGTTCCCTTCGCGGCAACGGACAACGATGCGAGTCCGGAGAACGTGGACTTCGGTGGCGGCGACAAGTGGGACGGTTACCGCGCCGACCGGAAGACGTTGCTCGATGTCATGTCCGACGATGACGACCTCAATCCAGTCGTCATCACCGGTGACGTCCACCGGAACTACGCGTACGACCTCAAAGCCGACTTTTCGAATCCCGACTCCGAAACCGTAGGAACGGAGTACGTCGGGACCTCCATCTCGTCGTTCGGAGACACATCCGGTTTGACACAGTACGGTTCGTCGGCGAGCGAACCGTGGCAACGGTTCTTCAACGTCGAACGCGGGTACGTCCGCTGTACGCTCTCCGAAGAGGAGTGGCGAACCGACTATCGAGCGGTCTCAACCGTCGAGGAGCCAACGGCGTCGGTTCGCACCGTCGCGTCGTTCGTGACGGAGGCTGGGTCCCCCGGGGCAGAATTGATCTCCGAGCGACCGGACCAAGAACCCCTCGAAATCACGGAAATCCGACCGAATCAGGACGGGGACCTCAACAACGAGTACGCCAGAGTGCAAAACACAGGCAACGATGCTCTCGACATGTCGGGATTCATTCTCAGCTTCGAAGGAGGACGGGCACAGAACTATACGTTCGAAAACGTCACGCTCGGAGCGGGCGAGACGGTCACTGTTCGCAACGGACAGGGAGAGGACACCGAATCGACCCTCTACGCCGGATTCAATGGGGCAGTTCTCAACAACAGCAATCCTGACACCGTAGTCGTCGCCAACGACGAGGGAATCATTCTGGACGAAGCATCGTACCAGCCGACCTAGGTTCGGCTTCGAAGCGGGCACCGTCCAGTAGAGACGCGAAGTATTTCGACTCAAGAATATGAGTGCCAAGCGATGATTTTCGGGACGGACTACAGTCGGACCCGAGGTCCATTCGCTAGCCGATAGCTCGTCATTCCTTTCTTTCGCCGCCGTTCAACACGTCCTTCAACCACCAACTCGCTGAGTGCGGTTTCGGCCGTTTCCCGTGAATCGTCCGCCACGAGCGAAACCAACGAGCGGCCGGTGACGGGCCCCGGATACGCCCGTTCGAGTTCTCGTTCCAGTGCTTGCTTCGTCGATTCGGATACCATACTTTCCCCACCAACAACTGTTCGATTGCCGATCCCTTAGAACCTACCTGCCACAAAACGATGGCCAACGACCGACATCACGACACCGGTACGAACAAGCGAAAGGATGGAACGAGAGGTGGAGTCGACTTCGACGCTGCAGATGAGCCACGATCGGGGACACGACGATACCATGAAAAGGGGTCACATATCGAATAGTTCACTTCATCACCGTCCTACTCCATCGCCATGTAGGTGTGCGTGTTCTCGACGCCGTGAATGGACAGAATACCGGTCGCAACAGTTTCCCTGACGTTCGCCGGCGTATCGACGTCGATTTTTGCGATGATATCGACATCACCGGCGACGATATGGGCGGTGACGACGCCATCGAGTTCCATAATCGAGTCGCGTATTTGTTCAACTGTCGGGACGTTCGCTTTGATGAGGACGTATGCAGTGACCATGGTATCTACCTACATATAGATAGACGGTAGCAACAGTCATAGACTTCGCGACTCTCGAAGAAGCACAGTTACGGATTAGCCGGAAACCATTCCAGCGATCGTCGGCACGTTTTCGACCCGATTATCGATTACGCGAGAACGGACCGCAGACGTCGAAAGCCGGGGCATGCTCCGAAGTACCGTATAGCCTATCGTTTCGTCGTTTTCTGCAGAGATACTGCCCGGTTTGCCCGAGGTTCGATATCCTCACGTTCAACCGTCCGAGCGAACGTTCGGTCCCCATCTCAGCGACGACGACACCCTGACCTCGGATAGACGCGAAGCCTCGATCAGATCATCGCTAACGCCACCATCGACTCGCGCATCGGTTACGAACGATTAGGCTACAACCTCGATTTCGTCGCCCATCGCTCGTACCCGTCGCCGCTATCCGCGAAAGCAAAATATGGGCATGGGGTTCATCTTTCTCCAGGTCGAAGGAAAACCGAATGCGTTCGCTCGTTCCTCCAATCCTCGTCCTCGCGGCGATGCTGTTTATCGGGGCATACGTCGTCGGCTATCCCGTTCCCGGAGCGGAAACGCTTGATTCGCTACAGGGGGCGGAAGTAATCGAGGTTCCGGACGACCGGCCGGAGCAAATTACCGACCCAAGCAACCCACAGTTTCGTCGCTGGGTCGAGTTTTATATCCACATCTACGTGAACGAAGAGCGGACCGACCACGGTCTCCAACCAATCGAGTTCGACGCCGCACTCCGCGATATTGGGCGCAATCACAGTGCCGAGATGGGGAGAAAACAGTATTTCCAACACGTATCCCCATCGGGGGAAACGCCGGGAGACCGGTATCAAGCGGCGGATTACTACTGCCTTCGAGGTGCGGGCGAGAACATCGCGTATACCTACTTCGACCAGCAGGTAAGAACCGAAAGCGGCACTATCGTCCGATATCGGACCGCCGAGGAACTCGCTCGCGGTATCGTCTCACAGTGGATGAACTCACCGAGCCATCGGGAAAACATCCTTTCTGAAAACTGGGAGCGGGAAGGAATCGGCATCTATTACGCCGAAAACGAACGTATCTTCGCCACACAGAATTTCTGCTGAACTGGTATAAAAAATTAAGTACCAGTGGTAATATTTTTCTGAAAATAACAGTCGCAACAGGGAGACGAGAGATGGAAAAACAAGCCGGCGAGACGGAAGCGGAAACAGAATCGTTGTCGAGAGACGTCGTATTCCAACTACTAAGCAATCAGCGCCGACGATATGCACTTCATCACCTTCGCCAATGCGATGGGCCGGTCGAAATCGGCGACCTGGCGAGACAAATCGCGGCGTGGGAAAACGACATTACGAAACAGGGTGTGACGTCACAACAACGGAAACGGGCATACAACACCCTCCAACAGGCTCACCTCCCGAAACTCGACGAGACAGGATTCATCCACTACGACCCAGCACGAGGAACCGTAGCGCTAACGGAGAAAGCCGAAACGCTGGCCGTATATTTGGAACTCGCCCCAAGCAATGACTTACCGTGGTCCGAATACTACTTCGTCCTTGGCTGTGTTAGCCTCGCCCTCGTCACCGGCGCGTGGTTGGATGCGGGACCGCTCGGCCTGATACCGGATTTCGGCTGGGCGGTCGCACTTGCGACGTGTGTCACATTCTCCGGGGCGATCAACATCTACTATCATCGGAACCACTACCGTGGACACACCGAAGTACCGGAGTTCGATGAACGGGACGAGACAAACTGACGACGATGAGTACACCTACTTTCCGACGATGGTGAAACGTGTGTTACGGACGAGTGAAACGTCGTAGCCGAACGCGGATAGCAGTTCGAGACTCGTTTCGACGTGTTCACTGACCCGAGGAACGGTGACTCGCCCGCCCGCAAGTGCGAGAAAGACGAGCAGTTGGTCGGCCATATTCACGTCTACCACGCCACGGCCGCTGTGAAATGCGGAAAACGCGCTCACGGCACGCTTTGCGATGTCTTCAGCAGGAACACCGCGCTCACCGACGACATCGAATCCGGCAAGGGAGTAGCGGCCGTCGGAATCGTAATCGGCACGCACGAGCAGGGAAGTTCCGGGTGAGTTCGATTTCGCGTAGGTCGTTCGACGTTCGAGTACGGAATGGCCAGCAGCGCGGAGATGGGTATATGCGGTCTCTAACTGTCGTTCTGCGACGTTCCGTTGTGCCAACGACGTGGACGCTTTCGAGTAGATCCGTACTCCCGAGAGTGACCCGCGGTCGGCCAGTTCGATTCGTGAAAACGACGAGGGAGCGAGCCACAACGTCGCCTCGCCACCCCCCGAGGGATAATATCCAGTTCGACTGCTATCGATGCCAACTTGGAGCCCGAACTGACGACAGAGCGGGAGTTTGACTTCGCGAAAGTAGTCTATCGTCGGTGACCAACGAACGTCCGTACCTCCCGTGACCGTTACCGCGAGGGGCCGATCGAGTGACACCGCAAGCGGAAGGAGCGTATCGAAAACGAGTGTCGTACTTCCGGCCGTTCCAACATCGATTTCGAATCGGTTGCCTTCGACCGCCTTCGGCCGAAATGACACCGCCTCGGAGCCGACCGCATCGCCGTAAAGTTCTGCGTTACAGACGCGAGCCACGGCGCGCACGGCGGCGAGATGTTGCGGTCTGAGACCGGGGTTCGAGCGATTGGTTCGGATTCCAGTCATCCGAAACGGTTCGCCGGAGAGCGCGGAAAGCGAAACTGCAGAGCGAAGCAGTTGCCCGCCTCCGGACGAACCGTCGAGCGAGTGCATCGGTCGGACGTACGGAGTCGGACGTGAAAAGTGGAGAGCATCGGCTATCGAAGTATATAAATAGGTCGTTTAAATCGGGAACCGATGACAGAGATTCGTGTTAACTAGAGTCATAGACATTCAATCGACCTGCCGCCCTACTGCGATTAGAGTGGATTTGACTGTCGATTCGACAGTGGGATTCCCACGTAGGAAATAAAGACTTATATAGAAGCACAAACATAGTCGCTCCTGTACTATGAGTCAGCGCATGCAAGGTCAGCCGATGATCGTAATGTCCGAGGATTCCCAGCGCGTCAAAGACAAGGATGCGCAGGAACACAACATCACCGCGGCACGAGCGGTCGCGGACGCTGTACGTTCCACACTCGGTCCGAAAGGGATGGATAAAATGCTCGTCGATTCGATGGGCGACGTGACCATCACAAACGACGGTGTGACCATCCTCAAGGAGATGGACATCGACAACCCGACGGCCGAGATGATTATCGAAGTCGCCGAAACCCAAGAGGACGAAGCGGGAGACGGCACCACGACGGCCGTCGCGGTGACGGGTGAACTCCTCAAGAACGCCCAGGACCTTCTCGAACAGGACATCCACCCGACGGCGGTCATCAAGGGATTCCACCTCGCAAGCGAGAAGGCCCGCGAGGAAGTCGACAACATCGCGGAAAACGTCGATACCGACGATGAGGACCTCCTCCGAAAGGTCGCGGAAACCAGCATGACTGGCAAAGGCGCGGAACTCAACAAGGAAGTTCTCAGCGAGATCATCGTTGACGCCGTGCAAGCAGTCACCGTCGAGGGGACGGTTGACCTCGAATACGTCAACATCGAGACGCAGACCGGCCGCTCCGCGGGCGAATCCGAACTGCTCGAAGGCGCAGTCATCGACAAAGACCCCGTCCACGACAACATGCCGAAATCGGTCGATGACGCCGAGGTTCTCCTCCTCAACGAAGCCGTCGAAGTCGAAGAAACCGACGTTGACACGGAGATCTCCATCAACGACCCCGACCAGCTCAAGAACTTCCTCGACCGCGAGGAAGCACAGCTGAAAGAAAAGGTCGAGCAGATCAAGGAGACGGGCGCGAGCGTCGTCTTCTGCCAGAAAGGCATCGACGACCTCGCTCAGCACTACCTCGCAAAGGAAGGCATTCTCGCCGTCCGCCGCGTCAAAAAGAGCGACATCAAGTTCCTCCGCGAAGTCCTCAACACGGACATCGTTTCGGACCTCGACAGTGCCTCCGAGGTCGAACTCGGTACGGGTAGTGTCACCCGCGACGACAGCGACGAACTGTTCTACGTCTCGGGCGGCGACGACGCTCACGGCGTGACGCTCCTCCTGCGTGGTTCCACCGACCACGTCGTCGACGAGCTCGAGCGCGGAATTACGGACGCCCTCGACGTCGTGGCTCAGACAGTCAGCGACGGTCGTGTCGTCTCCGGCGGCGGCGCCATCGAGGTCGAACTCGCTTCGCGCCTCCGTGACTACTCCGACAGCGTCGAAGGCCGAGAACAGCTCGCAGTCGAAGCGTTCGCTGATTCGCTCGAACTCGTCCCACGCGTTCTCGCTGAGAACGCAGGACTCGACTCCATCGACACGCTGGTCGACCTCCGCGCCGCACACGAGGACGGCGACAAGCGCGCCGGTCTGAACGTCTTCAGCGGCGACGTAGAGGACACCTTCGACGCGGGCATCGTTGAACCAGCCCACGCCAAAGAGCAGGCACTCTCCAGTGCTACCGAGGCCGCGAATCTCGTGCTCAAAATAGACGACATCATCTCCGCAGGCGACCTCTCCACCGACAAGGGTGGCGACGAGGGCGCAGGCGGCCCACCAGCAGGCGGCATGGGCGGCATGGGCGGCATGGGCGGCGCGATGTGAAGTTCGGAACGACCTGACTTCCACGCCCAATCCGACGAATCGTTGTCTATCTAATTCACGCAGATTTTTTCGATATCGACGAATAGTGGTGCGTTTTCAGTACAGTCAGATACACCAACACCTCTTTTCGAGAATCACGCCAGAATCGCTATTTGCCACCCGTGACGACTCTCAACTGCCGTGTCCAATCAAAATGGTACCCCGCTGGACGAGACGAGTTCACACCAAACCAGCCGTCGCCGCCTCCTCAAAGCCGGTGCTGGAATCGCTCTGACCGCCCTCGCGGTGCCGACACTCAGCAGTACCGCCATCGCTCACTTCCCGGAGAACCTCGACATCGACGTGAAACCCGACAACGACTCGAACGAAATCGACCGCAGCAGTCGCGGTGTCGTCCCCGTTGCGGTCCTCCAAACCGACGAGTTCGACCCGACGAGCGAGGCAATTCGCTATCGATTCGGATCGCCCGCCGCCGTCGAGAGTGGCGGCGGAGCGTGTCCAGTTCACGAAGAAGCGGTCGAAGACATCGATGGAGACGGAAACGACGATTTGATGCTCCATTTCGCGGTTCAGGACGCCGGATTCGAGAGTGGAGAGACGGAAGCCGAACTCCGATGGGAGCGAGACGAATCCGGCGAACACGGACTTTCCGGACGGGATTCCGTACGAATTGTCGGAGATAATGAAAAGCACGAGAACAAAGACGACTCGATGAAGACGGATGAACATAAACACGGGAACGACCACCAGCACGGCGGTGAGCATCAAAGCGAAGACGAGTGCTGACGACGTTCGTAATCCCACCTACTTTCAGTCTCTTCTGCCACCAATACGAGAACGTTTCCGAGCCTGAGAGTTGGGGTGCACCGCCAGATGGTTCGACTATCCATCAAACACTTTTTCGAAAGATACTCAAAACACCATAAGTAACCGCGAAAACCGTAAAAGATGGAACTAAGTGGGAACCACGTTTTCCTCCGACTATGGAAACACTCCTACTCAATCAGGATGCTGTAGACGAGAACACACAGATGTCGGAGCTCATCCGAGCCATCGAAGACGCGTTCGCGGCGTACGCAACCGGGGACGCACAGATGCCTGCAAAATCCTACATCGACCTTCCACAGTACAACGGCGACTTCCGTTCGATGCCCGCCTACCTCGAAGCGGAGACCTGGGACGCCGCAGGCATCAAATGGGTGAACGTCCACCCAGACAATCCCGAGCAGTTCGACCTGCCAACCGTCATGGGGACGATGGTGTACAGCGACCCCGAAACCGCGTTCCCGCTGGCCATCATGGACGGGACGGAGCTGACGATGAAGCGCACCGGCGCGGCCGCCGCCGTAGCGACCGATTACCTCGCCGTCGAGGACGCAACGAGCATGGGCCTCATCGGTGCCGGTGTCCAGTCCTACACGCAGTTGGAAGCCATCTCGGAGATCCGACCCATCGAGGAGGTCATCATCAGCGACCTAAACGAGGAAGCGGTCGCGGACTTCATCGACTATTTTGACGACGAGTTCGACGTTCGCGCCGGGTCGATTTCGGAGGCCGCATCCTGTGACATCCTCTCGACCGTCACGCCCGTCGAAAGCCCGATCGTCTCCACCGAAGACCTCAGCGAGCACACACACATCAATGCGATGGGCGCGGACGCCGAGGGCAAACACGAACTCGCGGACGAAATCCTGCTGAACGCAAAACTCGTCATCGACGACCACGCACAAACGACTCACTCCGGCGAAATCAACGTTCCGTACAACGAGGGTATCCTCTCGGACGACGACATTCACGGCGACATCGGTGACATCGTCATCGGCGACCTCTCGGGTCGAACCGAGGACGACGGCGTCACCGTCTTCGACAGCACCGGACTGGCGATTCAGGACGTGGCCGCGGCACACGTCGTTTACGAACACGCAAACGAGAACGACAACGGCTACCCATTCGACCTCCTCGGCGTTCAGTAATCCCGTTGTGCTGTTTTCCCGTCGCTATTCCTCCTCGCCTATCGGCGCTTTCTGTGCGAATGCTTCGGTCAGTTTTGAGATGAGCCACACGATTACCAGAAACGGTAACAGTGGAACCATCAGTACGACTAGCCCGAGGAACAGCGCGATTCCGATAGCGTTCATTTCGCTGTCCGGGTGCCCACGATAGGATGGCGTGACCGTCCGAATCGCCTTCTTCACTGGCTGTGTCCCCGAATCCCCTTGACTCATGGGAATGTAAACGGCTGCGGAAATGATAAGCATTCGCACAAAACGACGGCAGAGACCACGTTCGTCTCTCGAAGATACGACTTCCGTCGGCACGGATTCGCCGTAAGCCCGCTTTTTCCGCTATCGCGGTCGTTCAGCCGTGATTTCGGATATGGAATCGGGTTCACGCTCCATCGTCGCTCGTTTGCCTGTCGAGAGGATGTCACAGCACGAAGGCTACACATATACCGCCACGAGGACGAAATACACTGAATCCTGAGCGCGAGCGGGATTCCCGTTGACAGATGGGACGGCCCACCGACCACGAGACCAACCAGTCGTTGGTCGCCAAACCAAACGTGGTTGAAGAAGCCAGCCTCGGAGGCTACTCCAGATACACGGCTGGTCGCAGTGGCGTCGCATGCTGTGCCTTGTCGGCAGGGTCGGGCACGTCCTCACCTTCGCGGGAGATTTCCACGTCGGCGTCGAATTCCTGTTCGAAGAACTCCCGACTCTCCTCGTACACCGACAGTTCGTCAACGTCGGCCAGCGCGTCAACTTCATCGTCTGGTCGTTCGCGCACGTCTTCGACCAGTTTTTGCACGAGTTGGTTCACTTGGTCGCCTTTCTCGCGCAGTTGTTCGTCCTGCATGACGCTTCCCATCACGGCACCGACGTTCGTGTCGGTTTCGACGACTTCGGCGAGGACTTTTCCTTTCCAGTCGGCGGCGACGTACACTCGAATCGTCTCGGGGTCGGTGTCCGTCACGTCCATGATGTCGCGCACGTCGTCGGCCAATCCTTCGACCAGCGACTCCTCGATTTCAGTCGTGGTACTCTCGAACTCCGGGTTCGGCTCGGGCCACGACGCTGAAGCGATTGGTTCGCCCGTCAACTGCTCGTACAGTTCCGCCGCCATAAACGGAACGAAGGGTTCTAACAGGCGCAGGCGAGTATCGAGAACGGTTCGCAGTGTCCAGCGTGCACCCGGACGATTTGTCCCGGTGCGCTTTCGATACCACTTCAGGTATTCCTCAAAGCCGTAGAAGGCGATCTGACTCGCGCTTCGCGTTTCGAACCGATCCAACGCCGTCGTCGCCTCCCGCACCGTCGCTTGCAGTTTCGACAGCAACCAGCGGTCGATCCGCTGCAGGTCGAGGGGTTCCTCGTCGTCCCTGATTGCGTCCGACTCGATCGCTTCGGTAGCGCGGTTCCAGAACCGTCGCAGTTGGGTCTGTGTGCTCTCGACCTCATCGCTTCGCCAATCGTAATCCTGCCACGGTTCAGCGCTGTTCATCAGGAAAAAGCGCACCGTATCGGCACCGTACGTCTCGATGGCCTCCTCCGGCAAGACGACATTCCCTTTCGAGGAAGACATCTTCTCACCTTCCAGCAAACCCATTCCCATCACGGTGATGCCCTGCGGCCAGTGTTCCGGTTCGAAGAACTCCGCGTGGTGAAACAGGAAGAAGGTCAGGTGGTTGCTGACCAAATCGTTCGCGGAGCAGCGGTAATCGACGGGATACCAGTACTGCCACTCCTCGCGGAGGGAACGGGCAGTTTCGTTGTCACCAGCATCGAAAAACAACGTGTCGAAAAACTCCTCGTCCATCGCTTCCGGCGAAACCTCCGCCAATCGATGGGCGACGGTGTAGTAGGCCATATAGATGGTCGAATCCGACAGCGGTTCGATGACGAACCGGTCGTCCCACGGCAGGCGCGTCCCCAACCCGTAGTTCCGAATGCAAGGCCACCCGTTCAGCCAATCGACGGTGTGGTCGTACTGTTCGCGGGTATTCGCCGGAATCGCGTCCAATCGGGCGACAGCGTCGTGAGCTTCCGCCTTCCATTCGGCGTCATCATAGCACAGAAACCACGTTTCCTGTTCCGCGACTTCCACGGTACCGCCACAGCGACAGACGACGTCCTCGCTGAACTCGTGCATCGTGTCGAACGAACCTCGTTTCTGAAACGCCGTTTTCAACTCGTCACGCACGTCCTCGACGACCTCACCGGCGTACTCGCCGTACATGTCGCGCAGTGTTCCGCTGTGGAACTCGCGGTTGTACACCTCCTGTGTGGCCTCTTTCAATGCCGGGTCGGAAGAGCCCTCGATACCGTGTTCTTCGACAGCGTCTTTCGCGGGGAACTCGCCGTAGCGCTCCACGTCGATGATGGATTTGGGTTCGATGACCTCGATATCCGCAGGGTTGATGCCATACTGCGCCATCCGAGCGTCGTCGGTCTTCGCTTCCTGCAGAGCAATCCAATCGTCGGGACTGTGGGCCGGGACGGACATCACGATACCAGTCGCATTGTCGCTATCAACGAACTCCGCAGGCAGTATCGGCACCGTTTCGTCCGTAATCGGGTTTGTGACGTACTCTCCGACGAGTCGTTCACCCGCGAACTGGTCGCCAACCGCCACATCGTGGGCTTGCAGTTCCAGTTTCCCGGCCGCCGCTTCGGAAACGACCCATCGCTCTCCGTCCACGTTCGCCTCGACGTATGCCGCATCGGGGTCGATGTAGACGTTCGTCACGCCGTACACCGTCTCGGGTCGCAGGGTCGCCATCGGAACCGTGATTCCATCCCAATCGAATTTTACGAGGGTGTACTCCTGGAACTCGGCATCCTCACCTTCCAGCAGGTCGTGGGTCGTGACTGGATTCTTCTCGTTCGTGCAGAATTTCACGGGATGCAGTCCTTTCTCGACCAGGCCGCGTTTGTGCAGGGTTTCGTACTGCCACGTGATGAACTTCGAGTAGCGCTCGTCGTTCGTCGTGAACTCCCGTCGCCAGTCGATGGACAACCCCAGCGACTGCATGTTTCTCTTGTAACTGTTTTCGATGAAGTAGCGAGCGTACCCCATCGGTGTCTCCATTTCGGACAAATCCTCGTCGGAGACGTGATAGGTGTCCTGTAGCACTGACAACTGCGTTTTCTCGCGATTTTTCAGGCGTTCGACGGCGCCGACGATGGGCGTGCCAGTAACGTGCCACGCGATTGGAAACAGCACGTTGTCGCCCTGTAAACGGCGGTAGCGCGCCCAGACGTCGGGAACGGTGTACGTCCGTGCGTGCCCGATGTGCATCCCACCGCTCGGATACGGGTACGGCACCGTAACGAAGGTGGCAGTTTCGTCGGACGGAGTGGCCTCGTACCGGCCGTCTTCCGTCCATCGGGACTGCCACTTCGATTCGATTTCCCGTGGGTCGTAGTCCATACCATCACTTCGTACCCCCGAGTGAAAGAGCTAGCAGACCAGACTGTCCGGTCTGTCGGATTGTGGTAACTATTGCGATGAGTTCGATCAGTTCAAAGCGACAAGGTCGTCGTCGAGCATGTCCGATAACACGTCCCGAGCGTGGCCATCGGGATCAACGCCGCCGTAAACCGCCTGTACCTCGCCATCAGCGAGGACGAACGTGGTTCGCTCCGTAAAGTCGTCCTCGACTGTCACGCCGAACGCATCCGCAATCGCTCCATCCGTATCCGCGAGCAGGTCGAAATCGAGGCCGAACTTTTCCGCGAAAGCCTCGTGGCTTTCCACGTCGTCGGTCGAGACGCCGTAAACCGTCACACCAGCGTCGTGGTACGTCTCCAGTTCCGTGTCGAACTGCTTCGCTTCCACGGTACAACCCGGCGTGTCGTCGCGGGGATAAAAGTAGACGACCGTCGGGGATTCGAAATCGGGCGAGACCGTCTCGCCGTGTTGATTTTCCGCGGTCACGTCGGGCGCGCTATCGCCTGCTTTGAGCGTCATGGTCGGCGATAGCGACCGAAGTGACAAGCCGTTTGTGGTCGGGAACGGTCGTTCCGGTCAGTTGACGTCGATGGAGTGCGATTCGTCGCTTCCGCCGAGTTTCGGAAGCGTAATCGTTAGGACGCCGTTTCGGTACTCCGCGGAGACGCTCGATTCGTCCACCGGGTCGGGAAGCGTGATGGTTCGACTCATCGACCGCTGACTGCGTTCCTGACGGATGTACTCCTCGTCACCCTCCTCGATTTCCGATTCCTGTTCCGCCGAGATTCGGAGGCGGTTGTCCCGGAGCGTGACGTCGATGTCATCTTTTTCGAACCCTGGTAGATCGGCGGTGACCACGAACTCATCATCGTGGTCGGCCACATCGACCGATATCGCACCGGCCTGCCAGTCCATCCTGCCGCCACCGAATTGGCTCCCTATATCCTCGAACTGTCTGCTCATGCGTTCGAACATCTCTTCTAAATCGTCGAATGGATTTTTTCGTCGTGTCATCCAATCACCACAAAACAGTTCAACGCGCTACCGCTTAAAAATTCACGCCGACCCGAACAGGACGTGTTCGGTATCGTACGAACCGAGCCTACGAACCCATCCGTTCTCAGCCAACGCTTCGACTTCGGCGACGGCTTTTTCGGTGCGTTTCTCGTACAGCCCCGCTTCGAAATCCACGTGGAAGACGTAGTCCCCGAGGCGCTCACCGCTCGGACGCGATTCGACCCGTGTGAGATTGATATCGCGCTTGGCGAACGGTTCGAGCAGCGAGAGCAGAAGTCCGGGGTGGTTCGCGTTCGGATAGACGACGAGGGAGGTTTTGCCCCCCGCGCGTGAGCGCTCGCTCGCTGGCGCGACGACGAAAAACCGCGTCGCGTTCGAGGTTCGTTCCTGAATGTCTTCGGCGAGGATGGACAGTTCGTTGGCGTTGTCCGGATGCGCGATCGCTGCCACGGAGGGGTCTGCACGTGCACGTTCGACGCCGCGGGCAGTGCTGGCGACTGCCTCCCGCTTCGCGTCGGGATACTCCTCTTCGAGGTACGCGCGGCACTGTGCAAGAGCCTGTGCGTGGCTGGCGACCGTCTCGAAGTCGGAATCCTGTGCGATGAGAGCGTGCCGAATCGGCGTGACGAGTTCGCGGACGACGGCGATATCGTTCTCGGCGAGGGCGTCGAGCGTTCCCGTAACGCTCCCTTCGATGCTGTTTTCGATCGGGACGACACCGCGGGCGAATTCCCCATCGGCGACCGTTTCCACGATGGTAGTAACCGACTCGCGGAATACGACATCGTCCGCAACTGCACGTGCGGCACGATGCGAGTAGGTACCTGCCGGACCGAGCGTGACTGCCTCCATGTAAGGGAGTTCCGATTCGGCGGTCAAAAGCGCGTCGGGAATGGCAAATTAGACGTGTTCGTTCGCGACCTTTCGGTCGACCAATTTGTACGACTGATTCACGTTTTCGTCTTTCGTCCCCTTCCGGTAGACGAACGCAAAATCACCTGAGTCGAACGTTTCGAACCACTCACGCCACGAAATGGAAGTGACGTTATCGGGATCGTCCGTAGAATCCGGAAACTGCAGTCGAGGGATACTGATACCGTTGGCCGTCGTTTCGACCGCGACAGGGCTACCATCGTGCTCATCGACCCACTGTTTGATAGTCTGATGGTCAGTCGTCACCTGACTATGTTTCGGGTCAAAATGGATGTCCATTATGAATGCACCGTCTCTCGTGGTACCATATTGGGAAAACGGATGCCTGAACGTGATGCTTGCAAATACAAGCAAAACCGGTCGTAAAACGGTACGGTCATGTCGACGTTCCAGATCGAGGTCCAGCCGTGAGTTACCCGCTATTCCGACGAACAGCCGATAGAAAGCACGTGACGGCGGTCGGATTTAAGATGAATAACGACGAATCGTGAGCCATGGTGAGTGACTCTGGCGAGCGACCGGACGAGGAAACCGACGTGGAGAAAATCGAACTCGGACAGAAAGTACACGACGAGGACGGGAACAAACTCGGCACCATCCGTGGCTTCGACGAGTCGGGATTCTACGTCACGATGCGGGAAGGGTACGAAGCCCTCTCCATCGGTCACGCCCGCGCGGGGCACGAATTCGGCGAAGCGGAACTGATGTGGCGCTGTTCGAACTGCGGTGAGATGGGCGACCTGGACGGTGGCCTTCCGGACAACTGCCCGAACTGTGACGTCCCGAAAGAGGACATCTACTACTGGACGGAAGACTGAGCACTTGACAGCGACTCGAGCACCGAACGAAAAATGGAGTGCCGAACGGAAGACTGAATTTTCCACCGTTCCCTCCTTCGATCGAGTATGGATATCGTCGTGTTCGGTGCCGGAAGTCTCGGCAGTCTTGTCGGTGGCTTGCTCGCCCGTGAGCACGGGGTAACGCTCGTCGCCCGCAATCCACACGCCAGTGAGGTGCACGAATTTGGCCTCCACGTCGGCGGCGAGTTCGACTTTCGAGTCCATCCGAACGCGACTGACAACGGACATGAACTGCGAGCCGACTGTGCCGTCGTGACCGTCAAAGCATCGCAGACAGACACGGCGGCCCGGGAATTGGCGACCGGGGAGTTCGACGCGGTTCTTTCGCTCCAAAACGGGTTGGGAAACGAGAGCCTCCTCGCCGAGCATCTCGATTGCCCGGTTCTGGCCGGAACTGCGAGCTACGGCGCGGTCCTGACCGCCCCCGGAGAAGTCGAATGCACGGGAATCGGGGAAGTCGTCCTCGGCGCGCGGGAAGGAGGCGTTTCCGACACGGCGCGCCGTGTCGGAAACGCCTTCGGCACTGCCGGAATCGAGACCAAAATAGCCAACGACATGCCGCGCAGGCTGTGGGAGAAACTCGCGGTCAACGCCGCGATCAATCCGGTGACAGCACTCTCTCGTGTCGAAAACGGAGCCGTCCTTTCGGGGGATGTCAGCGAAATCGCGGCGGATGCGGCCCGCGAAACCGCACGCGTCGCCCGCGCTGACGGCGTCGAATTGACCGATGAAGACGCCGTTTCAGCAGTCGAGACGGTCGCAGAAGCGACCGTCTCGAACACGTCCTCGATGCGGCAAGACGTGGAGGCAGGTCGACGAACCGAAATCGACGCGATAAACGGATCCGTCATCGCTCGCGGGCACGAGCACGGTATCGAAACGCCGGTGAACCGAATTTTGTTCGATCTGATGAAAACGTGGGAACGAGGCAACGTACGGTGAAAACGTTCAGCGCGACGTTCACGACCGCATGATGACGAACAACGCCGCGAGACCGCCGACCCCGAGAACGAACCAGTAGCTCGCAAAGCGATAGATAAGCGTGGCCGCAACCGCCGACCCCGTGGTGATCGTCGGGACGAGTCCCACGATGAGCACGACCAGGGCCGTTTCGACGCCCGCCAATCCACCCGGTGTCGGGGTCATCCCGGCTAGCGTACTCGCCGGAACGATGAACAGCACGAGAACCAACCCGAGCGGAAGGCCGAGCGATCGCCCGGCGAAGTACAGCGGCAGGGCGAAGAATATCCATCCCGTGTACGAGAAGACGAGCGCGAACAGCAGTTCACGTGGTTCATCCGCGATTCGCTCCAACGCCTGGTAAAATCGCTCGATACGTTTCCGAACACCCTCGATGGTCAGTCGAGACGTTCGAGTGGCAAATGGACGAGCGAGCCCGAGGACGAGGTCCTCGACACGGTCACGGTATCGCCATCCGGCGTAGGCGATCGCCGGAACGCCGAACGCCAGCACGACGAGTCCCTGTGCGAGCGTCTTCGCGTTGTCCGGAAGCGACGCTCGAAGCAGGAGATAGCTCAACCCGAGCGCCGCGAAGTTGAAAAACGGCAGGAGGTTGAGTAAGTCCGCCGTTACGACGCTGGCGAGGCTATCCTCGTAGTTTGCCTCCGTATCCCGCGACAGGATGTAGGCGATGAACGGTTCACCGCCCGCCTGTCCGAGTGGGGTGACGTAGTTGGCGAACGTCGCCGCGAAATACGTAACGACGAGCCGTTTGAATTTCACTTCGATATCGAGCACTGCGAGGACGATTTGCCACGCCTTGCCCCACGCGGCAAGTCCGACGATCGTCGAAGCGCAGGCTATCCAGACCCAGGTGTAGTCCGCTCCTTGCAGGGCGTCGATGACGCGCCGCCATCCGGCGACGACGATCAGCAGGTAGAGCAGGACACCTGCGACGACGAACCCCGCCAGTAGCTTGCCGGTACCCAAGCGTTCGGAAAGTCCTGCGGACAGCGCTTTGCCGCCGTCCGGTGCCGACTCATCAGTCACGTTAGTCTATGTAACCGAGGTCTTGTAATCGGTCTTTCGCGTCGTCGCTCATATCGCCCAACACGTCGTCGTCCGAGACGTCCTTCCACTCGCCGCCGACGCTCTCCTCGAAGTCCGAGAGCGCCGCTTCGAGTTCGACTTCCTCCTCGCTTCCCTCGCCGCGGGCGTTGTGAAGTTCGTCGGGGTCCTCGTCCAAGTGGTAGAACTCGTCGGCGATTCGTTCGTTGCGGATGTACTTAGCATCGGGGCGACGAGCGGAGCGCATCCGCGAGTAAAAGCGCGAGTCCTTGTCGAGTTCGATGTTCGCGCGCTTTGCTTTCTCTTCGAGTTGCTTCAACTCGACGACGGGGCGGTAGTACTCGACGAACGCACACTCGCCGTCGCCCGGTACGTCCTCGGCGAACGAACGGTAATTCGCGTTGAGAAGCGACCGCGCTTCGTCGAGCGGCCGGGTCGAGCGAGACCCGGAAACGCCAGCGTGGTCGAGGACGGTATGGTAGAGATCGATGAGTTCGACCTGTTGGTCGCTCACGTCGGCATCCAGCTCGGGATGTTTGACCATCAGTGGGACGTTGATGAGCGGGTCGTAGATACAGAATTCGTGTCCGTACAGGTCGTGTTCGTCGTGGAGTTCGCCGTGGTCGGCACAGATGACGACCATCGTGTCGTCCCACTCGTCGTTCTCCTGCATCCACGAGAACAGGCGCTGGAGTTGGTCGTCGATATGGCGGATTTCGGCGTCGTAGAGGCCACGAATCGCATCCCACTCCTTGTCGCTGATATCACGTGCGCCGCAGTTGAACTCCTTCGAGTTTTGGCACACCTTGGTCGAATCGACGTTCGGCGCGAACTGCTGTCGGTACTCCTTCGGCGGGTGGTACGGCAGATGGGCGTCCATCAGGTTGATGAACGAGAAGTACGGGCCATCGGAGTTATCGATGAACTCGATGGTCTGGTCGATGACCTGTGGCGTCTTCGAGTCCGCACCCTCACCGCTGGCGAGGTACTCGTGTGCTACATTGCCGAGGCTGACGAGTTTGTCCGCGACAGTGCGGAGTTTCTCGTTGTCGTTCATCATCTTCCACGCCTTGGCCATCGGTCCGGAGAGGAAGTCGCCGGGCATCACTTCGAAGAAGTTGTCCTGGTCGTCGAATCCATCCGTCAGATGGGTGTACGGCGTAATCCACGCGTTCGAAGAGTAACAAGACGTGTCGTATCCGGCGTCCGAAAGCGTCTCCGCAAGCGTCGTCGCGCCTTCTAGATAGGGGTTTTCCTGACTCGCACCGTGTTCGCTGGGATACATTCCAGTGAACAGCGAGGCGTGAACCGGCAGGGTCCAAGGAGCGGGAGCAACGGCCTGCTCGAAGACGGTCGCATCCTCCGCGAACCGTTCGAGGCCCGGCGTCGTCGGTTTGTCGTATCCGTAGACAGAGAGGTGATCTTTACGCACCGTATCCATCACAACGAATACCACGTTCTGCGCCGTGGCGTCGTCGTTCGTCATACTGTCGCCTGCTACAGCGTCCGGTGGGATAAATATCGTGATTCCATGCGTGGAATCGGCCGAAAACTAAAAATACCGCTGTTAGAATGGTGCCTGCGGACCTTCGTCGTCGCCGTCATCGCTGGTTTCGCCGGGGAAGGACGGACTCATTCCGCCACCGCCGCCGCCCATGCCGGTGTCGGCGTTGACTTTTTCGATTTCGGGGATCTCTTTGACCATTCGGCTTTTGATAGCCTGAATCGTCATCGGGGAGATACCGCACCCACTGCACGCGCCGCCGAGCATGATGGTGACTTCGCCGGTCTCGCGGTCGATGTTCTGAATGGCGGCACTCCCACCGTGCATTTGAATCTGCGGGAAGTTACGGCGCAGGAAGTTACTGACCCGTTCTTCGAGGTCGTCGCCGTCTTCCTGAGTTTCGGTGCTCATGTGCCGAGGTATGGTTCCAGCATCCTTAGGCCTTTCCACTGTTATCGGGTCGAAATCGGCGATTTTCGCCGGTCGTTTCCGGCTCTGCCCACGGCTTCCAGTGAATCCGACGAGGCGTATGGAGCGCATTCGCGAATCGGAGCGGCAACGATGAATCTACGGGAAATACTACTCAAAATCGTCGAGAGGTTTTTGATGGCGGCGTGAACGGAGCACTCGAAAAGTGTCGGAGAAACCGTAGAATAGGCACTCAGTTGCGAACTTTAATTACTCGACTGAAGTCCGAAGACGCGACGCAGTTCGGACTCGATCCGTTCGACGTAGGCTTCGAGTAGTTCTTCCAGTTTGTCGTCCGCGACGACGACTCCCTGTACGCGGTCGGCAGGGTCGTCGGGGAGTTCGATGCGGAATTCGCCATTCCCATCGTAGAAGGGTTCGCTCTCGTTCAGCACCTGCTGGTCGATGGCATGAATCACTTGGGAATCGTGTCGTTCGTTCATGTAGTTAAACGCGTTTTTGTACGCTCGCTGGAGTTCGTTGAAGTAGTGCACGTACTTGTCCTCGAACTTCTCGGGGTCGAACTCGGTCATGCCCGAAACGTGGGGAGGGGTGGGTAAAAATGGGACTATTCGGAGACAGAAGCGACGGGGCGAAAAACACCGACGAGATCATCGCCGACCGATTCGACTTCGACGAACTCCGTGCCTGAGAGAAACATGAGAGATGATGACACGACTCGTTGGCCGTTACGAAAGGGAATATATTCGTGGCGGGACGAACTGGTACACGATAGTTAGAGGACGGGGAGAGGCGTAACCACATGATTCGAGCGTTCACATCGGTACGACGATGGGTCGGCAACCTCGACCGGGACTGGCAGGCAGTGCTCGTCGCCTTGTGCCTTCTCGGAGTCGTGCTGGCCGGCGGGTCGATTCCGTGGTAAAGCGATGAAAGACCGAACAGAATTGTTGTCCGGTATACTGCTTCTCGCCGGAATCGGTCTTCTCGGGCGGGGGATCGCGACGATTATCCCGAGCATCGACTATCTCATCGCCACGATCCTCGTCGGCGTCCTCGTCGGAAATACGGCCGGAGGATTGGGCTGGGCGAAAGCGGGCATCGAGACCCACAAACTCTGGTTGGAAGCCGGAATCGTCGTGATGGGTGCGAGCGTCGCCTTCGACCGCGTGGTCGGTGCCGGGCCGACGATACTCGCCCTCATCGTGGGAACGGTCGCAGTCGCCATCCTCTCGGTCGAATTACTCTCACGACGCTGTTTCGGCATCACGCAAAAGACGGGGTCGCTACTCGCTGCCGGGTCGAGCATTTGCGGCGTGTCGGCAGTCGTCGCCGTCGCGGGAAGCATCGACGCCGACGAGCGACAGATCGCCTACGCCGCCGGGACCGTCCTTCTGTTCGACACGCTGACGCTCCTCGTCTATCCGGCGGTCGGTCACGCGCTCGGTCTCTCGGACAGGGTTTTCGGCGTCTGGGCGGGTTTGACGATGTTCAGTACGGGACCAGTCACTGCAGTCGGATTCGCGTTCTCGGAAACCGCGGGAGAGTGGGCAGTACTCGTCAAACTGGCTCGAAACGCGCTTATCGGCCTCGCGGCAACCGGATACGCACTGTATTATCTGCGACGTCCCGGCGATGGGAGACGGCCGGGGAAGGAAAAGACTAGCCACCTCTGGCGAACCTTCCCGAAGTTCGTCTTCGGCTTCCTGTTCCTCATGATCCTCGCCAGTGTGGGCGTCATCAGCGCGGACCAAGTCACGTCGCTGGAGCACGCTTCGAACTGGTTGTTCATGCTCGCCTTTGCCGGGTTAGGGCTTGAACTGAGGCTCGACGACCTACGCTCGACCGGATTCGAACCGGTCGCAGTCGTGCTGGTGAGCTTCATCGTCGTCAGCACGACAGTGCTCGGAATTCTCACTGTCCTCCTCTAGTCGAAGACCACCTGTGGAGCGACCACGATTCGTCGCGGTCATTTCGCGGCCCGGACGGTTCCGTCTTCGATACGAACGACGGTGTCGAACCGACTGCTCAGCTGTGGGTCGTGACTGATGGTGACGAGCGCGGTTTCGGTGTCCGCGCGGAGTTCGAAGACGAGTTCGAGCACCTGTTCCGTCGTCTTTGGGTCGAGCTGCCCGGTTGGCTCGTCCGCCAACAGCACCCCCGGTCGGTTCGACAAGGCTCGCGCGGTCGCAACGCGCTGTTTCTCGCCGCCGCTGAGCGTCGCCGGATACTGTTCCCTGACGTCGCCGATGTCGAGTTTCGCGAACAGCGTTTCGAGCCACTCCTCGTCGCGAGTACCGGTGTGATCCTGTGGGAGTGCGGCGTTCTCCCACGCCGTGAGGTCGGGGATGAGCTGAAAATCCTGAAAGATGAAGCCGATATGTTCCCGGCGAAGGTGGGCACGTCGTCGTTCCGAGAGTTCCTCCGCGTCCGTCCCCATGACCCGGACCGTCCCCTTCGACGGGGTCGCCAACAATCCGAGGAGATTGAACAGAGTCGTCTTCCCCGCGCCGCTCGACCCTTGGACGAGGATTTTCGCGTTTTCCGGTACCGTGAGCGAGACGTCGCGCAAAATCTCGGTCCCGCCTCGCAGGACGCCGACCGAATCCGCTTCGAGCACTGTTGCAGTCATTCGAAACCGGATGCAACGCGGAGACACAAAGGTGTATGCCGGATCACCCTCCTCAACGGTCGGCCGGGTCGGCGAAGAGGAACGGAATCGTCACCACGAGCGCACTGATGTTAGCGAGGAGGAACGACCCGATGGCCACCGTGGCGAGGATCTGCGCGGACACCGAAATCGATAGCTGAACCCCAAACACGGTCAACAGCCCCATTCGTTCGAGGAAAATTCCGATGAGGATCGCGGCCGTGATTCCGATGAGTATCGACACGACTGAAATCCGCCATACGTCGGCGAGAACGCGCCGGAGAACCTGTCGCCGCGTGGCACCAGTAGCTCGGTGAATCGCAACGGTCCGTCGGCGAGCGTGAACACTCTGTGCGAACGTCGCCGCCGTGCTTCCTACCGTGGTGATGCCAGCGAGGACCGCCATCGAAACCAACAGCGTTCGAAGATCACCGAACACGCTCCGAACGGCGTGGCCGATACCGGATCCCTGCGCGTACTCGCTGTTCTGTGCCACAGTGGAGAACAGACGCTCGTCTCCGACGATCGAAAACTGGTCGGTCGCGAGGACGTCGCCGCCGGAAACGATTCGAACGGTGTAGTCGCCGGGTGCGAGCCGTTCTTTCCCTGTATCGGAGGAGAGGCTGACGGATACCGATTCGGTTCGATACGGCGGGAGCGTCACGTTCTTCGTGACCGTCTTCCCCGGTGTGACGATTGATATCGTCCGAGTCTGCGTTCGCCCCCACGGGTTGACGAGCACTACTTCAGCCGTCGGGCGAGCATACATGCTGGCCGTATCCGGCGTCACCCGAACCCGTGCTCCGAACGGGTGCAATGCGTCCTCCGAGACGACGACGTGCGACGATACCGTCCGGGCACCTTTCGTGGTCCTTATCGTGTAGTTTCCCGTCCGATTCGGGAGTGGAACAGTCGCGACTCCACGCTCGTTCGTCGTCGCTGTCGTCCCTGCGATTTCGACGGTCGCACCGGATACCTGCTCACCGTTCGGCGTCAGAACCGGGACGAGCATTCGTTCTCCCGGCTGTCCGCGGTTCGGGACGGCATCGAGGGATAGCGGCGGTTGTCGGTAGACGGCGATGCGCTTTTCACGCGACCCGACGCGAAGCGTGTAGTTTCCGGGATTCTGGACGGTGAGATTCACCCGTCTGCTCGAACGCTCTCCGGGAGCTGGCGAGACAGTGACGGATTCCGATTCACCGCCGATACGGGCGGTGATTCGCCGTTCTCCCGTCTCCTGTCCGAAGTTTTGTACATTCATCGTCACGGTAAATGGCTTGCCGACCTCCGCGGTCGGCGGTGCACTCACGCCGGTCACCGTGATAGCGCCGTCATCGGCACCGGAGAAATCCGGCGTTCCACCGTCAGTTCTAATGAACTGAACCGTCCCGGGTGCCGTAGAGAGGTCGTGTGCGGTTGGAAGTGGAACGACGAGTTGGTCGTCGAGGACGCCGGGTGCGTCGAACGTGCCGACGATATGAACTCGCGTCACGGTAGGTGACGACGCCCCACCGAGGGTAATCGAATCACCGATATCGATACCGAGCGTCGTCGCGAGGTCGTGGCCGATAACCGCCTCGTATTTAGTTCTCGGGGCGTGCCCGGAAACTAGCCGTGCGTCGGAGACGGTGGTGAACGAACTGAAGTTCGCCCCGCGGGCGAGATACGGTTGCCCATCGTGAAGTTGTGGGACGAGTATCTCGGGGCTGGCCTCGATACCCTGCGAACGTAGGACGGACGCATACTCGGCGTCGATGCGACTCGCCATCGGGTACGGCGCGCCCGATTCCGTGACAGTTCCGCTCGACGGACTGGCAAGCGGCGTCAGCGCGGTCGCCAACGAACCGGAGAGGAGAACGATGAGCGCGAACACCGCCAAGGTGGTCGCGGTCGGAATCAGCGCGCGCCATCGCAACAGCGTAGTACTGGCACGGTTCGGGAGCAATCCGAGACGGGACGTCTGTTGTGACCCGGACGGGGTTTTGAGACCCGTCAACGACGCTGGCTCTCCCGAAACCGCCGGCCACGCGGCCAGTAGACCCGCGAAGAAGCCGACGGCGACGACGCTACCGAACATCGGGAGCAAGACGACGAGCGATGTGGTCGTGACTTGCGGAGAGAGTGAGAGGGAAACCCCCGCGTAAATGGCGACGTTGACGGCGAGACGGGTGAATACGACGCCCCCTGCATAGCCGAGGAGGACACCGGTCGCTGTGAGCAGCCCCGCTCTGAGGCCGAACAACCCGAGAATCTGCCGTGGAGTCGCACCAGTCGTGCGAACGACTCGAATCGTGGTCATCCTATCACGGACGCTCATCCGGGTCACGTTGTAGAGAACGACGAGAACGAGGACGGCCGCCAGTATCGTCACGCCGGACAACACCCGAAGCACCTCCCGCACCCCGGCGAGGAAGTACAGGAACAGCGACGGGGTTACCGTGCCGTCGGTCCGGAGACGCGCGAAGCCGTTATCTCCGGCGTTTGCTTCGACGACGAACGCACCAGACGTACCGACCTCACGAACGGTCGATGGGGTTCCAACGTACCACGACCGCGGAAACACCGAATCGCCGGTGTAGGGTGAAACGCGGAGTCGAACCGAACCCTCGTCGGTTTCGAATCGACGCGTCGTCGGCCGCTCCACCCCGCCCTTGATTCCCGTGTCGGGTGGCGGAGGAAGACGGGCCGTTCGCCATTCGACCGAATAATCGGAGAGAACGGTCGGCGAATCCGGAGGGATTCCGACGATTTGGTGTTCGATACCGTTCCTCGTAACGGTCGCTGTCGGGAGGACGATATCAGACCGATTCGCATTGCTCCGTGCGGTCGCAACCGAATCGTACTGTGTGACCGTCATCGAGTCCGAAAACTTGTTCGAGACGGCTTCGGTCTCGGTTCCGACGGAGAGCAACAACAGCGTGGTCCCGACGAGGAATGCGACGATAACGGCGACGACCAGAACGGTGAGACGGTCGCGCCGTGACCATCGCGTAAGCAACGGTTGGCGATACGTTCGCGTCATGCCGGTCGTCGGCCGCCCCCTTCCAGAACGTGACGGCCGACGGTCGAAGGTCGCATCGCACTCGGCCCGGCGGACACGTATCGATAGAGCGAACGCATATACTCCGCCACCACGTGAACCGAGTTGATTGTATCGCCCGACGAACAGATTGGCCCAAAACGTCCGGATTTCGGCGTCCTAACCGTACCGTGCCACAGTTTACGTGCGTTCGGTCCGTTGGTCGATCACGGTAGTTCAGTCGTGATAGCTCCAGCGTCTATCGGAAATAAGCAGATCTGCGAGTTACTCGACGGTGACGCTCTTCGCGAGGTTTCGTGGTTTGTCGATTTTTCGTCCAAGGTGTCTGGCCGTGTGGTAAGCCAACAGTTGATACTGGACGTTTACGAGTACCGGCGCCAACTCTCGGCTCGTCGATGGAACTCTGAGAACTTCGTCAGCGAGGCGTTCGATGGATGACGTCCCATCAGTGATAGCTACAAGCGGCGCACCGCGTGCCTTCACCTCCTCGGCGTTCGCCACCGTTTTTCGGACAGTTTCGTTGTCACCGACGGCCGAAACGAAGACAGGCGTCTCGTCCGTCACCAGCGCGAGTGGACCGTGTTTGAGTTCGCCCGCGGCAAACCCCTCCGCGTGTTCGTAGGTTATCTCCTTCATCTTTAACGCCCCCTCTAACGCGACGGGGTACTGCAACCCACGCCCGATGAAAAAGTATCCCGAACCGTCCGCGAGGCGGCTAGCGATCTCCCCCGCGGTGGTCGTGTCGAAGAGGCGTTGAATCTGTCCCGGAAGCTCGTCGAGTGCCGAGACGAGTCGTCGAGTCTCGTGATTCGACTCGGTCGATGACGAGTGGAGTGCGAACAGGGTGAGTGTGACGAGCTGACTCGCGAACGTCTTCGTTGCGGCGACGCTGATTTCGGGTCCGGAGCGGATGTAGAGCGCCTCGTCACACTCCCGAGCGGCGGAGCTACCCACGACGTTCGTCAGCGCGAGCGTTCGAGCACCTCGCTCGTCGGCCGCACGAAGTGCAGCGAGCGTGTCGGCCGTCTCGCCGCTCTGCGTGACGCCGACGACCAGCGTACCGTCCTGAACAGGTGCTGGAGTCATCGCGTACTCGCTCGCTAAGAACGCCTGTGCCGAAACCCCACGCTCGCGGAGCATCTGTGCACCGAAAAGCGCCGCGTGATAGCTGGTTCCGCAGGCGACCAGATGAACCCGGTCTACGGAGTGATAGTCGTCGAAAGTATCGAGCGAAATAAGTCGGTCGGTGGTGGACCGGTTACGGAGACATTCACGGAGTGCAGCCGACTGCTCGTAAATCTCCTTTATCATGTAATGGTCGTGATGACCCTTTGTGATTTCTTCGACGTCCCACTCGATGGTCGTCTGTGCCTTCGATTGTCGCTCACCATCCTCGTCGATGATCGTGTATCCGTCGGGTGAAAGGAAGGCGAATTCACCGTCGTCCAGGTGAATGACACTGTCGGTACGCTCGATCAGCGCAGTCATGTCGCTCGCCACGTAGGTGGCTTCATCGCCGACGCCGAGGACGAGTGACGAATCCTGGCGGGTCGCCATCACCTCCTTTCGCGATTCGAAGACCGCCGCAATCGCGTAGCTTCCCTCCAGTTTCTCGACCGCACGATGGAACGCCGCTTTCGGCGACGAACCGGCGTCGAGATAGTGACCGACGAGATGCGGGATGACTTCGGTATCCGTGTTGCTCTCGAACTCGTGTCCCAGCGAGCGCAGGTCGTCACGGAGCGATTGGTAGTTCTCGATGATGCCGTTGTGAACGACTGCAACCCGATTTTCACAGTCCGTGTGCGGATGCGCGTTGGCGTCCGACGGTTTTCCGTGTGTGCTCCAACGTGTATGTCCGACCCCAGCCACCCCATCGACTTCGATCTCCGATTCGACCGTCTCGACGAGTTCGTCGAGTTCTCCCTCCCGCTTGACGACGTGAATATCCGAGTTGCTGACCGCCAGTCCCGTCGAATCGTAGCCGCGGTACTCCAGTCTCGCCAAGCCGTTCAGAAGCACAGGGACGGTATCCCCTTCGTGCCCTGCACAGCCGATGATACCACACATGAAAATCACCCTCGTGTGTCGGTGGTACGTTTTTCCGACGTCCGGCTAGATTCGAGTCCATCGTTCGTTCTCCGTTGCTTTTTCCTCAGCGACCGCGAAATACCGGTGCTACGGCAAGCTATTGTTATCATAAACAACGTCGGCCTGCTATGGCACCGATCTCCATTGTTATTTAGTCGATTCCGACCTACTAATCTAGATATTTTTCTAGTATTTTGGAAGAATATCAGGAAGGACGACACTAATTGCCAGATACGACACGACAATACGCGATAGTCGAATGAGACCGCCATTTTCATCGACGAGAACCGATGAGAGCACCCATTACCCTCCCGAAGCGGCGGCCCCTCCAAAAATGACCCTACCGAACCGCAAGCGGGTGCAACAGAGTGGTATCAACTGTTCGACCACCGATGGAGCGAGGGAGGTTTGGGAAAAATCACTGCTTAGTGATCGGTTATGATGAGTGAATATACAGTATCGATATGAAACACTGTTCGTCGTGTAGAAGGACACGACTACTGGACCGTTCCAGTAAGCCTGGACTGCGGATCGACAAGACATTCAGTCCCAGTTCGCCGATGCACACAGATTGGGGTGGAACTGAGGGATGGGTCGTTCCACTGGAGCGGGCCGACGAACCGGCGAACAGCATTCTAGCGACCCTCAAGCCGACAGACGAGCGTCAACAGCGCGACGAGTGCACACGTGATCATACCGAACGGACATTTCCTGTGGAAAAATGTACGAACAGACACGAAACCACCGACAGAACCGTCCGTGAGCAACAGTTCTCCGTCGATGCGACGAAATCGAACCCATCCACCGAAATGTTTTATGTCCGGACATGACCTGATAAACGGAAGCACTCTTTGTATCAGCGATTGGCACTAGGTTCGGGATGGGGGATCTAACGTTAGTGACAATCTTGGGGACTCGTCCGGAAATCATCAAACTATCACCGCTCATACGAAGGTGCGACGAGAACGGAGTGTCGAACAAGGTCGTGCATACGGGCCAGCACTACTCCGCAAACCTGGATTCGATCTTTTTCGAACAGCTCGATCTACCGACACCGAACTACAATCTCGAAGTCGGCTCGGATATACACGGCCGACAGACCGCCGAGATGCTCCGAAAAATCGAGAACATCGTCGTCGATGAGAATCCGGATGTCGTCCTCGTCCAAGGCGATACCAACTCCGTTCTCGCTGGAGCGCTCGCGACGGCAAAACTCGACAGCGAGTTGGGTCACATCGAAGCGGGTTTGCGAAGTTTCGACCGTGAGATGCCCGAGGAGGTCAACCGAGTGCTTACTGACCACGCGGCGGATTTCCTGTTCGCTCCTACCGAGAAATCACGCGAGCTTCTGCTATCCGAAGGGATTCCCGACCGAAAAATCACCGTCACCGGAAACACCATCGTCGATGCGGTCGAGCAGCATCGACGAATCGCAGCCGACAAAAGTTCGATCCTCTCGGAAAACAACCTTACTCCGGGGGCGTTCGCTCTGATGACGGCACACCGAGCCGAAAACGTCGATGACCGCGAACGGTTTTCGAACATCCTGCGTGGTGCCCACTCGTTTGCGAACGAAACCGGACTTGATATCGTCTATCCGATTCATCCGAGAGCCGAAAATCGCGTATCGGAGTTCGACCTCCCCATACCGGAGACGATCGAGACGATCGAACCGCAGGATTTCCTCGATTTCCTGCACCTCGAGAACAGTGCAAAGGTGATTCTTACGGACTCCGGCAGCGTTCAAGAGGAAGCCTGTATTCTCAACACGCCGTGCGTGACGATGCGCACGTCGACCGAGCGCCCGGAGACGCTCGATGTCGGTGCGAATACCCTCGTCGGAACCCACCCCGAAGGAATACGGTCGGGTGCGAAGTCGATGCTCACTGTCACGCCCAATTGGCCGAATCCATTCGGGGACGGCACGGCAGCGGAAGGGATTCTTGACGAACTTGCCGAGTCGGTAGAGGGCAACCACTAGACGCTCAGGAGTATATACCTAAGCCCACAAACTAGTTAATGATAGCTAATGACTGTTTCTATGCCATGTCCGTCTTCTTAGTTACGGGGGGAGTGGATGCTACCGAGGCGCCACTTACTGAAGAATCGAGGGGGCACGATGTTTTGGTTGCTGACCGACCGTCGAACGAACGCCAGCGCTACTACCAGTGTGGTGTGAGTACGTACCGACGAATCGAGCGTGTTTTCGGGGAACGAAACTGTGACCTCGTCTATCATCTTATCCGCGGATTCGGGCGACAGAGCGAGGAAGCATGACGTCGAATAGCACCGATCAATCGACCACACGAGAGTCCGTCGAAACCGTCGTCGTGGTGGGGATGGGGTTCATCGGTTTGCCACTCGCGCTGCTCCTCGCCGAGAACGGGAAACACGTCGTCGGAGTCGATATCGACGAGAACGTGGTGAAAGCGATCAACGACCGAACGCTCAACTTCGACGAAGCAGAGTTCGAATCCCTACTGGCGAGCGACGATGTAACGGAGAACCTCGATGTCCGGACCGAACCGGTCGAAGGGGATGCGTTCATCATTTCGGTCCCAACACCACTTGCAAATCCGACGAAGTCACCCGACCTAAGTTACGTTCGGAGCGCGCTGGAGTCCATCATTCCGCATCTCACGGACGGTGATTTGATAAACATCGAATCAACGCTCCCGCCGCAGACGTGCGAAGAGATGGTCGTTCCGCGACTGGAACAGGCCGGATTCGAACCGGGAGATGACGTGTCTCTCGCGCACTCCCCTGAACGAATACTTCCGGGAAACGTCTTCGAGGAGATTCGAACGAACGACCGCGTTATCGGTGGAATCGACGAAACGAGTATTCGCCGTGCGACAGAGATATATCGACCGTTCGTGGAGGGAACCATCTACACCACAGACTTACTCTCGGCGGAGCTGTGTAAACTCATCGAGAACACGTTCAGGGATGTAAACATCGCATTGGCGAACGAGTTCGCGCTCATCGGCGAACGGCTCGGCACCAACATGAATGAAGTCATCGAACTAGCGAACAATCATCCTCGCGTCGATGTTCTCACGCCGGGTATCGGTGTCGGCGGTCACTGCCTGCCGGTTGATCCGTGGTTCCTCGACGAGATCAATCCGGAGTATTCGAACCTCATAACGAGTGCACGGCGAATCAACGACAAGATGCCCACTGTCGCCGCCCGGAAAGTCCGTCGTTCACTCGCCGAGTACGTCGATCCGAAAATCGTCGCTCTCGGAGCGGCCTACAAGCCGGGAACGTACGACTGTCGGAATAGCTCAGCGATACAAATCGTCGATTCGCTCCGGAGCGACGGCTATCGGGTGAACCACTACGACCGGCACGTGGAAGGAATGACGTACGAAACGCTCGAATCGGTGCTGGCCGAGCACCGACCGGACGTGGTGTTACAACTCGTTCCACACCCGAAATCGGTAGACGAACTCGATGTACTCGAACCCTGGTTCGTCGAAAACGACGTAAAGCTGCTTCAGTTCGGCGGGACCGACCCACTCGACCCCGAATCGAGAATCCAGTTATGAAGGACGAACGGAGCGCGTATTCGTCGTTTCGCGGTTGTTGCCCCTGCATCAGTCGGCGGAGCACATCACTAGGCGAAGCGGAGCAATCTCTTCACCGACGAGTTCACATCAGATGTCCACTATCGACCGTTCCGTAGGGCGAGTTCTACCACACGCTCCGTCCGGGTGTGATTCTACTACTTTCGGGTGTTCGTCGAAGCCGTGACAACGTCCAATCCTGGGGTACCATCGAATAGCCAGACGATGAGTGCCACGGCCACGAGGAGGAGTTCGAACGCGAAAAATCCCGACGCGTCGAACGGCGAAACGTAGACAGGATGGTTCGTCGGGAACGAACGGATGGGCCAGAGTAAGAACACTGCGTATTGGTATTGACCGAGCAAAACTGGTTGAAACACGTCAGCAAATGGATGGGTGAGGTATCCGATTGCGAAGGCAGCCCAGAAGTTTCGAATACCCCTTCGTCGACAGTAACCGTACGTAATGGCGAGCAACAAACTCGCCGTCAGTAGCGAATGTGCGAGCGAACGACCCGTCGGCAAGACGCCGAACCCCCACGCAAGCGGTTTATCGATGATATCCGGAAACTGCGTTCCGAGGGCGAGTGCGAAAACTTCGTAATCAGTCGGCGGGCGCGCTGACCAGGTTCGTCGAAATCCGGAGTACGCGATGTATCCCACCGCCAGATGTCCCCACGGCCACATGCCGAGTGTCTCAACTTGGGTTGTCTTAATCACTCTGGGGGTCTCGATTCTCCGGATTCCGAGCGCCGCATAACGGTCCAACGGCGCTCGGTGTACGAAAAGTTGTGACCCGCTTAGCAACCTTTGCGGAATTTATAGAGGTTGTAGAGCGTGGTACCGCGCTGCATGAGGCTTCGCTTTCGCTCCGGCGGCATGTCGCTATTTTGAACGCGCGCGATACCGTGCTGATACGTAGCATCGAGTTCAGCACACGACATCGAGTCGAGTTGCGATTGCGTCATCTGTCGGTCCTGTGCGGCAGTCGTTCCGGCAAAACCGGCAGCGAGAATACTGCCAGCGAGTAGTATGACCAGCGCGCTTCTCAGTTTTCTTGTCATGGATTCACACGGGAGTCAAAACTCCCCACAGGTGCGTCGCCAAGTCGGGACTTCAATCCGGGCCACCGTTCTCGTATCTTCATCCCGTTATCGATACCGTAACGTCGATTTTGGACAGCGGCACCGGCGGTATCGTCACTCACACCAAATCCCCGGCGTCGGTGTCGAAGGAAACCCGTAAAACTAGTGGGTAGCATCGAGTTCCGGAGACGAAATATTCGAAACGGCCGTCCAGTCCCGGTCGAACGGATAGAATGCCCGACATCGAAATCCAGAGTCGGTTGCGAGTACCGGCCAAAAAAACCGAACCAGCAGTCATAGTTGCAAGGGTTGCATCCGAATCGGGTGTCAACCCGGTATAGTCGTAGACACCTGGGGATGAGCGAGAAACTATCGATTGTCAGTAATATGGTTTCGATAGTCGTTTCGTAGTTATTTGATCCCGCTAGGTGCCGTGCACTGCCGATATGCCTTCGCTAGACGTACACCTCTTCTCGAGTACGGTTACGATTGTAACGACAGTACCCAAGCGTCCGTCCTCCACAGTACGATTTTGTATAGCGATAGGCGATATACACACGAGAGTGGTCCGCTTCGGCAATCGTGGGAGAAACACGGGAAGGGCAACGCTCTCGCCGTCTTTCTTCGGCAAAGCTCGAATACCGCTACGGATCGCCTGGACCCCACGACACCAAGAACGGAACCACGATGTGGATATCCTCCCGATGTATCCGATTAGACTCGAAAAATGGACTACTTCGTTCGACGCGCACCAGGGTCCGGATTGTCGAGTGTCGGTTCGGTACAGAATCGAGGCCTCGGGCCGTTTCCGATAGGTCTGTGAAATCGACGAGAGATGTTGCGTAAACCCTATGCTGAGATATCAAATCCACTCGGGATAGCGAATATCCACGGCAACGTTCGAACCGACAGGCTCAGTGATTATCGAAAGGAATACAGCGTCATTACCGGTGAGACGCTCATCTCATTTGCTCGCCAACTAGTTCGTCCGCACGGTCGATAAACGTTCGTTCTTCACCCTTCGGTATCGTCGCTCCTGCCGCAACGTTGTGACCACCACCATCACCGCCAACGGCACGCGACGCCTCTTTCATTACGACCGAAAGATCAAGCCCGCTGCGTGTGAGGCCCGGCGTTCCGCGTGCGGAAACTTTCACTTCCTCGTCGTTCTTTTCGGCAAAGGCAAAGATGGGCGTTCCGCGGTCGATACCGTCGGCACCGACGGCCATTCCGGCGACGATACCGACGATAGTTTCGCGGACACGGTCTTCGGCATGAAACCACTGAACGTGCTCCTCTCGATTGACGCCCTCGGACTGCACCCAACTGATCGCTTCCGAGAGGTTACGGCGGTGGTTCGTCAAGAGGGTTCGTGCGCGTTCTAATGCCTCACCACGGTCGCCGAGGCAAACAGCGAGACCGACATCCGCCCGTTCGTAGCGCGCAGTAGCATTCAGTAGGGTCGAAAACTCGCTTACGTCACGCAGTTCGGTCCCTTCCGGCTCGGCAACGAGGGTGTAGGAGGTCCCAACGAGTCCGCCGATTTTCTGCGCAGGAACGCCCTTCCGCATCGCGCGTTTGACCAGTGCACTGGCGACCGTCTGGCGCTCCTCGTCGGTCAAATCGACCCAGCGACGCCAATCGCCGTCCGCTTTCAAATCGATACCGACACCGTCGAGAAATCGAAGAACACCGCTCTTGTTGTTCGAAATACCGGGAATGTACACGTCGGTCGCATATTCGAGCAGTTTGGGAAGCGGCCTGGTCTGTTTCCCGTACAGCGCGAGATCGGTTCCAGTTTCGACGACGCCGGCTTCGGTACCTTCCTCGACGATACCGGTGTTTGCACCCACGAGTTCGCCATCCGAGATCTGCATGTCGCCGACGGCACCGACGACGGCAAGGGCCGCGAGGTCGCGGTTGTCGCCATTTCTGGGTTCGAGCGCCCGCGCGAGGACGTAGCTTGCTCCTGCACCGGAAAGTTCCGAGGAACCATCGAGGCCGAACAGAAGCGGATTGAGATGAAATTCCGTGTCCGCATCCGCCGGTTGGTGATGGTCGGCGATGATGGGCGTGAAATCGCCGGCGGATTCGTGCTCGGCGATGATGTCGAGTTGTCCGCTTCCGAAGTCCGTAAACAGGACGGTATCGTATTCGGTCGCCGCGATCGCTTCGATTTCCTTCGCGTCGAGTTGTTTACTGAACACGGTTTCGAACGGGATTCCGGAGCGAGACAGCGCGGACGACGCAATCGCGGCGCTCGTCAGGCCGTCGGCGTCGATATGCGAAGCGAGAAGGATTTCATCTGCATCGCGTATTCTGTCCGCACAGGCTGTCGCACACTCGCTCAGTTCCGGAACCGGAGGACTCATCGATACATCCTTGATTCGTCTTCTCGTTTAAACCTCCGCCTTCTCCCGAAGACGTTCGACCGCTTTACGTGCCAATCGGTCGAAAGAGGCGGTTTTGGGGACCACATCGACTCGGATATCGTGGTCACGGGCCGTGTCGTGAGTTGGACCACCGATCGCGCCGACGACCATGTCTTCGAGGTTGGTCAGCGTTTCCTCTCGAATCCCACGGTCTTCTGCGGCCTCTAAGAAGTGTTGGACCGTGAGCGACGACGTGAACAAAACACCGTCGAGTTCACCATTGGCGGCGAGTTCTGTGGAATCTCCCGACCGCTTCGGTCGGACGAGTTCGTAGAGGACGGTTTCGTTCACTTTCGCACCAACGTCGGCGAGGCCATCCGTGAGAACGTCGCTTCCGTGGTCGCTCCGAGCGACTTCGACGCGTTGTCCCTGCACACGGTTCGCGAGTACGGCGACCAATCCGTGTGACGAGAATTTGTCCGGCACGATATCGACCTCGTAGCCGTATTCGCGGAATGCAGCGGCGGTTCCTTCGCCGATTGCGCAGACAGTGGCGTCCCCGGGATTCCACCCAGCCTCGTGTGCTAGTTCGACGCCCGTCTTGCTCGTCAGGACGACGAAATCGGCTTGTCGTGGTTTCTTTCCAGTCGGACGAACCGCAAGCATCGGGTCCGGAACCGGCTCTGCATCGAGCGATTCGAGCAGGGAAACCGCATCCTCGAGTCGTTCGTCATCCGGGCGGAAAACGGCGATTTTCATTCCTCGTCAGCCCCCGTTTCTCGTCTCGCTTCGGCGATGAGGTCTCTGGCACCGCGGTCCGCAAGGTCGCTTGCGACGTTCTTTGCGCCAGTGACGTGGGTTTGAATCGGAACGTCGCGTTTGAGGGAGACCTGTTCCGATCCATCCTGACTGAACACCTGTACCTCGACGTGAACGTTCTCCCCCTGAATGATGGCGTGGACCCCGATAGGAGCGATGCAACCACCGTTCAGTTCGCGAAGAATAGTCCGCTCGACGGTCGTTTCGACCCGTGTCCGTGGATGGTCGAGAACCGTGTTGATGTCCCGGGAACGTTCGTTATCGAGCGTGGTGACTGCCAGCGCACCCTGACCGGGCGCGGGGACGAACTGACTGCGCGGAAGTCTGTCGTACTCCACGTGATGTGCTAACCCACTTCGTTGGAGTCCCGCTTCGGCGAGAACGATGGCGTCGTACTCGGTATCGACGTCGCGTTCGAGTGCCTGTCGTTCGATTTCGGCGAGGTCGTCGAACCACTCCTCGACACGTTTGTCGTAGGGGAACTCGTAGCTGTCCTTCTTTCCGGAGTGCGCTTTCCGTTCTTTTTCTTCCTCAGTACGTTCTTCGTGTTCAGCCTGAAGCACCGGGGCGAGCAGTTTCTCGATTCGCGTATCGACGTTTCCACGCAGGGGTTCGACCGTGAGGTCCGGTCGATGGTTCAGCAGTTGGGCTTTCCGACGAAGGCTTGACGTGCCGACGACTGCACCCTCCCGGAGCGCGTCGATGGGCTTTCCATCGGGCGTAACCAGCACGTCGTTCGCGCTCGCGCGCTCGGGGACGCCCGCGACGATGAGTTCGTTCGGATGTTCGGTCGGCATATCCTTCATCGAATGGATCGCTCCATCGACCTCCTCGTCCAGCACTTTTTGGTCCAAATCACGAACGAACGCACCAGTCTTTCCGAGTTCCGTGATGAGTGCGTCGTCCAACTGGTCGCCAGTCGTCTCCACTTCGACGAGTTCGACCGAGAACCGACGGTCTTCCAGTGCCGCCGTTACCTCCCCCGACTGTCGGATGGCGAGGTCCGACCCCCGCGTCGCCAACGTGAGTTCCTTTCCGCGCTTGCTCATATCCTCCCCTCCGCACTGGATAGTAAAACCATCTTCGCAACCGACCTTTTACGACGGTCAAAAGACGGAGTCTGCGCGATTCGAGCAGACCCCGTCCGTTCCCCTGTAAAAGCTCGACAAAAGCACCGGAGGACGGTTCTGCTCACACGGGAAGCGGCAAGCACTCTACCGGTTGTGTCACCGGCAGCAGCATGGCTATTAATCGACCTGCTGATTTCAGGATGCACGGCGGGAACACCTGCGCCGACCGCTGGCGCAGATGTCCGAACACCCGGGGAGGAGAGGGAACGTCGCGGACAATCGGGGGAGCGGTCGGCACGACTGTCCGCAGGCGGTTTTTGGAGCCAGCAATTCGGGCGATGCTGTGAGTCGTCGTTCCAGAAAACCATCGAGAGCAGAGAAATCATCGACAGCCTCACGAGATCCGCATTCTTACGGAACGCCGAGCTTCTCGTGACGTTCCCGAAGATAATACAGTGCGAAGGGAACACTCAGGACGAATCCGGCGATGATGGCGAGCGAGATATCGATGGTGAAAATCCCAACTACGACTGCTGCGATGAGTCCAAGCAACCCGGAGAGGGCGAAGTTCCGGCTCGACGGCTCCCATCCAGTTTCAGCACGGTTGATTGCGACCGTATCCTGAAACACCGCGAGCGGGAGGATCGCGATGAGAACGGCGAACGGAATTCCGACCGCCACCAGTGAGACGACGGTTGCGTGCGGGATGGCGACGAGAAGACGGACGAAAAACGACGGAGCGGAATCACCGACGAAACTAGGGTCAATCGACATGGCGAACGCGACCCACGCGACGGTCACCAACCAAAAAACGAAAACGATGGGAACCGCCGCGATCCAGTACCACCAGCGCGACTGTACCCGGTCGCCGGAGAGCTGTGGGCGTCTCATTACGTCCCTGTTAGGACGGGGGGATAAAACGAATGTCGCCTGCGGAAGGACGACGAGCCCATCGGAGGGAGTCTACAATGCTTCCTTGTACGCCTCCAACGTTTCCTCGACATCCTCCTCGGTATGGGCGTAGCTGATGAACTGCGATTCGAACTGATTCGCCGTGAGGAAGATCCCCTGGTCCAGCATGGCGGGCCAGAAGAGACGCTCCCAGCGGTCGGTTTCCGCACGGTCAACGTCCGTTTTGTCCTTCGGGCAGTAGTCGAATCGCGGACAGTCCGGATTCTGCATGCAGCCCGCATCACATTGTCCCTCCAAATCACGCGGCCCGTCGCGCGTGAAGACGACCTTGAACATGCTGTCCTGTCCGACCACGGTATATTCCGGCGCGTGGTCGGCGAGGATGTCGGTCAGTCCCGATCGAAGTTTCTCCCCGAGACCGTTGACGTGGTCGTACACGTCGTTTTTCGCGGCGAATCGTAGCATCTCCAATCCGGCGGTCAGTGAGAGCGGGTGACCTGAGTAGGTACCTGCCTGAAACACGTTTCCTGTCGGTGCGAACTGCTCGATGATGTCCGCTCGCCCACCGATTGCGCCGACAGGGAAGCCACCGCCGATAACTTTGGCGAAGGTCGTCAAGTCGGGTGTGACGCCGAACTTGCCCTGTGCACATTGAAGACCGCCGATTCGAAAGCCGGTCATCACCTCGTCGAACACGAGGAGCGAACCGTGTTCCGCGGTCAGTTCCCGCAGGGTTTCCAGATAGCCATCGACCGGCGGGATACTGGCGCAGTTGCCGAGAATCGGTTCGGTCATCACGCAGGCGATTTCGTCGCCGCGTTCCTCGAACAGTTCGCGCGCTGCCTCGGCGTCGTTGAACGGGAGCGTGATGGTTTCCTCGGCGAACGCCGACGGAATCCCGCTGGAACTCGGTTCCGAGGTTCGGCCCGAGGAACCTTGTACAAGTGTTGACTCCTGTGCGCCGTGGTAGCCGCCCTGCATGACGACGATTTTGTCGCGTCCGGTGTAGCCACGCGCGAGACGAACTGCGGACGAAGTCGCTTCCGTCCCGCTGTTGACGAACCGAATCATCTCGACGCTCGGAACATGCCGGGTGACGAACTCCGCGAGTTCGACTTCGACCTCCGCTGGCGCGCCATACATCGGCCCGTCGGCGAGTTGGGACTGGAGTGCCGACTGGACGGATTGGGGCAGGTCGTGACCCAAGAGGAGCGGGCCGTACCCCCCCACGTAGTCGAGGTACCGGTTTCCGTCGGCGTCGATGACGTGCGCGCCATCGCCTCGTTCCACGAAGAACGGATGCGGTCGAACGGCTCGAACGGGGGAGTTGACGCCACCGGGCGTCACTGATAGCGCGCGGTCGTACAGGTTTCGAGAGCGCTCGCGGTTCATACTGGGCCGGTTCGGACTGCCGGGTAAAGTTTGTGTCGAGAATACGTGGATAGGGAGATGAATTATCGAGGAGCCACGTTTGTTGCGGAGTCGGTACGTGGAGTTGGAAATATGACGATTCCAACTGCCAGACGTACGCCTCGTTTCGCCCGTTGCCACCAGGACAGCAGGCGAGCAAGTGCACTGCACTTGCTCGCCAAGTGATTAGTCGGGGTTGCCACCGAATGTTGGGAAGAGAGTTTCAGCCCAGAATCGGCTGGTTGGCCGTGGAGTGGGCGGGCCGATGACCGACGGCTAGCAGTTGGAATCGGCATCATTCGTCTCCCCCGAACGCCTGGCGGAATACGGCCGAAAATGTCTTTCTACTACGAAACAAGTTTATATAGTCTGTTCGGATATCTATTTATGCCGACTGTTTCCGCCCGCGATGCCCTCCGATATGCGATGAGCGACGAAATGTTGAAACTCTACGGTGTACTCATCGGGTCGTGGGTCGTGGCGTTTTTTGCACAGTTCGTGTTACAAACCTCGTTTCAACCGATCGTGACGTTCGGTGCAGGTGTCCTCCTCCTCGCAAGTGCCGTTACGCTCCTGAGTGGTGGTGTTGCGATCGCGTACAAACTGCTTGCCGAAAGCTGACCGAGGGGACGAACCGGAAAACGAGCGTCCGTATGTACTGAATCCCCCAACTGCTGGAAGTGGTCCACCTTACTGCTGGAAATGGTCCTGCAGGATTTCGAGCGTCTTCTCGCGGTCATCCCAGTCAACGAACAGCGCCACGCTGGTCGCGCTGGTAATCAGGTCGTGGACGTTGATATGGGCGTCCGCGACCGGTTGAACGAGTTCGTGGATGATACCCGGTTGGTTTGGGAGTTCGCCGCCAGTGACTCGAATCACGGCGATTGGGTCGTCCACGGTAACGCTGGAGAGCGTCTCCTCGCCGATGACCTCCTGGTGAAGGATGTTTTCGGCTCGCTCCGAAACGTCGGTGTCCACGTAGAACGTGATGCTGTCCATCCCGCTGGCCACCGCATCGACGTTGATGTCGCTATCCCCGAGCGCGGTGGAGAGATCGGATAGGATACCGGGGCGATTTCGCATCGCACGTCCGGCGACGGTCATACAGGAGAGTGGCGATTCCCGCATGTCGATGAGGTTTTCGAACTTGCCGGTGACGCTCGTGCCGCCGGCGAGCAGGTCGCCGTGCTGGTAGTGGACGACGCGAACGTGCAGATCGTCGTCCTTGTACGAAAGCGCCGACGGTGCGACGACTTCCGCCCCGCGGAACGAGAGGTTTCGAAGCTCGTCAACCGTTATTTCGCCGACGTTTCGAGCACCCTCCACGACGCTCGGGTCGCCGGTCATGACGCCCTCCACGTCGGTGACGATGACGACCTCGTCCGCATCCATGTACGTACCGAGCATCACGGCGGTCGTGTCGCTCCCACCGCGTCCGAGGGTGGTGACGCCGCCCTCCTCGTCTTCGGCGAGGAATCCCGTGACGACTGGAACGGTACCGTCCAACGCTTCGGCGAGCTGGGCTGCCCGTTCTTTGGTTATCTCGGCGTTCACTTCTCCGCGAGAATCGGTGACGATTGGCCATCCATCGCTACCGGGTTCGAGGAACAGGGCATCGACCCCGCGCGCGGCGAGAGCGGCTTTGAGCATTCGAACGCTCGTTCGTTCACCCATGCTAACGATTTCGGCCCGGTCGGGTTCGTCCGCGTCGAATTTGATTTCCTCTAGCAATTCGTCGGTGGTGTTACCCATCGCACTGGCGACGACGGCGATTTCGTGACCTGCTTCGACGGCAGCGGCGACGGAGTCTGCGGCCCGGTTGATGCGGTCACCGCTTCCGAGGCTCGTGCCCCCGAATTTGGCAACTACGCGCACCGAACCACCACTCGTGGTCGGTAATTCATGCGCAGGCATAGCAACGGTGACCAGATAACTGCTTTCATGTCCGGAATATCTGCCAGTAGTTGAAGTATGGTCCGAACCCGAGGAAGAAATAGTGTTTATGGGTCGAACCGCGACACGGGAGGGACTCAGTTCGACGAGAGGGAAATACTCGTGCTGTCCGTATCGTCGTTGGTATCAGTAATCCGGAGTTTGACCGTCAGCGACCCACATCTCGGTACAGTGACGGAAATCGAACTTCCCGAATCCTCGTACTGGCCGTCGCCGCCGATGTCCCATTCGAACTGAAGTCCACGACCGATGGAACAGGAGGCGTCGAGTTGGAGGAGGTCCCCTGCGTCGAGATCGTCCCAATCGATGTTCGAAATGGCCTCGATACAAGCCTCGGGGGTCGGCACATCGGTCCCGTCGTCCGGTCCCTCATCAACCGGTAGTCGGTGGTCTTCGTCCGGCCGTTCGGCACATGAATCGAGGACGAAGAAGTTGGAATAGTAGACGTACCGATAGTCGAGCGTCGAACCGGCCGGGTACGTCGCGGCGTACAGTTTTCCGTCCGACACGACGGGTGTTCCGGCAGCAGGCGGGTCTTCGGGTGACGTTTCGAGGTCGCCGCTGTCGAGCAGGTACGACCATTTTCGGTTGCCCGTCGCACTGTCGAGCGCGTAGATGAGCGCTTTGCCTTCGGATGGGTCGGACTCCGAAACGTACTGCCCGCCGAGGTATATCGTTCCGTCACCGACGACCGGACTGCTGAAGAATGCACCCGGGATTTCCGTCGTCCACGCCACGTCACCTGTTTTTGAATCGAGCGCCGTTACCGCCGACCCGTCGCTGTCCGAATCGACGACGAATATGTGTCGTTGCGTGACGGCGGGTCGGCCGTCCCACGCGTTTTCGGTCTCCCGATACGACCACTCCATTTCTCCGGTGTCCGCCGACCGTGCTTGGACCCGAATGCGGTCGTCGTCCCCTACGAGATACTCGTTTCTCGTGTAGTAAACCAACCCGTCACGAACCGACGGGTTTCCGAGCGTACCCCGCTCGGGTTTTACCTGCCACTCGGTCGAGCCGTCTTCCGCGTCCAGCGCGGTGCCGTCGCTGACGAAAACGGTCCCATCGGTGTAACTCAGCGCGTCGTCGATATCATCGGATAGGCTGTCGACGCCATCCGCTTCCCAGACGGTCTCCCCAGTCATACGGTCGAATGCGAACGTTGCATTCTTGTTCGACGTATATATTCGATCTTCCGTGACCACCGGTGGGGACCAATAGTCGTGGTCCGTGCGAGACCACATCGTGTCGCCGCTGTCCGCGTCGAGTGCGTAGAATCCGACGTCGTCAGAATCGGACGTTTCCGGAACTTTCGTCGCGATGTAAATCATCTCGTCGCCGACTGTGGGCGTTTTTGGGGCAGGGATGTCCGAACGGGTCCATTTCGCAACGCCGCTTTCGAGATCGTACGCGCCGAAACTTCCGCTGAATTCCCCGGGCGTGTCGTTCGTCGTCACGGCGAGGTACAGCGTGTCGTCGGCAACGATGGGTTCGGAATGGTACATGCTCCCGTCCAAATCCGTCTTCCAATCGGTCACGGGATATGGCGTCGGGCCGCGATCATCGGTGGTTCCTGTTCGTCCCGGACCCGACCGAGGGCCAGTCCAACCGTCGGGGCGGGCCCAGTTCGAACGCCCCTCACGTCGAGCGATGGAAATACCGCCGTACCCTGCGACAGTCGTTACAGTGCCGATAGTTTTCAGAAACGTTCGACGAGTGTTTCCGTACTCCGATGTGTGGCGTTTTTCACTCATATTTCACAGATTTAAACCCAACGAATAGACGCTTTGTTATGGTGTCCTTGAACTCAACATTTTACCTTCAGGCTCTGTATAACAATGTTCTGGACAGTGTTTGATCAAGACATGCGTCGGAGAGAAATAATCGAACACCAAAGCGAAAATACACCGCCAACGAGTCAGACGCCAACCGCAGCGATCCGACCGAAAGACGCGTGCGATCCATCCGGAGGAAGGATCTAAATGCCGACCTACGACATCGTGAATCAAGGCGCGGACGATACCGGAGGCACCGCGATCGATTCCGTTCTCAACGGTCTCATCGGTGGTGATACGACCGTCATCTTCCCGCCAGGCACGTACAAGCTCAACGAACTTGTCGTCCCGTCAGGGACGGATGACTTCGAACTCATCGCGCCAGATGGAGCACGTCTCGTCCCCGGAGTGTCGGACGACAATCAGCGCTGGATAGATGTCTCCTCGAACGGGTTCGTGCTGGATGGTTTCGAACTCGACATGCGAAACACCCCCCTCCCACCCTTCGTCCGAATGAACTCCGAGTCAGGGAACTGGGAACTCAGACGGCTCATCACCCGTGGTCGAGTCCGAGCAGCCACGGACACGAACGTCGGGTCGAACAGTTCGAGCGAGGCACGAACGTACTTTCGACTGTCCGCAGCGGCGGGAAAGCGCGGTCTCCTACAGGATTGCTACTTCCACGAGGGAGCGTGCGAGCCGACGGAAGCGGGCAATCGCCGAGCCATCCTGGTCGAGTCGGCAGCGGGCGCGCTCACGTTCAACCGATGTTGGTTCGAAAACTGGGGCGAAAACACGATATACGCCAAGAAACCCGCAGGGAGGCTGAAAATACTGAACTGCTATGTCCGTAATTCACAGAATGGACTGCGACTCGGTGGCAACACCGACGTCCAAAACCACGTCTCGATAAAAGACGACCAGCACCCTCGACAGGCGTGGTCGAACGGGTCGCTCCAGCGCGGCGTGAACGCGGAAGCCACTGATCCGGCGGATTCGTCGGCGGGTATCAACACCTACGACGGAACGCTCACCGTCGCTGACAGCGACTTCTATCACCGGTATTCGGACAGCAGTTGCGGTGGAGCCATCACGGCGCCGACGCCGTGCCAGCGCATCGACGTTCAGAACGTTCGTATCAGCTACGACTCCAGGAAAGGCCACGACGCCATCTACACGCTGAACGGAAGGATGAGCGATGGGACGACACCCAACCTGGAGTATCTCCAGCTTCAGAACGTTCACGTTCGCAACGATCACAACTCACAGTACGCCATCTCGCTCGAGCAGCTTCCGGACACGTGGGGGACCGTCTCTGGCGTTCTGGGCGGTAGCGGTGCGGCGACCGATTCGTCCTACGTGAGCGAGCGGATGACGATCGGCGGCAACCCGACAGCGCCGGATACGACACCCCCGCTACCGAGTCCACCACCGCTGGGAGAAGTGCCGATGGAACCGTCACAGCTCGTCCGTATCGACAACAAGGGCAACAATAGTGCAACGACCTATCGGATTACAGCAGGGGACTACGCCCTCCCGGCGGGCAACGACGGCGCGACGATAACCATGTCGTGGGGGCCGAACGGGGAACCGAGACGACCGCCGAATTCGGCGGTCGCCACCGGGACGGTTCCAGCAGGAAAAGTGTACGCGTTCTACGTGACCGGTGGCATCGTTTCGACTGAAGCGAATGGACCAGCAACATGGACAGTCGATGGTGAGCCCTTCGATCCGAACGCCAGGAGTATATTCGTCACGAACACGATCACTAGTGACTATCAACAGAACAGAAAACAGTGGCAACAGGCTGACTCGGTCGTTCCGCAGAACGGCATCGCCATCGCGAAACCGCTGTCGTTCGACGGTGGGAATCCAGTGCACACCCGTCTCCGAAACGTTGACGATGGTTCCTTCGAGTACAAACTCGAAGAGTGGGTATATCTAGACGGAGCACACGTGAGCGAGACGTTCCACACGCTCGCCACGGAACCGGGCGAGTTCGAACTGCAACTCAACAGCGGTTCCTCGTATCGGGTGAAGTCCGGGGAAGCCGCGGTCTCGAGCAAAGGAAAGACCGTATCGTTGGGTAATTTCTTCGGGTCGGAAGCACCAGTCGTTCTGGCACAGGTTCAGACGTTTGACGGCTCCGATCCGATCGTCACACGACTGTCGGATATTTCGAACAGTTCGTTCGGGGTGACGATTCAGGAGGAAGAAGCGAGGGATGGGCACTTGGATGAAACGGTCGGCTACATCGCACTCGAACAAGGAACAGGACGGATCGGAAACCAGCCGTTCGAGGTACGGCGGACCGGGACCACCATCACGGACAGCTGGACCCGGCTGTCATTCAACCAACAGTACGAGTCACCGCAGTTCGTCGCCAACATGCAAACGATGAACGGAGTAGACACGGCGAATCTGCGGTATCGAAATCTCACTGGAACCGGCGTCGAGATCAAGATTCAAGAAGAACAGAGCTTGGACAGCGAAATGGAACATACCGAGGAAGTGGTCGGATTCGCTGTGTTCGAAGGGGCAGTCTGAGAACGCTCTTAGGGTATTCGACCCGGTATCGTCACTTCATCGTGTCGAGTGTCGATTGTGCGTCCGAAGCAGGATGTTGTCGATCGTTCGGTGCGGATTCGGACGAGTCGTCGAGCATCTCCTTCGACTTTTCGAGTTCTTCCACTGGATCGAACGTCACCAACCCCTTGGTATCAGTGTATTCGTAAGCGACCCATTCCGGGACCGTAAGAACGCTGTTCATTTTCCGGATTCGAATACGTTTGACGAGAACGTCCTCGATTATCGAGCCGTTCAACTGCAGTTCGATGAAGCCATCCACGACGTAGCTCAAGTCGTGTGGAAAGATGTCCTCCTCTCCGACGAAAGTGGCACCTGCGAACACCGGAACGAATCGACCCTTACAAACGTCTGCTCGAACGTCTTTCACGAAATCGTAGGCCTGTACGGGCTGAACGAGCGTTCCAAACTCCGTCAGCGAGTCGAACACTACGATACCGATATCGCCCATCGAGAGCGATTCGAGGCAGTTATCGAGTTTGTGCTGCAGTTCGCTCGTATCGGTCGGGTCACGGACAGTGGTCGTGACGGACCTGGTAATTCGATGCAGAAACTGGTTCCAATCGTCCATTCGGGCGAACATCCGGTTGCGGTCGCCGACCCGATAGGTGAAACAATCGATGATATGAAACAGTCCCGCTTCGAGATACGGGAGGACGTTCCATTCCAACGAGAGGAACTGTTCGACGATAGAAATGGGTGGTTCAGTAAAGCTGAGGATAACTGCGGGTTCATCGCGCTCCAGTGTTCGCCAGATGAGTTCAGTTTGAATCGCGTTGTCCCGGGTACCGCCCTCACCCGAAATCAGGACGAAGGAGTTCCGCGGAAGACCCTCGGGAAGATGATCGTCCAGCGCCGACACACCCGTCACGATTTGTCGAAATCCGTGATACTCGGTAAACACTCGATCGTTTTCTCTCATCTCGTCTCGACACGTTTCCGAGCAGAACTCGTACGTATCCCCCTCGTACTCCAGCACAACGGAGTTCTCGTGACAGAGAAGACGGCAGAAATCACATCGCTCCTGGCCGTTGTCGCTGGGTGTGTCACTCATACTCAATCGTTGGTACTCGAACGAAATGAAGCTACTCCCGGTTTTAATGTGGGGGAGCGAGAAATACCACCCATGCGTGTCCGAGATGCGGTAGAGGCGGACGGAGGACGCCTCGCGGCGCTCGCCGATCTTCCGACCGAAGTGATGGCCGACGTGGTTCATGACCGAACGGTCTGTGTGGCGGAATCCAACGAAAAAATCGAAGGATTCGTCGGCTTCGAGGCGGACGAGAAAGCAGTTCACGTCACACACCTCTTCGGGGAACGATCGGCTTGCGAACATCTCATCGCCGAACCGGTTCGCTTCGCGGAGCGCGAATCGATGCCGGTCGAGATACTGCTCCCCGAACCAAAACCGGAGATCGTTGCTGTCGCCGAAAGCACCGGATTCGAGGAGACCGAATCGGGGCCGTGGTTCGACGGGAAACGAACCCGTCGGTTTCGACTGGAGAATCCGAAGACCGAATCAGAGTGACCGGGGCACACGGTAGCGATCACCATCGGACGAACGCTCGCTTTCGAAACGTATTTTAATCTCACCCGACTACGAAGAGATGCGTGTCCGGGTTGGGGTAGTGGACTATCCTCCAGCCTTGTGGAGGCTGGGACGCGGGTTCGATTCTCGCACCTGGACCTTTTTCAGCGAACAAATCGGTAAGCGCTGGGTAGCGGACGCTCTATCGCGAGGGGAAAAACACGTTATACGCGAACGGTTTCCCGAAAAACCGTTCGAGACAACTGTCAAACCGAAAAACGGAACGTTACGCTTCGGCGGAGTAGTCGACGGTGATCTTCTTGACGCCGTAGATGTCGTCCCAGTCTTTGTCTTCGTCCATCAGCAGAATCAGTATCGTAACCTCACCGTCCTCGGTTTCCGTCTTTTTCAGCCCGCCAGGACGAACGTCGATGGTATACTCGCCGTTCTCGTTCTGGCTGACCTCCTGCGATCGCTCGATGAGCGTTCCATCGGTGCGAGTGAATCGGGACCCATTGTCGAGCGAGCCATCGACGTAGACGAGGAAGTAAGGCTCACCCCTCACGGAACCGTGATCCGAAGGGTCGATGTTCTTCATCCGGGTGTCGGCGTTGATTTTCAGGTCGAAATCCGAATAGCCGCCACTGCTGGCCTCGGTTTTATCCACGAGTTCGACGCTCTTGATTCGACCCTGTTCTCGATCTTCATCCGCCATTTTGTTCTGGAGTGGTGTATTCGGGGGCGTAGGCTTCGACCACGAATCCGATGACGTCGTCGAGGTGGCAGTGGTTTCCGAAGCGAACGTGGTTGACGACCCGATTGTCGTCCCTTCCGTTGTCGTCTTTTCGACCGTATCCGTAGTCATTTGTGCGGTTGTCGTCGTTCCCGTAGTCGTCTTCGAGCCTTCGGATGGCCCCAAGCCGCTACAGCCTGCGAACAAAACGACAACAACGACTGCTATCGCGGTGAATCGTTGGCGATCCATACGTTTCCGTCGTAACGCCATTGGAGGATTATTATGAGTATCGTAACGCGCTGATTATGGATTTCGTAATAACTAGACGAAGACATTCGAATCTGAAAGATACCGGGCTTCGAGACATGGGGAGGGTAATCGACGATGACGCAGTGTTTTTGCTTTCTGGTGGATATCCAACTAAGAATCCCACATATATCAGTAAATAGTACGGTAACAGCCAATTACTTAATTAGATGAAGAAGGGTAGAAGAACCAAGTCCATCCAAACGGCCAACTGGTTTGCTGCTGAAACGGAGCAACTTGGCGACGATGGCGTTCACCAGTATACGCTGGTTGCCCCATTCACGATGGATCCAACGCGTCCGGTGAGTCTCTGCGTCGCCGATGCGGTGACTGCAGTTGCCGAGTCGTCCGGTCAGACGGCGCTCACGCTCTACGAATATCTGGACCCCGATGGACTCGATGAAATCGTCGAGGCAAGTTCGGACAAACGGAGCGAGGTAGAGATCCGGTTCACCGTCGAGGAGTATTTGATCATCGTCCGGAGTCCGCACACGATTCTCGTTTACGAGCCGGAAGAAAAGACGGTCAGTTGAAGTCGCCCAAGCCAGTCTGAGAGTCTTCATCAGCAGCCACTTCTTCGACCAGGTCCGGCGAATCGTTTTTCGGACTGTTCACTCGTTTCGACACGGGATACGCGCGCATCTCGTCGCCAGGGAACGGGTCAAGCAGGGGTCGCAGTTCGTCTTCGTCGCCATGAAGCCACCGTGATTCTTCGTCCGGGGCCAAAATCACCGGCATTCGGTCGTGTATCTCGCCAACGAGGTCGTTCGGTTCGGTCGTAACGACGGTAAACGACGCTCTCGACGCTCCGTTCTGCCACGGTTCCCAGAGCCCAGCCATCGCAAACGGCTTTGCATCCGCTCGGGTCATCCGGTAGGGTTGCTTTCCGGTGGCTGTTTTCTTCCAGTCGTAGAATCCATCGGCAAGGACGAGACACCGACGCTCCCGAAACGCATCCCGAAAACTCGGTTTCTCGGCCAGTGTCTCCGCCCGAGCGTTGATGTGACCGCTGCCGAATTCGTCGGCCCAGTGGGGAACGAGACCCCACGTCGGAAAGTGCATCTCATCGGACGCGTCGTTCCGGACCACGGGATGTTCCTGTCCGGGAGCGACGTTGTATCGGGGGCGAAGTGGACGGACGGGGGTTGCGTCGAATCGCTCCGACAGGTCGGTCTCCGGAGCGAACAGTGATAAACGGCCGCACATAATCGATACTCCGTCGGGAACGAGGTTAAACACGACGGCGAAGAGGGAACGGCAACCAAACATAAATCACATCCGGACGAATCGAGGTCATGAGCGTCATCGCCGATTTTACCGTGCCTCCGGAGCATTTCGTCCTCGCACACACGATGCACGACGGTCCGGGCGTAGCGGTCGAAATAGAACGCGTAGTCGTTCGGACAGAGTCGAGTCTCACCCCGTATTTCAGAGCGACCGGAAGCGCGCTCGACACCTTCGAGGAGAGTATCGAGGACGACGGAACCGTGACAAACATAACGACGCTCGAACGTGTCGAAGACGAGCGGTTCTACCGTGCTCGATGGACGCGAAACGTCGACCACCTCATCACGGGGCTTCGTGACGCCGAAGCGACCGTCATGCACGCCAGAGCGAGCGATGGCGAGTGGGACCTTCGAATGCTGTTCCCCAACCGAAGCGCGCTGTCGGGGTTTTACGACCACTGTAGTGCGGAGTACGACTATACACTGAAGGGAGTGTTCGACCGCTCGAATCCAGCCACGTTCGGCGAATACGAAGTGACACCGGAACAGCGCGATACGCTGGTTTTGGCGCTCGAAAACGGGTACTTCGAGGTACCTCGACGAATCACGATGGACGAGCTGGCGGAGGAGTTCGGCATCTCGACACAGTCGGTTTCACAGCGACTCCGACGCGGTCACGCGAACGTGCTTCGGAACACGCTCGCCCCGAGAGACACCGAAATCGACGCGGCGGAGGACAACTGAATATTCAGTTTCCAAGCGTGGTTCGACTTAAAAGGGATTGGATATTCAGCCACTAAATTTGCATACTTTCATCCCTTCACGATACGTATGGGAGAAACGCTTGGGTTAAAGGAAGCGATAGCGATGGCCCTCGGAGGCATGATCGGCGGGGGTATCTACTCGGCGTTCGGTATCGTCGTCGCCATCTCCGGAAAAATCGCGTGGCTGGCGTTCGGCATTGCCGGATTCATCGCGTTGTGTGCCGGCTATAGCTACGTCCAACTGAACGAGCTGACGGATGATAACGGCGGAGCACCGACATACATCGAAGAGATAGTCGAAAATTCGACGGTGGCAGGAATGACCGGATGGACGCTCCTGTTCGGGTACATCGGGTCGATGGCGCTGTACGCCTACGCCTTTTCGTCGTTCTTCTCGGAGCTCATCGGGCGGCTTCAGATGGCCCTCGTGATTCCGGTAGTGAACTACGAACTCCTGGTACCGATTCCGAACCTGATTTCCGTTCTCCTCATCGGACTGTTCGTTGGCCTGAACCTCCTCGGTGCCGCCGAAACGGGCAAGGTAGAGGACGTGCTGTCCTTCTTCAAGGTCGGCGTCATCGCCATCTTCGGAGCGTGGGGCGTCTGGTTCGCCTACACCGGACAGACACTCACTCTTGGCTTTTCGGAGTTGGGGTTCAGCCCGATTATCGGCGCGGCGATGTCGTTCGTCGCGTTCCAAGGCTGGCAGTTGCTGATGTACGATCAGTCGCAGTTCGAAAACCCCACGGAGAACATCAGGAAGGCGATTTACATCTCGATACCGATAGCGACCTTGCTGTACGTTTTGGTCGCGTTTACCACCGTCAGCATCCTCGAACTGTCGGTCATCGCGGTATCACCCGAAGTTTCGCTGCTGTACGCCGCCCTTCCCTACATGGGTTCGATTGGGGCGTTCATCATCGGAATCTCCGCGTTGTTCTCGACCGCCAGTGCCGTGAACGCCACGCTGTTCAGCGGCGCACAGTTCTCCCGTGACCTTATCGACAAGGGGCTTTTACCGGAGCGGTTCAGTGCGAGCGACGACGAGGGAGTTCCATCGAAACTCGTCATCGTTCTGGGCGTCCTTTCGGCCGCGTTCGCGGTGTACGGGAGTCTTCGAAGCATCACTTCCTTCGCGTCGCTCGCGTTCATCGCCGTCTTCGGCGCGATGAGCTATCTGGCATTCCGCCAGCGAGACGAGATAGACGACATGATAGTCGCCCTGCCAGTTATCGGAATGGTCGGCTGTGTAGCCTTCTTCCCGCTCTTGCTCTACAACCTCTACCTGAACAGTCCGAGCACGTTCTTCCTCGTGCTCCTTATCGGCGTGGTCGTCATCGGTGTCGAGCTGATTTACTTCGAGCGACAGCCAATCGAGGACGCGATTCCGGGGGTCAGCAAGTAACCATGAACGAAAATTCGAACACGATCGACCGTCGCACCGCCCTCAAAGGAATCGGCGCAGTCGCCGGGTCCGCGGCACTCGCTGGATGTACTGGCGTCGCTGGTAGGTCCGGCGAACAGTTGCGTTACGCGCAGGTTCTCACACCGGTCTCGCTCGACCCTATCGCGGTGGACGACCCGTGGTCCGGCCAAGTCCAGTCGCTCGTCTTCGAAGGATTGTACACCTACGATTTCGGGATGAATCTCGTTCCGGTGCTAGCGAACGGGAAACCGAAACGGAGCGACGATGGTAAAAAGTACACCGTCGAACTCCGCGATGAGGCTCGCTTTCAGAACGGAACGTCGGTCACGGCCGAAGACGTAACATACAGTTTCGAGAAGCCGAATCAGGAGGAGACGCCGCCACCAACCAAGTGGCACGTCGATATGATTCGGTCGATGAAGACGCTCGGTGAAAAGAAAGTGGAGTTCGCCCTCGAGAACCCATACCCGGGATTCGAGCATACGCTGACGCGACCGGTCGTACCGAAATCGATTCGAGAGGAGGACCCGGCGGCGTTCGGAAAAAAGATGACGATAGGCTCTGGTCCGTACCGGATCGACCGATTCAAACCCGGAAAGTACGCTACCCTGACATCGTGGAAAAACCACTGGCGGTCACAGGGAGAGCCGATTCGACGGGCAAAGTTCGTCCCCAATCACGCCGGGTTGGCGCGGACAATGAGTTTGAAAACGGGACAGAACGATATCGTCGAGCGAATCCAGCCGAAACTCTGGCAGACGACGAAGGACTTTCCGGATTCGACGGTCGTCTCGGCCGAGAGCTATCACTACCATTTCGTCGGATTCAACTGCAGTAGCGGGACGCCGACGGCAAAGCCAAAAGTACGCGAAGGTATCGACGCCTTGCTCTCGATGGACGAATTGGTAAAACACCTGGTCGAACCTGCGGGACGGCGACAGTATGGACCGCTCCCCCGACAGGTTGCAAAATCGTGGGATATGCCACTCGAAGAGTGGAAAAGGATTCCAAAAAAGAAGAGCCACCACGAGGCGAAGAAACTCATTAAGGGGGAAGCGGGCCTGAAATCGTGGAGTCCGAAGATCGCGGTTCCGGGGACGAAGAGTTCGGGCGATAAGATGCGCGAGAAAGTAGCCGAGACCATCGTTCACGGTCTGAAGAAGATGGGATTCCGAAAGGCACGAACAGTGAAGTATCCGTGGCCCAAGTTCCGCGAACTGGTCACCAACGGCGACCAGGGGAACTATGCCATGTTCGTCGGGTCGTGGGCGGGCTATCCCGACCCCGACACGTTCCTCTATCCCCTGTTCCACAGCAACAACGAGGGGCTGACCAACGGCACTTACTACCGCGATGAGAGCGTGATGAAGCAAATCGAGAACGCTCGGCGGACGTCGAACCGCGGGAAGCGACAGCGGCTATACGAAGAGAGTATTCGAACCATCCTCGAAGAGCGGGTTCACCTTCCGGCCTACACGCTTCATAACAGTTTCGGGGTGAAAAACAGGGTTTCGGGGTTCCGACCACATCCCATCTCACAAGTCAATCCGCTCCTCGTGAGTCCCGATGGGTCCATGTCGTTGGACGAGTAGCGACGGTAAATCAAAACGGTTGTTCGCTCGGCGTCAACTCTTCCTCCTCCGAGCGCCCACTGCTTTTGATGATGTCGAACGCCGTCATCAAGTCCGTTCGAGAGATGATACCCGCGACGTTTCCGTCGGTGTCGATAACCGGCAATCGACCGATACCATGCTGCTGAATGGTTTCGAGGGCGTCCAGCGCGTTGCTGTCGGCGGGAATCGTTTTCACGTCGGTAGACATCACTTCCCGAACTCGATAGGCGTCGCGTTCGACCGGTCGAACGCTCCGCGCGTCGTCCAGCGTTATCATGCCAACGAGATCGCCGTCCTCGATGACTGGATAGCCGGTGTGACGCTGTCGGAACATCATCTCCAGCAGGTCGGCAATCGAGGTGTCCGGTGAGACGGTCTTGAGGTCTTCTTCAGGTGTCATCACGTCGCGAACACGAACGTCCCGGAACGCAGCCGAGAGAACCGTTTGTTGGGCTTCGCCGGTTGCACCGATGTAGATGAAGAAGGCGATACCGATGAGGATGATGTTCCCTCCGAGCAGCCCGAACAGGCCAAGCAGAATGGCGAACAACTTCCCCACTTCGGCGGCGGTTTGGGTTGCCTCGGCGAATGGACGAGTTCGCGCAAGCAACGCACGAAGGACTCTGCCACCGTCCATCGGGAAGCCCGGGAGGAGGTTGAACGCGGCGAGCACGAGATTCATCAGCGCGAGGTAGCCGACCACGAACCGGACTGCTTCCAGTTGAATGGGGATGGCGAACAACGTGAGATACGAGGCCACACCGAGTACGATACTGACGACCGGGCCAGCGATAGCGATGAGGAGTTCTTCGAGCCAGTCTTCGGGCTGGTCGGTAAGTCGGGCGATGCCCCCGAAAATCCACAGCGTGATGGAATCGATGGGAAACCCGAACCGCATCGCAACGACCGAATGGCCGAGTTCGTGGAGGACGACGCCAACGAATAGACCGACCGCGGCGGCGGCACCTAACACCCATGGCATCATTCCGGACGAAAGCGGTTCTGCCGTCAGTCCAAGCCCCCACAACCGGTTCAGTGTCTCCACCCAAAGATCGACCTGCGTTCCGATGAGCCATGCGAACACGGGTAGGATGAGCAGGAACGTGAGGTCTAGTTTGATCGGGATGCCAAACGCACTCCCGATTCGAAAGCTACGCATGGGAGTATCTAGCGGCGGAAACGTCTTAAAGTTCGTCGCGCTCGCATCGTCTCCGAAGTATTCAAGGGGACGCTCCGGGGAGGAAATAGCGTGACTGGTCCCGACTATTTCAAGCGGACAGCAGTAACCCGCCTCGCGGTCGAGTCGGCCGATCGTGGCCGCCTGCTGGCGATGGTGCGCGAGTGGAAGCGGGGGTGTCAAATCGCGGTCAACACCGCGTGGGGCGACTGCCATACGCGCAGTGAGGTACAGCAACTCGCCTACGACGTCCTTCGCGAGCGTACCGATCTCGGCAGTCAGCACGCGGTTCTCGCGACGCATCGCGCTGCCGAAGCGATAAAAGGAGCCCTCGATAGAAGCGACGGGGATACCGAAACTGCTGTAAAGCCGGAATTCACCAGTCCGACGGTCGTGTACGACACCCGGACCATGACGCTGTTCGATGACCGGAGCGTCAGCCTGACCACGACCGAAGACAGAGTTCAGTGTGACCTCGTCTTTCAGGACGGCGGATACCAGACGCAGTATTTGAACGACGACCGCTGGGAACCTGCAAAGAGCAGCCTTCGCTACCGTAACGGGGAGTTCGATTTACATCTCGGATTTCGTGCCGAGCGTCCCGAAATCGGAGCATCCAACGACAACGAACCGTCGGACGAAGGTGCGACAGTTCTCGGCGTCTCGCTCGGTGTCGATAGTTTGGCGGTGACGAGCACGGCACGGTTCTTCTCCGGCGATGAACTCTCTCATCGACACCGTGAGTTTGCCGAACTGCGCACCGACCTCAACGAAACTGACACTCGAAGCGCACTCCGAACGCTTCGACAGGCCGGTGAACGAAACGACAGTTTCGTTCGGGACACCCTCCACACCGTCGCTGGCGGAATCGTACGCGAGGCAGAACAGTACGCTTGTTCGGTCATCGCGTTTGGCGAACTCGAAGCAGTACGCGAGACACTCCCCAAAGCCGACGACTTCCACGCGTGGGTATTCGACCGACTGTTCGATTTCGTCGCCTATCGGGCAGAAGAGCGTGGAATTACGGTCGTGCAGGTGAATCCGGAGTATACGAGTCAGCGATGTACGTCCTGCGGGTTCACCCACCCACAGAATCGCGATATCGAGCGCAATCATTTCGAATGCCTGAAATGTGGCGACGAGGCGAACGATCATTACAACGCGGCGAAAAACGTCGGCTTCCGTTGCATCCGTCGCGGACCGCTTTCGTCGCGCGGCGTCGGTGCAAGATACTGCGCACTCGGGTCGGGACGAGTAACACCGGACGGGGATTTCGTTCCGAACGAGGAGTTCGCTGAAGTGCAAAAACATTAGCCCCCATGCCGTGAATGGCGACCATGGTCGAACCAATCGTACGAAAACCGGACGATATCGAATACGAAGCAGTCGGGGCCGCGGACGGAATGTCGAAAGGAGTCCTCATCGGTGACCGACAGGAGGCGCCGAACTTCGCCATTCGGAGATTCACGCTCGAACCGAACGCGAAGGTTCCGGAGCACACGAACGAAGTCGAACACGAACAGTACGTGCTGGAGGGAGAGTACATCGTCGGCATCGGGGACAAGGAATACGAAGTCAGCGCGGGCGATTCACTGCTTATACCAGCGGGTGCCGTTCATTGGTATCGAAACGAGGGCGACGAATCTGGTGCCTTTCTCTGTGCAGTGCCGAACGGAGACGATGAAATCAACCTCGTCTAGCGCGATCCGGTCTATCGACGCTCGGAGAGCGAAACCACGGCATCGATAGATGTCGACACCCACGCTTCTTCCGCTCGCGTATCGCGCATTCGAATGAGCGGTCGTTCGTGATCCGATCCATCCTCTATCTCCAGAACGATCTTCTCATCGAACCGCCGTGGGAGTTCTTCTTCTTGCGTGCCTTCCATTCGTTTTGTCCACCTTGAGGGCGCAGCAGTGCGCTGTCCGGTGTTAGCGAACGAACCGGCTTTGTTATGAGCCGGTTGCAAAACGGTATTCGCGGAATAACGCTCTCTCACGGGTGTTATTGGACGGTTGATGGATTTTAAGGACCGATTTCCAGAACAGTTGCTATCGCCTACCACGGTCCGAAAGTAGTACGCAGGGCGACCGTGAGATTCGTTCAGTCCGAATCGCTCAAATAGCTTCACCGTATAGAATTCGTCGTGTCGAAGCAGGCCCAGCAGGTGGAAACGCTCTTCTGCCACGAGACGGATCGGGGCTATCAGATCGTTCCCCAACGGGACGGTGAGCGACTGTTCCGGGGAATTCTCGAACTCAAAGAAACGAGTGCCGGGCCGCGACCGGGCCGGTTTGTGGTGAAGAACGGGTCGAGCGAAAAACCGCGGAACCCGGATGAATTCATCGAACTCGCGCGAGGTGCAGACCGTATCCGTATCTCACAGCAGACCTCCCGTGATGGACGTGCGGAATTGAAGGAGATGCTTTCGGGCTATCAGCTCGATGCGACAGCAGTTCGAACCTGTCGACTGTGTGCTAACAAAGGCGAATACTCTCCCATCAGCAGTGAGACGGCCATCGACGCGGGCAACGAATATATCTGTCCCGACTGCGCGACGGAGGAGTTGGAACGAGAACTCGCCTTCAGGGGAGACCTAACGGGGGCCGCACAGGACCGTCTGGAGGACTTGTTGTTGGAAGTGCAGGATTTGGAGCGAATAACGAACCTGCTCAAGGGTCGTCTCGACCCCGACTTGACGAAGTTCGACGAAATCAGCGCGAACGTCGACGACGTGGAGTTACAGCGGGTCGATTCACTGAACCTCCATCCGGGTGTCCAGAACCTGCTCGAATCGCGGTTTGAAACCCTGCTCCCCGTCCAGAGTCTCGCAGTACAGAACGGACTGCTCGACGGCGACGACCAACTCGTCGTCAGCGCGACGGCGACCGGAAAGACCCTCGTCGGGGAGATGACGGGACTCGACCGCGTACTGAACGGGCAAGGAAAGATGCTCTTTCTGGTGCCGTTGGTCGCGCTAGCGAACCAGAAGCACGAGGATTTCGAGGAGGAGTACGGCGACCTCGCGAACGTGACCATCCGCGTCGGTGCGAGTCGCGTGCGCGATGACGGAAACAATTTCGACCCGAGTGCGGACATCATCGTCGGCACCTACGAGGGTATCGACCACGCGCTCCGAACCGGACGCGATCTGGGCGACATCGGGACGGTCGTCATCGACGAAGTTCATACCCTGCAAGAACAGGAGCGCGGTCATCGACTCGACGGCCTCATCTCGCGGTTGAAATACTACTGTGAGAGGCGTGCAAAACGAAAACAGGAGTACGGTGGTGCACAGTGGGTGTATCTCTCCGCGACGGTCGGGAACCCGCGCGACCTCGCAGGGGCGCTAGAAGCCAATCTGGTGGAGTTCGAAGAGCGTCCAGTCGCGCTGGAGCGCCACGTCACCTTCGCCAGCGGGCAAGAAAAACCGAACATCGAGAACAAGCTGGTCAAGCGTGAGTTCGACCGCGAATCGTCGAAGGGGTATCGCGGCCAAACCATCATCTTCACCAACTCGCGACGACGCTGTCACGAGATTTCGAGAAAACTGGAATACAACGCCGCACCCTATCATGCCGGACTGGATTACGGGCGACGAAAGAAGGTCGAACGCATGTTCGCCGAGCAGGAACTTTCGGCGGTCGTGACGACTGCAGCGCTCGCCGCCGGCGTCGATTTCCCGGCCTCACAGGTCATCTTCGATTCGCTCGCAATGGGTATCGAATGGCTCACCGTCCAGGAGTTCCACCAGATGCTCGGGCGTGCTGGACGCCCGGATTATCACGACCGCGGAAAGGTGTACGTCCTCGTCGAACCCGACGGAAGCTATCACAACAGCATGGAGATGTCGGAGGACGAAGTGGCGTTCAAACTCCTGAAAGGCGAGATGGAAGACGTGCGGACGCTCTACGACGAGAGCGCCGCTATCGAGGAAACGCTGGCGAACGTTACGGTTGGCGGCAAGGCCGCGAAGCGGCTGAACGACCGAATGATCGGCGATGTGCCGACGAAGCACGCCGTCGGAAAGCTCCTCGAATACGAGTTCATCGACGGCTTTTCACCGACGCACCTCGGCCGCGTCATCACGAGTCACTTCCTCGCACCGGACGAGGCCTTCCGAATCGTGGACGGTATCAGGAAGGACAAGCATCCGTTCGACATCGTCGCCGACCTCGAACTGTTCGGTGATGACGAGTGACAGGCGCGGGCGCGAAACGAAACGCTTTACAGTGCAAGTGCGCTACTCGTGAGTACGGGATCGTGGGGTAGCTTGGTATCCTTTCGGCCTTGGGTGCCGATAACCCCGGTTCAAATCCGGGCGATCCCATCCGAATTTTGTCGCGTTCAAAAGCGTCAGAAACACTTCTTCACTGGCAAAACATCGGTTTAAAGGCGGTGCGTCTCCCTCGGCTTGTGACTTCACCGCTCGCTTTGTGAGGCGTTCCGCCCCTCACACCGGTCGTCGCTTGGACTGCTCACTTCGCTCACAGAAGAGTCAGTCGAAACGCAAGCGCGTCTGCAAGTCACCATCGATGCTGGAAAGTTTTCACTTGGTTTCATTCCTCGCACGTCCGAAAATCGAAAGAAAACGCGTTTATTCGGCCTGCTGACTCTGTTCCGTCCCTGTTTCGGTGTCCTCAGTGTTCTCGTTTTCATCCACCGACGGTTGGTCACCCGCCATCATCGATTTGACTTTTCGTTTGGCGGCGAAATATCCGCCGACGGCAACGGCACCGAACACGACTGCACCGAATTTGCCGAATTTTCGATAGCCGAACTTTGCCGCTTTCTTGCCGACCGTCAGTGGTCCGAGCATGGACGATGGATTGGGACGCGGTGGAGAAGGTAGTGGGGTTGCAATCGCAAGGGATTAATATGGTATCATCAATGAGTGGCGGAAATGTGGCTCAAAAACAAATAGAGGGGAGAACGAAATATAAGAGCGGACAGGGAGAACGATAGGTAGCCACCGAGGATAGTATTTGACGATCGATGGAACGATCGGATGGCTTATACTCTATAACTACATAATAGATAATGGAGGATTGTAGTGACACGAAGAGTAAGTGGCAAAGCCATCGGAAGGTGGATGAAGCGCGCCGGGGCACTCAGGAACGTCGCGGCGAAAGACGAAGCGCGAGAAGGAGACTTCCACGGCTCGAAACTCGAACCGGTAACGGGATACGAGCCGAAGCAGGTTTCGATGACCGATTTCGCGGTTGAAACAGGACTGCTACCCGAAGGATACATCGTACAGGTGCTCGAAGCACACGGCGGTGAGCTACGCCAACAGGAACTCATCGCGGAAACCGGGTGGTCGCGTTCGACCGTGAGTAGATTGCTCACGAAGATGGAGTTACGGGGCGAAATCGTTCGCGTTCGTCTCGGCGCAGAAAACGTGGTGTATCTCCCGGGATCGGTACCGACTCTGGCTCGCCAGTCCGAACTCTATGCAGCAGTGACAGCCTGACGAAATTTTGCGAAACTTCTTACGTAATCGGCGACCAAAGGTTGATGAATGGCTCGCGCGGAAAACACGGAACTGGTAGACCGATTCGAGCAGTTCTACCGGCGGTATTACAACGACCAAGTCGGGGAACTCGCCCAGCAATACCCGAACGAAAAGCGGTCGCTGTTTATCGACTGGAACGACCTGTATCGATACGACGCAGATATCGCGGACGACTACCTCGCGCAACCACAACAGTTGCAAGAGTACGCCGAGGAGGCGCTCCGCCTATATGACCTCCCCGTCGATGTGAGCCTTGGACAGGCACACGTCCGTCTTCAGGGCTTACCGGAACACACGGACATCCGCGCGATCCGTGCCCGGCACGTCAATACGATGGTCAGCGTACAGGGTATCGTTCGCAAAGCGACCGGCGTCCGGCCCAAAATTCAGGAAGCTGCCTTCGAATGCCAGCGCTGTGGAACTCTGACGCTCATTCCCCAATCGGGGGGCGATTTTCAGGAGCCACACGAATGTCAAGGCTGCGAGCGACAGGGACCGTTCCGAATCAACTTCGACCAGTCGGAGTTCATCGACTCGCAAAAGCTCCGCGTACAGGAAAGTCCGGAGGGCCTCCGCGGCGGCGAGACACCCCAGAGTATCGACATCAATATCGAAGACGACATCACCGGCAACGTCTCTCCCGGTGACCACGTGACGGTCACCGGTGTTTTGCATCTCGAACAACAGGGAAGCGGACAGGAGAAATCCGCCGTCTTCGACGTCTACATGGACGGCGTCTCGGTCGTCATCGAGGACGAAGAGTTCGAGGATATGGACATCACGGACGAGGACAAAGAGGAAATCATCGAACTCTCCGACGAACCGGACATCTACGAGCGGATGGTTGATTCCATCGCACCGGCCATCTACGGCTACGAACAGGAGAAGCTGGCGATGATTCTCCAACTGTTCTCCGGCGTTACCAAACATCTCCCGGACGGGTCGCGGATTCGTGGCGACCTGCACATGCTCCTCATCGGTGACCCCGGTACGGGTAAGTCGCAGATGATATCGTACATCCAGCACATTGCGCCACGGTCCGTCTACACCTCCGGAAAGGGTTCGTCCTCGGCTGGACTGACTGCCGCCGCAGTCCGCGACGACTTCGGCGACGGGCAACAGTGGACGCTGGAAGCGGGTGCGCTGGTGCTTGCGGACAAAGGTATCGCGGCAGTGGACGAGCTGGACAAGATGAACCCGGACGACCGTTCCGCGATGCACGAAGGGCTCGAACAGCAGAAAATCAGCGTGAGCAAAGCCGGAATTAACGCGACGTTAAAATCGCGCTGTTCGCTTCTCGGGGCGGCGAATCCGAAGTACGGACGATTCGACCAATACGAACCCATCGGTGAGCAAATCGACCTCGAACCCGCACTCATCTCGCGATTCGACCTCATCTTCACGGTAACGGACAAACCGGACCCGGACCACGACTCTCGGCTTGCGGAACACATCCTTCAGACAAACTTCGCCGGAGAGTTGAACACTCAGCGAACGGAAATCAGCGCACCGGATATCACCGAGGAGCAGGTCGAAAGCCAGACGGAGGAGGTCGCACCGGCTATCGATGCCGAGCTCCTGCGCAAGTATATCGCCTACGCGAAATCGAACGTTTATCCGACGATGACCGAGGAGGCCCGTGGAGCGATACGGGACTTCTACGTCGACCTGCGCTCGAAGGGTGCTGACGAAGACGCACCGGTACCAGTAACGGCCCGAAAACTGGAGGCACTCGTTCGACTGGCTGAAGCGAGCGCACGGGTTCGACTTTCGGATACAGTCGAACAAAAAGACGCAGACCGCGTCATCGAAATCGTCCGGTCGTGCTTGCAGGATATCGGCGTTGACCCCGAAACGGGGCAGTTCGACGCCGACGTGGTCGAAACGGGAACCTCGAAATCACAACGGGACCGCATCAAAAATATCAAACAACTCATCGCAGATATCGAGGAAGAGTACGACGAAGGTGCTCCCGTTGAAGTCGTCCTCGACAGAGCGGACGAAATCGGCATGGATCCTTCGAAAGCTGAGCACGAAATTGATAAGCTAAAACAGAAGGGAGAGGTGTACGAGCCCTCCACCGACCATCTTCGAACGACCTGATATGGACCGGATTTCTGCACTTCGGAACATCGAGGATGCCCTCTCCTCATTCGAATCGGGGGAGAGTGACTTACGTACGACCGAACGGCGAGTACTGGCCGTACTCCGGACCTACGCAACCGAATTCGAGAGCGACCGTGACTTATCAGCGTATCGAGCGCATGGTGACGACCGAGCAGATGGTATCGTCGTCGTTGCTGAATCGAAAGAGGCGGCGCGAAGACGAGTTCACGAACTGCTCGATGAGAGTGATATTGATTTCACGATAGACACTCCGTAGAACCTGTCAGAATTTGAAATATGGAAAAATAAATAAACATGGTCTGACAATAGAAGAGACGTAGAATCGCGTGTGCAGGTGTGTCAAATGCGACAGTATCGACAAAAGTACAGGTACTTATCGATCCCATAATAATGCAGGTTGCCGGATGATACACACTGGATGGCACAGGATGGATCTCACGGAGAGCGAACGCGGTATCGTCGGGAACGATCACCGATGAGTGGTCTCCCAGCGGATTTGAACGACGAATCCAACGTCCTTGTTCTTGCCCCATCGATGAGTCCGGAGACCGACGAAAGGTGCATCGATTTGCTCACGCAAGCACCGTCAGAACAGGAGAACGTTCTCTGGGTCACGTTTACGCGCTCACCGGACGGTTGTCTGCAAGATTGGACCTCACACGCTAGCGGGCGTCCGGCGAACCTTCGTTTTCTCAGCGTTGGGGAGACTGTTCGATCCGTGACCGCTTCGACACCGACACGCAAAAGCTCAAACGATGCCGTCGTCGATACACTCTCCAATCCAGGGGATCTGACGGGACTTGGAATCAAAATCAGTGAGATACTCCAGCAATGGCACGGAAACGGCTATGAAACCGTCGCGTGTTTTCATTCGCTCACCGCCCTGCTTCAGTACTCAGATGTCCAGACAGTATACAAATTCCTTCACGTGCTTACCGGTCGCTTTGCAACCGTGGGCGTCAATGCCCACTTCCATCTCGATCCTAACGCACACGATTCCCAAACCATCAACACGCTCAAAACGCTGTTCGACGCCGTTGCGGAGTTCGACGATGGGGAATGGTCGGTCAGGACACGGTGAGATGATTTTACATTAACGTAGAGGTGAACGCACTGATATGCTACTGGTAATTACGTACTCTCGCCCTGCTCGGCAGACGCTCCGAAACGTCTGCACGAGCTATGAGAACTGTGTCGTCCGCCGGTTCGGACGTGCTGTTTTGTTTCGAAGCACGGAGTTGGGTGCATTTCTTGCACTTCGACTCCAGGAAAAACACGGTTCCGACGTACAGATCGAACGCACCACACCGCTGAACGAGTTTCGGGACGTTCCGAAATCAGTTCGAAACGCCGCGAACGAGTACGAAAACCGCGAGCATCCGAGCACTCCGTACGACAAGTTCGCGATTGGAACCACCCATCCGTCGCCAACTGCCATGCGCGACGAAGAACTGTAACGCGTCGAAGACAGGTGTTCGGAAAGGATGAACGTTCGAATCGAAGGTGAAACACTGTCGGGACGCGCTATCGACCTCTCCGATCGGTCAGTGACACCGGAGATGATTCTCGCAGCCTTCAGAAACGATGTTGAAACGTCGGTCGGTTCAGTTACCATCGACTGTCCGGAACCCGAACCGGTCCACGACCACATCGGTTGTATCGAACCCGAGATGTCGATCAATGTTCGGTCGGCGGTAGCTGACGCCGCACGTTCCAGAAACCGAACCGCACCGCAGGACGAGGAGATAGCATCACTCGCACGCAAACTGGAGTCGTTCGACGTGCCGGAGGTTTCGCTCCGAGCAGAACGGAAGCGGGTGATGGAGACGAGTGGTTCGGAGACGAAACTTCGGGAGCGAGTCGCATCACTTCGAGGCCGAGTCCGGGCGGTAAAGGAATCCGAACGGGACGTCGAACCCGCCGAATCGGAGCTTCGAGCGGCAACGCGAAAGCTGTCCGAGGTCGAGACAGAACGAATCGCCGCCGAGCAAGCGCTCGAACATGCACGAAAACGACAACGTTCGGCTCGGGACGAACGAGCGAAGCGACTGCGTCTCCGCGACCGGAAGGCGAACCTCGAACGGAGTGCTCGTCGGCAACTTACACAGCAGATACACGAATCGTTCGTCGATGCGGTTAGGACAGTACCGGGAAGGGGGCGAGTAACCGGTCCGGGAACGTTCGAAGGAGAGTCGGTGACTGCGGCACTGGCGGTCGCACGAATCGCTAGCCTTCGTGCACCAATCGTGTTGGCGTGTGATCGGTTCGAGACGGCGAAATCAGCAAGCAACTGTCTCGGTGCTCCCGTGCTACAGGTTTAAGTCCGAAGACGAGTCCAACCCGGAGCATGGTGACGCTACGCTGGACGACGGATGAACACTCCCACGGGCACAAGACCGTCACGCTGGTCGAGCTGGTGATCGAAAATTCGAGCGAAATACCGATTCGGCTACGGATCGCAAACCAGCTCGACGGAGCGGTGTGGCCGCCCCGAGTTGAAGGCGTTCCGGAAGTAGGGTGGGATGATGGTGGGTACGAGGGCGTCGTCGATGCGGGCGAACGGCGAGCGCTCGGCTATGCGAGTCCGGCAAAACAGCTCGGACCGGACACGGTGCCCGTCGAAATCGTCTGGACCGAACGAGCGGCGAAACCACAGAAACCGGCACAGTCCGGCGATGTTGGTCTCGATGCTGGAGACGGTTCTCTTTCGATTCGGCCGACGACAGACGGAGTTATCCGGTCACTAGGGGACTCCCGTCCACCGTCCGATGCCGTTCCGCTTCCGGTCGCTTTCGAGCTACCGGAAAACGTCGAATCGTGGCTGGTCGAAGTGGAAAGCCGGATAGAACGGCACGACATACGCGATACGGACAGACGAGCACTTCGTGCAGCTGCTGACCAAGCGTCTGACCTGCTCGAACGTGCCGAAACCGCTCACGAAGCGACCAAGACGAGTGGAGGAAACACGTGATTCTGGCCGTCACGGGTGGGAAGGGCGGGGTCGGGAAATCGACCGTGGCGTTGAATCTCGGACGAGAGCTCGGTGGCGTCGTCGTCGATGCGGATCTCGCGATGGCAGACTTGCCGCCAGCACACGGCCCGAATTTACACGATGTGCTTGCCGGACGAGCGGAGCCACTCGAAGCGGTTTCCCACGCTGGGGGAGTCAGTTTGCTCGCTTGTGGTCGCACGCTCGCCGGTGCACGAGCGTGCGACCTGACGACGTTCGTAGAAACGGTCGAACGATTAGCAGACGAATACGAACACGTGATTATCGACTGCCCGGCAGGGATGGCCGCCGATGCAGGACTTCCGCTTGTCGTTGCGAACGTGTGTGTGATCGTCACCGTTCCACGGCGGTTCGCGCTGGCAGATGCGGTTCGAACCAGAGCGTTGGCTCGCCAACTGGATGCGGGGCTCCTCCGAGTTGTCCTGAACCGAACGGGAGCCGATCCGCCGATCGATACCGTCGAGCAGACGCTCGGTGCTCCGGTAACGACGATGCCGGAGTCGAAGACGCTTGCACGCGCACAGCGACACGGTCGGCCTGTCGCAACGATCGCACCGGAGAGCAAGTCAGCAGAACAGTTTGCGGAGCTCGGCCGTGTAGTTCACCGTTGTAGGTCGTGATAGGTCGAACGGAGCGTAACAGGAGTTACATCGGCTACGTCGGCCGTTTCGCGTTGGGTCACCTTCTCGTTACACTCGGAAGCGGCGGCGTAGAGACAAGCCGCTGCCACGCCACTCGGATTGCGACCGCTGACGATATTTTGCGTTTCTGCCTGCGTCACGAACGCTTTCGCTTGCCGCTCGACCGACATCGAAAGGCCGAGTTGGCTCGCGAATCGAGGGAGATACTCGCGGGGGTCGATCGGCCCTATCGGAAGGCCGAGTTCGGAATTCAAGGCATCGTAGGCGACTATCAGTTCGTTTCGGTCGGCGCGGGCTTTCTCTACAACTTCCTCCAGCGTCCGGGCGACGGTAGCCGTTCGGCACGTCGCGTACACCGCCGCCGCGGCGAATCCTTCCAACGAACGACCACGGAGCAGGTCTTCACTCTGTGCGGATTCGAACAGCACGCAGGCTTGGTCGCGCACGTTCACGGGGAGTTGGAGTGCGCCGACGAGTCGGCGGATTTCCGTGAACCCGTACACACGATTTCGCTCGGACTTGGAGGAGATCCGTGCACGGTTGTGCTGACGGCGCATACGCATCACCTGTCGTCGTTTACGACCGGTCAATCGAACCGAGCTGTCCCGGTAGCCGATCTCAGTCGAGAGGCCACGGTCGTGCCGCGAGCGCGTGAGGGGTGCACCGGTCCGCTTTCGATTCGTCTCGTCGTCGGAGAACGAGCGCCACTCCGGACCGCGATCGAGGTTGTCTTCCGCAACGACGAGTCCACATTCGGTGCAGACTGCCTCTGCGCCGCGTTCGCGGACTCGGCTGTAGCATTCGGGACACGTTTCGGCGTGGGTCTCTGTCGTACTCATCACACTGAAAACTTCTCCCGAGATAGTATTTAAACGAGCGCAGAAATCAGGGAAACGACGATGTTCGGCGGGAATAAGCATACCGGTAACCGGTACGCTTGAACTCGAGCGCAATTACCAATTTTGATACCTGTCATAAACATTCAAGTCGGGAGAGAGACAAGAAAGCCACATGGCGCTGTCGGATATTGCGGAGGGGTTGGAGGTGACGACCGAGCAGAGAAACCGCGGTGTCGCAACCGTGGACGATACTGGTCGGAATCTCGGCGAGCAACTGACCGCCTTCGCCAGCGACTTACCCTGCGATGCCGACACGGCGGAGAAAATACTGGAATCGTACTCCGCTGGCATATCTATCGGCGAAACCGCTCGTGAGAGCGGGGTTGCACCGATTACTGCGGCAAAGACGCTCCACCTGCTCAGCGTAGATGGTGTCTCTCCACTTGGACCGATCGGCCACGAGATTATTCGGGATTGGCTCTCGGCCGACCTCTCACGTACGGAAGCACGGACGCTAACCGGCGCGAATGAAACTGAATTTGCGTTGGCTACGTTCATCGAAACGCATGAACCGATAGCAGGGTCGGCAGAAGTGGTGGAAAGTGTGTTGACACCCGGTGGCGATGCGGCGGTCGAAAAGCGGGACGCACTGGCTGAGACGATGAGCGACGTCGGCGATCTGTTCTAACGTATTTTCGGGGGAACGAAGCGGGTTGAGAAGCACGCACGGAGAGTTCAAGGGTTACCGATCAGTTGAACCCACGACTACGGGAGTGATTCCGGTAAATAGTCGTCCGGATCGATATCGAACAGGCCCTCCTCCGGAAAATCGATAGCAAGTGTGGTGTCGAAAACGGTTTCAGCGGCGGTAGCGATAGCAGGCGAAAACGACGTATCGAGGTCGGGGACGCTCGAAGGTACGTCCTCAGCGGCAGTAGCGTCCGTCGGAATCGCCAACGCATCTCCCAATGGATGCTCACCATCCACGCGATTGACGATGACGGAATCCGCATTCGTTCCGAGGTCGACAAGGCGACCACGCATCCCTTGAGCCGCATCCGAACCACTACGGGAAGCAGGTGCGACAAGTGCGATGGAATCGACGGCGTTCACCGCCGCAACAGACTGATTCGCTGCGACCGGCGGTGTATCCACGAGAACGTGGTCGAACTGATTCGACAGGATCTCGATGAGCGTTTCGAATCGCTGGACCGCATCAACTCCTTTTGCGCGTGCTAATCGCTCGAAGGGTGCGTATGTCGGGCAGAGCGCGAGTCGTCCAGGTGTTTCGACAGGATGGTCGATGAGCGCATCAGTGAGTCCGTTCGCAAGATCGTTCTCGTCGGTCAACAGCGTGGTAAGGTCAGTATCGATGCGACCGGGTGCATGGTGGGCCAAGCCCTGCGTCGCGAACGCGGCATCCAAAATAACCACGTCGCGGCCGGTGTGTGTGAGGATGGCACCGAGTTCGACACAGAGGCGTGTCGTTCCGGCCCCGCCAGTTACGCCGACGAGTGCAGCAGTTCGTTTCACAGTTCTACAGCGGAATAGATTCGCACTAGTATAAAAATCCGAGGCTTATCGAGCGTCGCGGATGTCGGCTGCGATCTCGTCTAACTCTTCATCGGAGAGATCCGGCGTACGTCCGGCGATGGCGTGAATCGGGTTGCCACCGTCATCGTCGAATCGTGGAATGATATGTCCATGGACGTGCGGAACTTCCTGTCCCGACGCCTCACCGTTGTTGAACGCGACGTTGCTCGCGTCGGCAGCAACCGCATCCTCGACGACGGGCGTGAGGCGGTGGAGCGCCGAGAACAGGTCGGTTGCAGCGTCTTCGGGGAGGTCGGCAAGCGTCTCGTAATGGTGTTTCGGAATGACGAGCGTATGCCCCGGCGCGAGAGGGTTCACGTCGAGAAACGCGAACACGCTGTCGTCTTCGTAGACGGTCTTACTCGGAATGTCGCCTGCCACGATTTGACAGAAGATGCAGTTTTCGGGCATATCTCTCTAGTTGTGAGACGGTGTGATGAAAGTTGAGGCTTCGTGGAACCGTCGAGCGATTCAGTCCCGGAGTTGGAGCAACTGCTGACGCCGCGATTCGATATCGAAGTTCGGTTCGAGTTCCGAATCCGCCGCGAGTCTGTCGAGGGCAAGAAGCGGGTCGATACCGGCCGCCTCGACCCGGTCGAGGAGAGCGTCGATACGCTGTCGATGGAGTGCAAGCGACGAAAGGAGTGCGGTTGCGAGAATCATTGCTGCTGCGACGTCTCGGTCCTCGGGAAGTGTGCTACTTATTCGCGTAAAGTCGGCGAGTTCCGCTTCCACGTCTTCCGTTGGGTCGAGATGAAGGCAATGTGGACAGAGGAGCACTGAAGCCGGTTCACTCGGCACGTATTCGCGGAGTTCGGATGGAACGGTGAATGGAAGCCGTTCGTCCCCACATTCTGGACACGTCATAATTGAAAGGAGAACTGCAATCCTCAAAAGATTACCAGTTTTAATTTTTACATTACTGCGTCGGCGGGGGTGTCTTCGTGTTGTCCTTGCCTTCCTCAGTCACGTTGATCGGAATTCCACTTTCGCTGTTTTCTCCGAATCCAGCGCTCAAGACGCGAGTCAAGGCATCCTCGACGCTCTCATCGGTTTCCGTGAACTGGTCGGGTTCGACCTCCACGACGAATCCAGTCGTAATGTTCGGTGCAGTCGGCAAAAAGAGGAGTTCCCGACCGTCGTCGGTCGTCTTTCCGGTTTTGAACGCCGTCATCCGCATTCCGTTCCACGTCTCGATTTTGACCGGTTTCTGCAGTTGGTTGGTGTCGGAAAGTGCGGTTTCGGCGGCCATTTTGGACGCGTTGTAGACGATTCGGAGGCCGGGCAGTTGGTTCATCGCTCCGTCGATGGCGTTTTCAACGATTCCACCGACGGTCGTCCGCATGAGATATCCCACGCTGAGCACGAGCATCGAAAACACCGTGAGGACGATACCGACACGAATGAGGCTACCGGGTATCGTTATGAACCCTCCCAGAATCGTGTAGTTCGGAAGTTTGACCAGGAACGGAAGCCCAGCGATTTTGAGGAACATCCACGCCACGATATACGCGGTGACCAGTAAGGGGGCAAGAACGATGAGACCGCTGCCAGCGTCACGCTTCCACGAAGACATTTGTGTGTAGCATACGAGTGCAGGAATATAAACCAGTTGCAACGTTCGCGTTATCTACCGAGCACTGCACGGGCCGCAAACAGCAGGTTCTCCTTCCGTTCCATCACACGACGGTAGAAGTACGACATCCATTTACCGCCGTACGGAACGTACTGCCAAACCTCGTACTCCTCCGCGAGTTCGTATTGGGCGTCTTCGCGGACACCCATCAACATCTGGATTTCGAAGTCGGTGCCGTACTCCTCGTGGAGTTCTTTGGCATATTCGATCATCGCTGGGTCGTGGCTGCCGACTGCGATGCCGCCCTCGAACTCCTGAAACATGAATTCGAGATATTCACGATAGACGGCGTTGACCTTCTCCTTTTGTTTGTACGCGATATCCTCGAGTTCGTCGTAGGCGCCCTTCACCAGTCGCACTTTCCCAGGAAGGTCTGCGAGTCGTTCGAGGTCGTCCGCCGTCCGCTTTAGGTTCGCTTGGAGACAGACACCGATGCCACCGTCGTGCTCGCGAGTCAGTTGTTCGAATACGTCGAGGGTTGCGTCCGTCGTCTCGTGGTCTTCCATATCGATCCAGACGAACGTGTCTTCGGCGGCGTCCGCGATGCGTTCCATATTTTCGCGGAAAACGTGCGTGCCGATATCGAGGCCGACTTGCGATGGCTTGACCGAAACACATGCAGAAAGATCAGAACGGTCGATGTCTTCGAGCAATCGGACGTACACCTCGGCGTCTTCGTCCGCCGGTTTCCGGTCATGGTAATGTTCGCCGAGCAGATTGAGAATGACGCTGACGTTCCGCTGATTCAGCTCCTGCGTGTACTCCAACGCCTCCGCCGGTGTTTCACCAGCGACGAACCGACTGGCAATCGGTGGTATCATACTCCGGGGTTTGCACCCCCATGCCTTATGATTATATATACCAGCGCCAGACCGTCGGGTCTTAAGACCCGGGGAGTTTCTGTCTCGATATGGACATTCTCGGTGTGGACGTTTTCGAAGCCGTTGTCGTCGCGGTGTGGGCGATGTTGCCCGCGTACGTGCCGAACAACGTCGCGGTGCTTGCGGGCGGTGGCGCACCCATCGACGGGGGTCGGACGTGGAACGGAGAACGAATCCTTGGGGACGGGAAAACCTGGCGTGGGACCGTCGCAGGCGTCGCCGCGGGAGCGGTGCTCGCACTTGGGTTAAACGCAATCAACGGGCCGAATGCAAGTATCTTCGGCGCTCGACTTCCCGACCCCTTCCCCGCAGTCGTCATCGTCGCGATGCCGCTCGGTGCGATGCTCGGTGATATGGGGGCGTCGTTCCTGAAGCGTCGAACCGGACGACAGCGTGGCGCGGCGTTTCCCGGCGTCGACCAGTTGGATTTCGTCGTGATGGCGCTCCTGCTCACGTCGCTTTCCGCGCCGGGGTGGACGTTACGGACGTTCACCCTTCCGGTGCTCACCGTGGTCGTCGTCGTCACGCCGTTCTTACATCTCGTGACGAACATGGCCGCATACATGGTCGGGTTGAAAAACGAACCGTGGTAACGACCGCGATAAACTACTTTTAAACCCGTTCCCCGCCCGTTGTCGCACATGGCGAATCAGGAACTCATCGAAGCCCTTCGGGCGGCGGACGCCGTTCAGTACGGCGAATTCGAGCTCTCGCACGGCGGAACGAGCAACTACTACGTTGACAAATATCTGTTCGAGACGGACCCTCACTGTCTCGAACTCATCGCCGAGGCGTTCGCCGAGCGACTGGGGGATACGAAACTCGCGGGCGTCGCCCTCGGTGCCGTCCCACTCGTCGCAGTCACCAGCGTCGAGACGGGCAACCCCTACGTCATCGCACGAAAGCAGAAAAAGGAGTACGGGACCGCGAACCTCGTCGAAGGGAGGCTGGAGGCGGGAGAAGAGGTCATCGTTCTCGAAGACATCGTAACGACGGGCCAAAGCGCGGTGGATGCCGTGGAAGCCCTCCGAGACGCGGGTGCAGAAGTGAACAAGATCCTCGTCGTCGTGGATAGGGAGGAAGGTGGCCGCGAAAATCTAGCCGATGCCGATGTCGAGATGGAGGCCCTTCTCTCCGCCTCCGACTTGCTCGAACAGGGCGAATAGCCGGTGAGTCCGTTTTTTGATGGAGCGGTCGTATCGTCGTGAAGTTGGATGGTAGTTCTTTGGCGCGTGAAGGCGACTGTCGGCGAGAAACTCGAAAGCGAAACCGCCACGAGAGACCTCTCGAACTCGCACAAGACATATATACGATTCCACGATTAGTATCGGAACACGCAACACTATGCTAGGTGACTGCTTTACACGCCGGGTTCTCGCCCGTTAATATAGTCACCACCATCATCGTTTTCCCGTCCGCCTCTGACGCCCCCAGCGATGCATTTCCGAGTCGGTTTTGGAATGCGAGTTCGGGTTCGTGTCCGGGTGTCCGTTGCGCACTCGAATGGAGTACGTGGCGGCGTAGAATTTCACTGAATCAACAGTCACAACCATGAATCATCGATCACAGCCAGCAGTCGTCGTATCGCTTCCGGACGGATCGAGTCGCGAGTTCAGCCGCCCAGTTTCGGTAGAGGAGGTCGCCTACGAGATCGGACCGGGTCTCGGAAACGACTGCGTCGCCGGAATCGTGGACGGCGACCTCGTCGCACCAGAATATCGAATCGAATCGAACGCAAACCTTCGGATCGTCACACCGGATTCGGACGAATACGTTCGTGTCTTGCGCCACTCCGCGGCGCACGTACTCGCGCAAGCAGTGCTTCGCCGCTTTCCGGATGCGAAACTGGCTATCGGGCCGCCGACGGACGACGGCTTTTACTACGATTTCGATGGCGTCGAACTCGACGGAGACGATCTCGCCGTAATCGAAGCCGAGATGCGCGATATCGTGGTTGAGGATTACGATATCGTCCGGGAAGAAGTCGCCCCTGACGATGCGCGTGAACGACTTGCAGACCAGCCCTACAAACGCGAACTGATGACGAAAATCGAGGACGTAGGCGAACCGGTGTCGTTCTATCACCAAGGGGAGTTCGAAGACCTCTGTGCTGGCCCGCACGTCGAGTCAACGGGCGAAATCGGTGCGCTCTCCCTGCTCGAAATCGCCGGGGCGTATTGGCGCGGCGACGAGGACGAGGCGATGCTCACGCGACTCTACGGTACGGCCTTCGACCGCGAGGCGGACTTGGAGGAGTTTCTCGAACGCCGCGAGAAAGCCAAAGAGCGTGACCATCGCAAAATCGGCGCGGAGATGGAACTGTTCTCGGTCCCCGATCACTCGCCGGGATGTGTGCATTTCCACCCGAACGGGATGGCACTCCGGCGAGAGTTGGAAGAGTTCGTCCGCGAGAAAAACGCCGAGTTGGGCTACGAAGAGGTGAAAACGCCCGAACTCAATCACGCCGAGCTGTGGAAGAAGTCGGGGCACTACGAACATTTCACGGAGAAAGGGGAGATGTTCGTATGGGAACAGAACGGCCACGAATACGGTCTCAAGCCGATGAACTGCGCGAATCACGCGCACATTTACGATTACGACCGACGGTCGTATCGTGATCTTCCACTGCGATTCTCGGAGTTCGGCACGTGCTATCGAAACGAACAGTCGGGAGAGCTCTCCGGAATGCTCCGGGTACGCGGGTTCACGCAGGACGACGGTCACGCCTTCGTTCGCCCGGACCAGATTCAGGCAGAAATAGCACGGACGCTCGCCGTCATCCGCGAAATGTACGCCGTCTTCGGACTGGACGTCCTGCTAAAACTGGAGACGAAACCCGACGACGCAATCGGTGACGACGCGCTCTGGGAACGCGCACGTGAGGCCCTTCGAAACGCGCTGGACGACGAAAAACTCGATTACGAAGTCGCAGCGGGAGAAGGCGCGTTTTATGGGCCGAAAATCGCAATCAACGCGAAGGACGCTATCGGACGCGAATGGACGATCGGGACGGTGCAGTTGGATTTCGTCCAACCAGAGCGACTCGGGATCAGCTACATCGGCGAGGACAACGAAGCACACCGTCCCGTGATGATACACCGCGCGCTCCTCGGGTCGCTCGAACGATTCATGGGCGTATGCATCGAGCACTTCGCGGGCAATTTCCCGCTCTGGCTCGCACCGGAACAGATTCGAGTGCTGCCGATTACGGACGACGACGCGGAGTACGCCGAAAGCGTAGCGAACGAATTCGATGAGTTCCGAGTTGAGGTGGACAACCGTGATTGGACGCTCGGGAAAAAGATTCGTGCTGGGCACGACGACCACGTTCCGTATATGCTCATCGTCGGTAGTGACGAAGCGGAGTCGGGTACGATATCGGTCCGCGATAGAAAGGAGCGACAGCACGGTAATATCGAACTGGCGGCGTTCCGGATTCATCTCGAAGAGGAGTGCGGAGAGAAGAGACAACAACCGGATTTCCTCGACTAAAACGTCGAGTGGAACAACACGGTTGTGTGTAGACTGCACCGGTTCATCATCGAAGTGTTCAAGGTTGCACGATGGTGAGTATTGGAATATGAATCGAGCCGAGAAGGCTACTCTCCAGTTACAGGCAGTCTCCGTTCTGCGGATGTTAAAAGAGACGCGAACCTATGACGAACTTGCCGAGGTGACCGATCTCCCTGCGGGCGATTTGAACCGCTACGTGAACGGTCACGTTCTCCCGAGTACCGACCGCGCCGAAGCAGTCGTCGAAGGAGTCGGCAGGGAAGAACTCGCGGACGAACTCGAAGCTCGTACTCGTCTCGACACCGAAGGCTACGTGGACAACTCGGGCGTCGTCTTCGACCAAGCGTTTCTCGACCTCGTCGCACCGGTCGCCGCCGAAACGTTTGATTTCAGCCACCCTGACGTAGTACTGACCGCCGCAACCGACGGCATCACCCTTGCCGCCGCGATGGCGAGTTACTTCGGCGCGCGCTGTGCCTACGCGAAGAAGTCGAAAGAGACCGCCGTCGAGGAGTTCATCGAGGCTCGTCAGCGACTCGCTTCCGGTATCGAACTCACTTACTATCTCCCGTCTTCCGCCATCGGATCGGGCGAAACCGTGCTCGTCGTGGACGACCTCATCCGCTCCGGCGAGACCCAAGAACTGCTTCTCGAAATCGCCCACGACGCGGACGCCGATGTGGGCGGCGTTTTCGCACTCATCGCAGCAGGGGATGAGGGAATCGAGCGTGCAAAAGCCCGAACTGACGCACCAGTCGGTGCGTTGGCGCTGTTCGAGTGAGGCAACCCCGTGCTGGTCTCCTGAAATTGTACTCACATTCATGCGAATATAACCATCAGAAGGCGATCGAAAGCGATGATATATACATATTTGCGTATAGATGCTCAGAATCAATGAGAACTGTTAAGTATGTTTTCACGGTTATGCTCACTCGTTCATCATGGGGACGAATGAAACCGGCGACACTCGCACAGAATCGGGCGTGTTCAGCTCTCTGGCCGAATACTTCGGCTTCGAGGAACACGGTACGGACTTGCGGACGGAGGTAATCGCAGGGCTGACGACGTTTCTGACGATGAGTTACATCGTCGTCGTCAACCCGAGCATCCTCGCGGATAATCCACAGATTCCGATTCAGGACGGCATCCAACTGGCCAACTACTCCTACGGTCAAACTGTTTCCATGCTCGCAGTCGTGACCATCATCGCGGCGGCAGTCGCGACATTGACCATGGCGTTCTACGCGAATCGACCGTTCGCGCAGGCACCCGGCCTCGGCTTGAACGCCTTCTTCGCGTTCACGGTCGTCGGGGCGCTCGGGATTTCGTGGCAGACCGCGCTGGCTGCAGTGTTTGTGGAAGGAATCGTCTTCATCGCGCTGACTGCAATCGGCGCGCGAAAGTACATAATTCGCCTCTTCCCCGAACCAGTGAAATTCGCCGTCGGAACCGGTATCGGACTGTTCCTCGCGATTATCGGTTTGCAGGCGATGAACGTCGTCGTCCCCGACGAAGCGACCTACATCACGCTCGGTCCGGTCGCATCCGACCCCGTCGCGATTCTCTCCGTGTTCGGCCTCTTCCTCACCTTCGCGCTCTATGCCCGTGGTATCCCGGGCTCCATCATCGTCGGCATCGCACTGACGACGATCATCGGCTACGCCGCGGAGTGGTTCGGTCTCGTCGCACCAGGCACACTCACCCCGCAGATGGTGAGTGCGACCTACGATATCACCCCCGTCGCTGGCGCGTTCATCTCGGGATTGAAGGGCGTCGAAGCGTTCTCGTTCGCGCTCGTCGTGTTCACGTTCTTCTTCGTGGACTTCTTCGACACCGCCGGAACGCTGGTCGGCGTCGGGCAGGTCGGCGGCTTTCTCAACGATGAAGGGAACCTCCCCGAAATCGAGAAACCGCTGATGGCTGACGCCGTCGGCACGACCGTCGGCGGAATGCTCGGCACCTCGACGGTGACGACCTACATCGAATCCGCTTCTGGCGTCGAAGAAGGTGGCCGGACCGGAATGACAGCACTCGTCGTCGGTGTCCTGTTTCTGGTATCGCTGGCCTTCGTCCCCGTAGCCGCAGCGATTCCGCAGTACGCCTCCCATATCGCGCTGGTTGTCATCGGCGTCGTGATGCTCGGTAACGTCGTCGATATCGCATGGGACGACATCACCAGTACCGTCCCCGCCGGGATGACCATCCTCGTCATGCCGTTTACGTTCTCCATCGCCTACGGCATCGCCGCGGGCATCGTCTCCTATCCAATCGTCAAACTCGCAGCAGGTGAGCTGGAGGACACCCGTCCTGGCCACTGGGCGCTCGCAGTCGCATTCGTTCTCTACTTCTTCGTCCGGACGAGCGGTCTCCTCAAAGGAAACGTTTAGTCGGCCACGTCGTTTCGTCGATTATTTTCGGTTGCCGTACTTTCGGCTCCCGAGTCCCGGATGTATCGCTTCGATTGTTCGGACGTTGTGGAGTTGTGTGACAGATGACCCATTTCTTTTACATCTACCGAATGTGCTCTGCCACAAACGACAACTCGCGTTGTCCGTCGTCCAGAAAACCGGTCGCTTTCCTCGCGAACACCACACTCTTATTTCAGACCCCCCTAACTACGCTCATGCCCACCCTCGAACTGTACGAACTCCAAGGCTGTCCGTTCTGCGCGAAAGTGACGAGCAAGCTGGACGAACTCGACCTAGACTACGAATCTCACTATGTCCCGCGCGCCCACGGGCAGCGAACGGAAGTGAAAGAAGTGAGTGGCCAAACCGGCGTCCCAGTGTTGGTGGATGAAGAAAACGGCGTCGAGGGAATGCCGGAAAGCGACGATATCGTTGAATATCTGGAAGAATCCTACGGCGCGTAGCACCACTTCCGATAAGCCGGAGTGGTTTTTCAGAGAAGCTCGTTCAGGTAAAGGCCATAAAAGGTCGATAACGGCGATGAGTTGATAACTGTCGAACAGCGAACGGAACGCGTTACACTGAATAACCCGGTGCCATCTCTCCCTTCGTTCGATAGTATTCGCGTGTTGGCCATCCGGTTTACTTGTTCTCAGTACATCGAAGTCTGCATGACGACGAGGCGAAAAATACTGTCCACGAGCGGCCTGGTCATCGCTGGGTGTGCGGGTTGCATGGGACCGGGCGAAGAGGGTGGAGAAGGAGGCGGCGAAGAAGGTGGAGGCGGTGACGGCGGACAAGACAGTGACGGTAAAATGGGCGGCAAAGACGGAGAAGCCGATGAAAACGGAGAGATGGGTGGTGAAGACGGGGAGGGTGAAGGGTAAAACTACGCTTCCGCTCGTTCTCGAATCAGCTTCCGGAGTTCGTCAGCGTCCTCTATTCCTTCGACTTCCTCGCGTTCTACCAGCGCGGTCCCTTCGACGGTTTCGCGCCGCGCTTTATCGACGAAATAGACCGACCGAGTGCGTGCGACTCGGCTGATCGAACTCATGATTCGAGCGCGTTTTTCGGCAGTTCTAGTGAACTCCGAGTGACTCGTCAGGACACGGTCCTCGTAATCGTCCTCACTGACCGTTTTGAACGGTGCACGAGTCGTCGGATGCACCGTGAAGCCGACGCGGGTCAACGTCGTGAACATGTGTTCGTCCTCCGGTTCGGTCTCCGACTCTGCCAGTTCGTCCTCCTCGGTGAGTTCCTCCGCGCCATCGAACACTTCGACGGGACTGGTGAGCTCGCCGTTGAACAGCTCTTCGAGTTCGATTGCCACCTCGACGCTGGCGTTCATGCCATCCTCGTATTTCGAGACGGTTCGTCGGGAGACCCCGAGTTCCGAGGCGAGTTGACCGAGACTCCATCCACGACCCTTACGTTCGTCCTTCAACACGTCGCCGTCGATGTTGACGTACAAGCCGCCGGGCGCGGCGTAGACGAGCGGTGGCACTCCTTCAACGAAGAGGTCGAGAGCGGTATCGGGGCTGAACACCGGAACCCCATGGCGGAAGTACACCACGCCGGATTCGAGGTCTTGGTTTCTCGTCCGTAGACCGATGACTAGCGGAGTTGCATCGAGATACGTACCGAGTCGTCGCATCTCCATGCCGGTCTCGGCGTCGAACGCGTCGATGTTGCCGAGAATTTTCAACAGTAGCAGGTCTGGTCCACGTCGCGCTGCCACATCGAAACTCTTTGGTCGGATAGCACACCGGTCACTGACCACGAATCCCGCATCTTCGAGCATCGCGGTCACGTTGCCGACCAGTGCAGACCGGGACATGGTGTCGGGTAAGCGATTCCGATATAAATACGTTTTGGGTGTATATGATACCGCAGTCTTGCGATTTCGTGAATCGACGACGATAGACTCATATATTACAATGCGGCTTCGAAAGCTGTTAATCCGCCACGCGACAACGCTTCTGTGTGACGGTTATCGGTCTCGACGACACCGACTCCCGAACACGTGGGATGTGCACGACCTACCTGGCCGCGCGCGTTGCGGACAGTGTGCGAAACGCAGGTGGGGACGTAGAGCGACTGCTCCTCGTCCGTCTCAATCCCGCGGTCAAGCACAAGACGCGGGGCAACGCTGCACTCGCGGTCCACACTGACCTTGACCCGGGAGTGGCGTTCGAACTCGCGCGGGACGAACTCGAAGCTGCGGCTGAGACCGGTGACCCCAATACGAATCCCGGACTCGTGGTCGCGCCTCATGCGCCCGAAACCGTTCCGGACGGCGTGTCAACGTTCGCGCAGGCCGCCGTTCGAGACCACCTATCCCGCGAGCAGGCCGACCGGCGAATCGAATCAGCGGGCTATCGTTCTACCGGATGGAAAAACGCGCGAGGGAAAATCGGTGCGCTCGCAGCGGTCGGCAGTTGGGCCGCGTTCACGGAGTGGACTTACGAACAGATCTCCTACCGCGAATCGGAGCGATGGGGAACACGCCGAAACGTGGATTTCGACTCGGTGTTCGCGGCCGAAAGCGACGAGTATCCGACCGTCTGGGACACGGTTGACCGAGGAACCGGCGAGGCCGTTTGTGTCCCGCATACGCCCTGTCCCATCCTTCACGGAATCCGTGGCGACGACCCGGATGCAGTCCGGCGAGTCGCCGACGAAATCGAAAGCGAACAAGTGATCAAAACCGCACAGTTCGTGACGAACCAAGGGACTGACGCCCATCTCCGTGATGCCGACCCCGGGAACGTGAAAGACGGTCACGCTTACAGAATCACCGGAACGGTCACCTCGAAGCCCGAAACTCGGCAAGGAGGTCACGTCTTTTTCACGCTCACGGATGGGGCGAGTCGCCTACCCTGTGCTGCCTTCGAGCCGACGAAACGGTTCCGCGACCACGTCAGGAATCTCCGCCCAAGGGACGAGATCACGGTCTGTGGGGAAGTCGCTCGTGGAACAGTAAAGCTGGAAAAGTTCGCGGTTCGAACCCTCGATGCCACGGAACTCGTCACGCCGACCTGCCCGGACTGTGGCCGGTCGATGAAGAGCGCGGGGGCGGAGCAAGGCTATCGGTGTCGAGACTGTGGTACGCGGGCGGACGGAAAAGTCGAGCGAAGAATCGAACGAGAATTGGAACACGGCTGGTACGAAGTACCGCCGGAAGCACGTCGCCACATCGCCAAACCGCTCGTTCGAGGTGGGTTCGACGGACCGACACATCCCGAACGATAACTGGTATTTGACCCGATGTCGGGTTTCGGGAGGGGGACAGCAACAGTCACCGTAGAAACGACTACGATGACTTCAAGCCGTGTCCGGTGAGCGGGACGACGACATCCGCGTCCTCCGCAATCGTCCCCCGCTCTCGATACGCCGACAGCCCCGCCACTGCCACCGCACTCGTCGGTTCGACGTAGAAGCCAGTTCGATGAAGTTCGTCGAGGGCATCCTGCGTCGCCGCCGCGTCGAGTGCAATCGCGTCGCCGTCGGTCGCTTCGATGGCATCATCAATCTGGTTCTTACGCGCCGGATGCGTGATTTGAATGCCGTCAGCCACGTCGTTTCGTCCGTCGCCGTCCCCGTGTCGTTCGTCAGCAATCGGGGCGGCGCCTTCTGCCTGCACGCCGAGGAGGCGAGGCATCTCGTCCGTCCACCCCGCATCGAGTAAGGCTTGGAATCCGCGATACATGCCGAGAAAGAGCGTTCCGTGGCCGAGCGGCGACACGATGGCGTCCGGCACCGACCAGTCGCGCTGGGCGGCCAGTTCCAACGCGAACGTCATCGTTCCGGCGAAGAAGGCGGGATTCCATGCGTGACTGGCGTACCAGCCGTCACCCGCTTCGACTGCGGCGACACAGGTATCGGTTACGTCCTGCCTGCTCCCTTCGACACGAACCGGGGTCGCACCAGCACGCTCGATGGCTTTCAGTTTCGATTCCTTCACGTCCGCCGGAACGTAGATTTCGGCGTCGATACCGGCCCGTGCAGAGTACTGAGCGATTGCCGCCCCCGCATTTCCGGAGGAGTCTTCGAGAACCGTTTCGACGCCGAGTTCGGCGGCACGGGAGAGGGTAGCAGTTGCACCGCGGTCTTTGAAACTTCCCGACGGGAAAACGCAATCGAGTTTGAACTGCGCATTCCACTCGTCGGCATCCGTGAGCGGCGTAAATCCCTCGCCGAGCGAGACGACTCGGCGGACCGGAAGAAACTCCGAAAACGCCCACAACCCATCACGCGTGTCGAATTCAGCGAATTCCGGTGGGTCGTCCGCACTGGGAAGCGGTTGGCGCGCAAAATCGAGTGGATGGCCGCAGTCACAGCGCCACGGCTCGTTCGGGCCAGCGGCATACTCATTTCCGCATGCGGAGCAGAGAAGATCGGTTTTCATCAGTTTGGTCAATATTCGTCGATATCGATTCCGACCGAACAGACGTACTCCCCGGTGGCGACCTGAGGGAGTCGCCGCGAACGCCAGAAGACGCCGGAACGGTCGGCGGTCACTTCAGCTTTCAGCGTACCGAACACGTCCGTGACCTCGAACAACGTTTCACCCGGCGACACCGTTTCGCCGAGGTCCTTTTTGAATGTCACGATACCGCCGTTCGGTGCGCCGTAGCGGTCGAATCCCGACGCTCTGGTTTGTGGTTCGAGTTCCACGTCGCCGTCTAGAAACCCGTAATGGTGAAGCACATTGAACACGCCATCGACGCCGTACTGGATACTCTCCTCGTCCCAGCCGACACAGCCGCCGAGTTCGGGGTCGATGGTAGGGATACCCTCGTCCGGTGCAGCACGGGCGAGCTGTCCGTCCGGCCCCTTCTGGTCCAAAATGTGGCCGCATCCGAACACCTTGGCGAGTTCCAAACACTCGTCGTGAAGGCGATGACGTTTGCCACAGCGGACGCGGACCTCGTTTATCATCCGGCTGGTCGAACCCTGATGAAGGTCGAGAATGAGGTCGGCCCGTGATGCGGCCTCGAAGGTTGCCGCCGCAGTTCGCTCGCTCGACGTACCCGACTCGTTGCCGGGGTACGCGCGATTCATTTTCGTATCGTCGATAGGGTTGCGATGCTCCGCCACTTGGAAGGCGTGATAGTTAACGAGACCAACGACGAGAATCGTGCCGGAGATGTCTTCCGGCGCGAGCTGTGGGACGACCCGTTTGATGACGCCGAGTCCGTTGAGTTCGTCACCGTCGCTGACGGCCTGTATGTATAGCGTTTTTCCCTCGTTTGCACCGTTTATCACGGCGACGGGGAGACCGAACTGGCTCCCATCGCGGGTCTCTCCCACCGCGAGTCGGCCCGTGTCTATTTCTCCGGGGGCCGCGCTCGCCGTTCCGAGCGTTGTCATTACAGGTACACCGTTGCTGAACGCCCTTAGCAGTTCGGTATTACCGTTGCCATGTCCGGTGAAACGATTAGCAGTCGGGCGAATGAGGTACCCGTGGCAACCGAAAACGGATCGGCATTTGCATTCGGATTGGTCACCGTAGTCGGCATCGCTGACACGGCCTATCTCGTCGTCTTCGGACGGGAACTCGATTCGTACGCCTGAGATGGGTTTTTGCCTCATCTCGACGTTTTTCCACTGTGACCCGCAAAACCATCTCCAGCGGAACAGAATGGGAAGACCGCGTTGGCTACTCACGCGCCGTCCGTGTTGGGAACGAAGTTCGAGTGTCCGGAACCACAGCCACGGACGAAGACGGGAACATCGTCGGAAAGAACGATCCCTACGGGCAGACGGAAAAAGCGCTCAAAAATATCGAAACGGCGCTCGAATCAGCAGATGCAAGCCTCGAAGACGTGGTTCGAACGCGAATCTACGTGACGGATATCGAGGATTGGGAAGCAGTCGGGGATGCCCACGCCGCGTTCTTCGAAGCGATTCGACCGGCGACGAGCATGGTCGAAGTGAGCCGATTGGTCACCCCGGAAATGCTGGTCGAAATCGAAGCCGACGCGATTCTCGAACGCTGACCGACGAATCTTTTATTGATGGATACCAACCCCAGAAGGTGCAAGAACAGATACCAGAGCGCCCGGCGACAGCGAACCTCATCGAAGCGTTGAACGTTCGCCGAAACGCGATGGTTGGGTTCGCACTGAGCATCGTCTTTACCGTGCTCGTGTACTTTTATCGCGTCGTCTTCATCGGCGAGGTCCCCGGACAGGCCGGAACGCCGGTCGCGTTTCTCGCGCTCGGATTCGTGCTAGCGATCACGCTCGGCGCGCTTTTCACGACACTGCTGACGCTTCTCTCGGCGCGGCGACTCGCACGCGATCTCGACTGATCGCTTCGTGACCGGTCACACCGACCTGTCCATACCGACCAGTTCTTCGAGTCGTTCTGCACCCGACCGCGTTCCTTTGGCGAGCAGGACATCACCGGCGTGGATGTCGGTTTTCGGACCCGGTGAGATGACCCAGTCGTCCGGTGGCCTGCGAACCGCGATAATTCGCATCCCGGTTTCCGTTTCGACCCGTTTCTCGCCGAGTGTCGTGCCGTCGAAGCCACTCCCACGTTCGATGGTCACCCGAACGATGACCTCGTCGCTTTCCTGCACCGCATACTCGACGACGGGATGTGTTCCGAGTCCGTGGAGCATTCCTTCGCTGATTTCGACCGCTGCGTCGCTGATGACTTCCGTACTGTTCGCGAGGTGGACGAGGCCGCGGAGCGAGACAGGGTCGTCAGCGTGGCTCGCGGCTTGTAACACCCACGCCTCGAATCGCGATTGAAGCGCATCTACTTCGGCTTCGAGTTCGACGACTTCCTCCGCCACTTCTTCGCTGTCGAAGAGGACGCTTCCGTATGCGAGATCGACCGCAAGTTCGCTCATGTTCTTCATCAGCACGATGGAATCGACCGCCCGTTCGAGGTCGGTGTCATCGGCCTCCGGCGGTTCCGGCGGTTCGTACTCCTCACCCGTCGCTTGTTCGTACACCGATGCGATACCTTCGTCCGGGCCGCGCAGAAGGAGTCTATCGTCCACGCGGAGGTCGGTGTCCTTGTCGGGGTTCAGAATCCAATCTCCGCCACGATGGATGGCGATGACGCGAACCCCCGTTTCAGTTTCGAGATTGAGCGTACCGAGCGTCTGCCCCGCAAGTGACGATGTTTCGGTCACCGACGCGCGGACGAGCGTTTCGATCGCCTCCGGGAGTGCCGCGCGCATGGTCTGAGGAAGGCCGATATCTTCCAAGACGACTTTGGCGATGTCGCCTGCGGCATCGCTGATTTTCTCCGCAGCACCGACGACGCCGAGAACCGGCGCGAGTTCTTCCGCGTCCTCAGGACTTCTCGCGGCCATGAGCAAGCTCATTCTGGCTTGCAGTTCCAGCACGTCCATCTTCCCTTCGAGCGCAAGCACCTCCGACGCGATGTCGTCGCTCCCGTGGAAGACTGCGGAAAACGAGAGGTCGATGAGCAGTTCGGCTGTATCTTTCATCTCCGCCAAGACCTCCTTTACGCTCCGCGGTTCGTACTCCACCTCGCCGCTCGCGGGTTCCATAGTTCGGGATTGGTCGTTCTCCCGTAAAAACGTTCGTAGAAGAGGAAAAACGGCGTAAACGACCACTACGACCCACCTACCGTTCGATAGAATCGCGCCGAAAACAAGTCCCGGCAGAACGACCACGAAAGATAATCCTTTTGCGGGTACCCCGTGAATTGTCGGGATATGGCAGACGAGGTCAAAAAAGGCTTAGAGGGCGTCGTAGTCGCCGAATCAGCACTCAGCCACATCGATGGAGACGCAGGAAAACTCGTTTATCGTGGATACACGATAGAAGACCTCGCGCGCGATGCGAGTTACGAGGAAGTGCTCTATCTCCTCTGGCACGGTGAACTGCCGAATCGTGACGAACTCGAATCGTTCAGCGAATCGATGGCGAACGAGCGCGCGGTCGATGGCGGCGTCATGGAAACCGTTCGGGAACTCGCCGAGTCGGACTCGAATCCGATGGCAGCGCTCCGAACTGCTGTTTCGATGCTCGCGACCTACGACCCTGACGATTCCGACTCGGACCCGGCAGACCACGAGGCGAACCTCCGAAAAGGCCGACGCATCACCGCGAAGATGCCGACGATTCTCGCGGCGTTCACACGCATCCGAAACGGGGACGAACCGGTCGAACCACGAACCGACCTCGGTCACGCTGAGAACTTCCTCTACATGCTCAACGGCGAGGAACCTGACGACGTGCTTGCGGACGTGTTCGACCAAGCACTCGTTCTGCACGCCGACCACGGCCTGAACGCCTCGACCTTCTCCGCGATGGTAACGGCGAGCACGCTCGCCGACCTTCACAGCGCAGTGACGAGCGCAATCGGCACGCTGTCGGGGTCCCTCCACGGCGGCGCGAACGCCAACGTCATGCGGATGCTGAAGGAAGTAGACGAGGCAGACCAAGACCCGGTCGAGTGGGTTCAGAACGCGCTCGATGAGGGACGACGCGTCGCTGGGTTCGGCCACCGTGTCTACAACGTGAAAGACCCGCGTGCGAAGATTCTCGGCGAGCAAAGCGAAGAACTCGGCGAGGCCGCAGGCGATACGAAGTGGTACGAGATGTCCGTCGCCATCGAGAACTATATCAAAGAAGAGAAAGGTCTGGCACCGAACGTGGACTTCTACTCCGCCTCGACGTATTATCAGATGGGAATTCCGATCGACATCTACACCCCCATTTTCGCCGTCTCGCGCGTCGGTGGCTGGATCGCTCACGTGCTGGAGCAGTACGACGATAACCGACTGATTCGTCCCCGTGCGAAGTACGTCGGTGACGAGGACGCCGAGTTCGTGTCGCTCGACGATCGATAGTCTGGTATCCGGCGACTTTTCTACGCTCTCGCGGTCCGCTTTTCGAGATACGTTATTTCGACCATCAAATCCCAGGGGTCGGTGTCGGCGAACTGGAACCGCCACGAACGGTCGAACGCTATCCCCCCCTCCTGTGCCCGTATCAGTAACTCTCGGAGCATCGGCTCGAACTCGAATTCCGGATGTCGGTCGGACGAAGCCGATGTGGAACGCAGGGAAGGGGCATTCGAACCGCGAGAACGGAGATGCGTCACTTCGACCATCAGGTCACGTCGCTCTTCATCAGAATAGCGGAACGTCCACGACCGGTCGAGCGCATCCGAAGAGTCGTAGTGGATGCCGAGTAGCAACTTCAGCGTCGTACGAAATTCCTCGAGCGAGGTGACCCGCGTTGGAAGGCGACGGGAATGGGTCATACCGGTACATCTTCCAGCAGCAGTATAAGCCGAGGCGACGCTCCCCCTCCGTTTCGGCCGTCGTTGCGGGGGGTAAACAGTTCGAAACGCGGTGAACGGTTCTGAACGCTCGACGTTAGGTTGCCATCAGTTCGTCCACCATTTCTGCAACGCTGGCGATTTCCTCGGGCACGACGCCGTGGCCCATCCCCTCGAAAATTTGCTCGGTCACATCCGCGTCGAGGTCACGGAGCACGTCCCTCGTCTCGTGGACGCGTTCGACCGGAATGTGCGGATCGCGGTCGCTACAGCCAAGATAAATCGGGGTATCGTCGAGCGACCCCTCGTATTCGCGGGGCGTTCCTTCCGGACCGATAAGACCGCCGCTCAACCCGGCGACGCCGCCGTACCGCTTCGCGTTTCGTGCGACGAACTCCGTCGTCAAGCACGCACCTTGTGAGAACCCGAGGAGAAAGATCCGGTCCGGCGGGATTCCAGCGGTATCGAGGTCGGAAACGATCGTGTCGAGCAACGCCAACGCGGACGACAGATACGGCTGGTTCGACTCCATCGGGGCGAGAAACGATTGGGGGTACCACGTGTTTTGCGATGCCTGTGGCGCAACGTAAGCGATTTCGTCGTGTGAAAACTCGTGGGATAGTTCGAGGATACTCTCGGCAGTCGCGCCGCGCCCGTGGACGAGTACTATCGCCGTATCGGCCTCGTCCACGTCCGAACCTGTGGTCGCGATATGTTGTCCGGCGTGTGGGCCGTCGATCGTATCCGTGGTGAACCGGGTATCTGGCATTGGTTCAAAATAGGCCTCACCACGCGTATCGTTTTCTTCTTCCCCCGTTTTCTGCCGCTACGTACGCTGCTCAAGCCTCCTCGGCGCTCCCTCGCTCCTTCATCATCGCAGTAGCGCGCGACGCCCATTCTCCCCAGTAGAATCCCGCTCCGACGATCGCTGTTGACCAGACGTAATACAGGATAATACCTGCATAAACACCCGTCACACCGTATCCAAGCCGGACGCCGACCAGCCACGAGAATCCGACCATGAACAGGAACATTCCAGACGTGCGGGCGATGAATGGTGTTTTCGTATCGCTCCCACCCTGCAGTGACCCGGCGAGGACGACGAACGAAACGAGGAACGGCGCAGCTAATCCGTACACACGGGCGAAGTCCGCGGCGTATTCGAGCGTCGGCGGGTCGGAGGTGAAAAGCCGGACCAGCGGCACGGCGGTGAGAAAGAGGAGACCGCCGATTCCGCCGACCGTTAGAAGTCCGAGGGCGACGGTTGCCCACCCCTCGAAGCGTGCTCGGTCGGGATCACCGTTACCGAGAGCCTGACCGACGATGACACTGGAAGCAACGCTGTATCCACGGGAGAGTGGACCCGTCACCTGCTGATACACCCGCCGACCGATTTGATACGCCGCGTTGACTTCGGTTCCGAAGGCGAGCAAAATCGCGTTGAACGGGAACTCGGCAATCGTCGCGGCGATGCCTTCGCCGATTCGTGGAGCACTGACGACGAGTAGTTGTTTGGTGATGGTTCGATTGTGGGGTCGGGCAAACGACGACTGCGTCCACCCGCCGTGGATCGCCAATAGGAGTGCTGTCGCAGTGAACAGGTTGCCAACTGCGGTAGCGACGCCGACGCCGACGATGCGCCACTCCGGAAACGGACCGATGCCGAGTCCAAGTGCGACGGTACCACCGATGTTGAGCAGATTGGAAACCACGTTGACATACATCGGTGTTTTCGTATCGCCAGTTCCCTGTAAGGAGCGTGCGGCGACGAGCGCGACGTGTCGAGCGGGTGCAGTGAGAAAGATGATAAGGAGATACGTGCCGCCCATTCGTGCAACGTTTGGAGGTGCGCCGAGGAGTGCGATCGCTGGCTCGGCGAACAGCAGACCGAAGAGGACGAAGGGGATGCCAGCAACCGCGCTGACGAGAATCGCTTGCGTAACGGCTTCGTCGCGGTTCGCGGTTGCACCGACGCCGGTGTCCTGACTCGAGAGCGCGATAGCGCCACCACCAAGACCGAGACCGATTCGGAGGGGGAGTCTGGCATAGAGGTCGGCGAGACCGATTGCCGCGACTGCGGCCGGAGAAAACAGGGCAGTGACGATGATGTCCGTCGTCCGCATCAACGTCCGAAGCACCTGCTCGGCCATCACCGGCCACGAGAGGTGAACTACTCGCTGCCAAACGGCGATGGTTCGCGTGCGAACGGTCACGCAACGCGATACCCCACGGCGGGATTTGGGTGTACCGGAACGGGCAACCAACGAAGCACAGGAAGAAACGCTTCCCCCCCCACAGCTGTCGTACGTTTTCGTACTGAAAAATGAGGTCGCTTGCGATCGTCGACGGAAGCGAAGAGCAATGCGGGGGAAAGGTGACGAGCAGTTGGAGCGGGTTCGGCAGGCGATCGACCGCCGTTCCCAACCCATGATGAGTGTGGGGAACAATATGGAAAACAGCGTATGTTAGTGTTCGTCTACGGGACACTCACCGACACAGACCATGTCGAATCGGTCGTCGAAACGTTCGAGTTCGTCGATGATGCAATATTGTCGGGAATGCATCGTGTCGATGGAACGTATCCGACAGTGGCACCAGGTGGTGAAACGAAAGGTCGGCTGCTCGAAACGCCAGACACGACCATGCTCGATTCGTACGAAGGCGTCGAACGTGGATTGTACGTACGGGTCACGGTTCCATCGGAAGTCGGAGAGGTGGCGGTGTACGTCGGAGAGCCGGGTCAACTAGGTGTCGAAGACGCTGTTTCGTGGCCCGGTGATGGAAGCTTAGAACAGCGTGTCCGCCGATACATCCGTAAGCAAAACGTTCGGATTCGAACTGCCGAATGATTTATATACGACGACCGTCGGACATCGATGTCTGCCTTCCGTCAGACACACCATTTTTCCCCGAGCTTGCTTGCGATTTCACTTTCAGTCTGCCCACCGCGTCTTTAAGTACTCCGGCGTTCACTCTCCGGACGCGGTCAAACGCTCCGCGCTCCCCATTCTTTCCCCTTTCGAACCCCTGAGCGACAGCGTTAGTCCGCCGGGTTCGACGCGGTTTCTATTGCACGTTCGATCATTCCGTTGCTAGTCGAATAGTAGTAGTACGTGCCCGCGCCGATCGCACCGACGATGTTCGAAATCGTGACTGCCCAGAAAGCGGCACGAACGGTGTACCCGAACCACAACACGCCGATCGCAGCGATCGGCAGTCGAACCGACCAATATTTCAGCAGATCAGCAAGCATAGTTACTTTGGTCCGGCGTGCACCGTTGAAACCAGCATTGAACAGGTACATCGCTCCGATGGCCCAGTAGCCGTAGGCCAATATTTTGAGGTATTCGACAGTTAGTTTGAAACCATTCGGAGTCATGTCGGGCACGAATATTCTGACCAGTGCTCCGGGGGCCGCCCACTGGACGACGCCCACGAACGTCAGACCGATAGCGGCGATAGCCGCACCGGTCCACGTGGTCCGTCTGGCACGCATCGGTTTGTCAGCCCCGATATTTTGACCGATGATGCTCTGTGCGGCCTGTGAAAGACCACCTGCTGGAATGAATGCGACGCTGGCGATGCGCGCACCGACTGTGTACGCCGCAAGTGCGGCAGAACCACCGGCAGAAACCACGACCGCGATGATGAAGAGGCGGACTGATTGGCCGGCCGCACGCTGACCGCAAATCGGAAGACCGATATCGAGAATTTCACGGTAGTCGGTTCTCCGAAACGTCATTGACTTTCTCGTAATCGAGAATCCGTTTCGCCCCCGAAGCGTCATCCCGAGGGCGAACAGCAACGACATGGCATAGCCGAGGATGGTTGCAAGAGCGGCGCCAGCGACTTGAAATCCGGAAAAGTCCGGGATTCCGTAGCCGAAGATGAGAAACGGGTCAAGAATCATATTGACAACGACTGCAATGATATTGATGTAGAGAGCCGCACGTGAATCACCCCATCCGATGAAACCCATCTCGATGGCATCACACATCCCTATAAGCGGGAATCCGAGCGAATACGTGGTGAGATAAACAACCCCCATCGACGCGACCGACGCCTCGGCGCCGAACAGGGAGATGATCCCGACCCCAAAAACGAACACGAACGCAGCAAGCATCGTTCCAAGGACGAGCGCGAGTGTAACGCCGTGAAAGACTGCACGTCGTGCACCGGATTCATCATTCGCACCGACACGCTGGGAGACGAGAACTTGCGTTCCGACGTTGGTAATCATGACGGCGGAAAACAAGAGTGCGAGTAACGGGAAGTTCAGTCCGACCGCCGCAACCGTATCCTCACCGAGTCGCCCGAGCCAGAACGTGTCGACTACTTGTTGAGCAACTTGAACGAGGTTTTGCATGACAAGCGGAGCGGCGAGAAGGAGGAGAGCGCGTGTAAGAGATCCGTTCGTTATTTCCTCCCGAGAGACATCCACCATGGTTTTACTGTTATAAGCAGTATAAAATACGGATACTATTTATAGATATCCTAGAAGCGGGGAAAATAGTATCCTGAAATCGATTTACAGGAACAGCGTAACGAAGACGCCGACGAAAATCGTCTATTCAGTTTGTTGTGCGACCTGTTGGCGCGACCGGCGACTCGCACGACGGATTTTGTAGCTGGTGTAGATGAAGTACAACCCGGCTAATCCAACGAGGACGTAGATGAGATTTGCGACGACGAGGGCGATATCAGGAAGGAATAACAGCCCCATCGCTTGTTGGACGACGTTTACTCGCGTGCCAGTCAACCCAGTCACGCCAATAATACCCCAGTTGAGCGCGCCAACGACGACGAGGAGCATGCTGAACCAGTCCAACCCATTAGTCTCCATAGCTCTGCTCGTCTCCATGCTCTCTTTCGTTGCCATAACACGTGTATAGGCGCAGAGAGAGCATTGTTATTTGGCAGTTGTACACCGTCAGACGAGAGTATTTCCGGATTTCCAGTCGGCAACGCCGAACTATACACGGATTGTGAACGAAAAGCGCGACCCATCTTCACGAATACCCTATCCTTTTGTCGCCCGGGCCCGAAATCGCGGATAATGAGTGGGCGGCGCAAACCCGACTGGCTGAAGATGCGGCCTCCGTCGGGTCAGGAGTTTACGGGAATCAAGCAGACGCTCCGCGAGCACGACTTACACACCGTCTGCGAGGAAGCGAACTGTCCAAACCTCGGCGAATGTTGGAGCGGCGGAGGATCGGACGGCGGGGGGACTGCCACGTTCATGCTGATGGGTCACAAATGCACCCGAAATTGTGGGTTCTGTGACGTTGATACGGGCGGCGGCGAGCCGCTCGACCCCGACGAACCGGCGAACGTAGCGAGCGCCATCGCGAAGATCGGTCTCGATTATGTGGTTCTCACCTCGGTTGACCGAGACGACCTCGAAGGGCAGGGTGCAGAACACTTCGCACAAACGATTCGAGAAATCAAAAAACGACACCCGGGTATCCTCGTGGAGGTGCTGATTCCGGACTTCCAGGGCGAAGACGAGTTAGTTCGGAAGATTATTGACGCGGAACCGGACGTTATCGCGCATAACGTCGAAACGGTCGAACGACTACAGCGGCACGTTCGTGATCCACGTGCGGGATACGAACAGAGTCTTGGCGTGCTCGAACAAGTCAAACGCGAGTCCGACATCTACACGAAAACGAGTCTGATGTTGGGCCTCGGCGAATACGACCACGAGGTGTATCAGGCGCTTTCCGACCTTCGTGAGACGGACGTCGATATCGTGACGCTCGGGCAGTATCTCCAACCGTCACGAGCGCATCTCGATGTCGAAGAGTACGTTCACCCCGCGAAGTTCGAGACGTGGCGACATGTCGCCGAGGACGAATTGGCCTTCCTGTACTGTGCCAGCGGACCGATGGTTCGCTCGTCGTACAAGGCAGGCGAACTGTTCGTCGATGCCATCCTCCGGGACGGGAAAAGTGTCGAGCAGGCACGGCGGGAAGCGCGCCGCGCGTCGGTCTGAGTGAGCGACAAGCGGTGAGGTGGAGACGCCACACGAACCGCGAGACATGATGAACGAGGGGACCACGTCCCATCGTACAACGAACACGAGCGCACCCGGATGAGAGGAGGAGGAAGTCGATGAGCTGTCCATCATTCGACTTACAACCGTCGAGGAATTTTAAATAGAGAAATTTATCCGAGTTATAAACGACATTCCGGTAGAAATGGCAGACGGAGGAGTTCCTATGGGAAATTAATTACGAAAACCCTATAACCCGCGCCAGAGTTCTTTCGCACATGTCAGGATGGGTTCGACCGTGAGCATCGTACACCAAGACCCCCAGGAACGAGTACAGATACTGGATGAAGACGGAACGGTGTTGGACGGTGCGGAAGTGCCGGACCTCTCCGACGAGGAACTGGTGGACATGTACCACCAGATGAGCCTCGCCCGTCACTTCGACGAACGCGCAGTCAGTCTCCAGCGCCAAGGCCGGATGGGAACCTACCCGCCACTTTCGGGGCAGGAAGGTGCCCAAATCGGCAGCGTCTACGCACTGGACGGCGACGACTGGATGTTCCCGAGTTACCGTGAGCACGGTGCGGCGCTGGTTCGTGGTCTCTCGCTTACACAGACCATGCTCTACTGGATGGGCCACGAAGCGGGGAACGAAATCGCCGAGGATTCCAACCTTTTCACTGTCGCAGTGCCGATCGCAACGCAGATCCTTCACGCGACGGGTGCGGCATGGGCATCCCGCCTGAACGACGAAGAGAAAGCGTTCCTCTGTTATTTCGGCGATGGCGCCACCAGCGAGGGGGACTTCCACGAAGGACTGAATTTTGCAGGGGTTTTCGACGCTCCGGCAGTTTTCTTCTGTAACAACAACCAGTGGGCGATTTCGGTACCACGAGAGCGCCAGACCGCCTCGAAAACCATCGCACAGAAAGCAACCGCCTACGGGTTCGAAGGCGTGCAAGTAGACGGAATGGACCCGCTGGCGGTGTATTCAGTCACCAAGGATGCGGTAGACAAGGCAAAGAATCCGGGCGAGGACGAACTGCGTCCAACACTCATCGAGGCCGTCCAGTACCGGTTCGGCGCGCATACGACCGCCGACGACCCGACGGTCTACCGTGACGATGAGGAAGTCCAGAAATGGAAGAAAAAGGATCCAATTCCGCGGATGGAGAAGTTCCTGCGGAACAACGGTCTACTGGACGACGAACGCGCGGACGCCATCCAGGAAGATATCAAACAACAGGTCGCCGACGCCATTGACGAAGCAGAGGCAGTTGAGCGTCCAGAACCCGAGGAGATCTTCAACCACGTGTACGCGGACATGCCACGGCGACTCCGCGAGCAGATGGAATCGTTCGAACGACTCCGTGAACAGTACGGAGACGAAGCCCTTCTGGAGGATTAAATCATGAGTCAGGCAACTAGTGAATCGGAAAACCTTACGCTCGTTCAGTCGGTCCGCGACGGACTGTACACTGAAATGAAACAAGACGACGACGTCATCGTCATGGGCGAGGACGTCGGCAAAAACGGTGGCGTATTCCGCGCAACCGAAGGCCTTTACGAGGAATTCGGCGACGACCGCGTCATCGATACGCCGTTAGCAGAATCCGGTATCGTCGGAACGGCGATCGGGATGGCTGCCTACGGTCTGAAACCCGTTCCGGAGATGCAGTTCTCCGGGTTCATGTACCCAGCATTCGATCAAATCGTCTCGCATGCCGCCCGCATTCGCACACGTTCGCGCGGACGGTTTACGTGTCCGATGGTCGTCCGTGCGCCATACGGTGGCGGAATTCGCGCACCGGAACACCACTCCGAGTCGATGGAAGCGTTCTACACCCATCAGCCCGGTCTCAAGGTCGTCATGCCGAGCACGCCCTACGATACGAAAGGCCTGCTCACGGCCGCAATCCGTGACCCCGACCCGGTAATTTTCCTCGAGCCGAAACTCATCTACCGCGCGTTCCGCGGCGAAGTGCCGACGGAATCCTACGAGGTGCCGCTCGGTGAGGCCGCAGTCCGCCGCGAAGGTGCCGACATCTCGGTGTTCACGTGGGGTGCGATGACCCGTCCGACGATGGAAGCCGCGGAGGAACTCGACGGCGAAATCGACGTGGAAGTCGTGGACCTTCGAACGGTGTCGCCGCTCGACGAAGACACCATTATCGAATCGTTCAAAAAGACCGGACGCGCGGCAGTCGTCCACGAAGCCCCGAAGACGGGCGGTCTTGCCGGAGAAATCGCGGCGACGATCCAGGAGGAGGCGCTCCTGTATCAGGAAGCCCCGGTCGAGCGAATCACCGGCTTCGATACGCCGTTCCCACTGTACAGCCTCGAAGATTACTACCTCCCCGAACCCGCCCGAATCAAGGAAGGCATTCGCGACGCGGTGAACTTCTAACATGGTACGCGAATTCAAACTCCCGGACGTTGGCGAAGGTGTCGCAGAAGGAGAACTCGTCAGTTGGCTGGTCGAAGAGGGCGACGAGGTCAGTGAGGACCAACCCGTCGCGGAAGTCGAAACCGACAAGGCAATCGTGGAGGTTCCCTCCCCGGTCAACGGGAGCGTCCGCGAACTTCGCGCGGAGGAGGGCGAAGTCGTCCCCGTCGGCAACGTCATCATCACATTCAACGTGGAAGGCGAGGATGACGAGGAATCGACGACCGAGAGTGCCAAGTCGGAAGAACCGACGGAATCACAAGCGGAAGTCAGCGAAGAGCCGGAAGTTTCGGAAGAGACCGAGACGCCCGAAGGACGCGTCTTCGCGGCTCCGAGCGCCCGCCGACTTGCGCGTGAACTCGGTGTAGACATCGGTGCTGTCGATGGGACCGGGCCGAGCGGTCGTGTGACAGAACACGATGTTCGCACAGCAGCGGAAAGCACGACGGACGAGGTCGAACAGGAAACGGAAGCGGTCGAGTCGGATGACGACCTCGAAATCCAGCCGGAAAACGGCGGTTCAGCCTCTGCTGGTCCGTCGCCGGACACGATCGAACCTGCTGACCGTGAGCGAACGCTCGCCGCACCCGCTACGAGACGGCTCGCTGACGAACAGGGTATCAACCTCAATGCTGTGCCTGCCGTCGAAGAGCGCGACGGACAGGCGTTCGTCACGCCGGAAGCCGTGCGGGAATATGCGGAAGCACAACAGCACGCACAGGCCGCGGACGCCGCCGCAGTCGCGTCAGGCGAAACCGGCCCGCGCGAGGAGCGGATTCCATACCGCGGCATTCGGCGAACCATCGGCAAACAGATGCAGAAGTCGAAGTTCACCGCGCCGCACGTTACCCACCACGATTCCATCGACGTGACGGAACTGGTGGAGACGCGCGCCGAACTCAAGGAAATCGCCGAGGAGCGCGGTATCAAGCTTACCTACATGCCGTTCGTGCTGAAGGCAATCGTGGCGGCACTGAAAGAGTACCCGTACCTCAACAGCGCGTTAGACGAGGAGAACGAGGAAATCGTCGTCAAGAACTATTACAACATCGGAATCGCGGTAGCGACCGACGATGGCCTGATGGTGCCCGTCTTGAAGGACGTGGACAAGAAGGACATGCTCCAGATCTCCTCGGAAATGAACGAACTGGTCGAGAAGGCCCGCGACCGCACCATCTCCCGTGACGAGATGCAGGGCGGCACGTTCACCATCACGAACTTCGGTGCCATCGGCGGCGAGTACGCGACGCCGATTATCAACCATCCGGAGGTCGGTATCCTCGGACTCGGCGAACTGAAAAAGCGTCCCGTCGTCGTGGACGACGAAGTCGAAGCGCGGTACACGCTTCCGATTTCGATGTCCATCGACCATCGTATCATCGACGGTGCAGTCGTGGCGTCGTTCGCCAACCAACTACTCGAATATCTGCACAACCCCCGACTGCTCCTGTTGGAGTAATCGAGGAGCATCACACGGATTTCCGTATTTTTTCGATTTGAAAAGCGGTGCGTCAGAAAGGTCCAACGACAAACCGGGTCCACCGATTAATCGAAGAAAACTGCGATAGCCGTTATTGAGACACGATAAGTTCCCTCACCGAGAGTAGATAGGGTACAAAATCGTGCTCATTGCCAACATGCGTCCAATTGCTGGCTCGTAATCCACCTGATTTTTTACCCGGTAGCTACTCTACTCGGGTAATGGTCGTCGGAGACATCTCGACAGGAACGGACGTGCTGGTTATCGGCGCAGGACCGGGTGGCTACGTCGGCGCTATCCGCGCTGGCCAGTTGGGACTCGACGTAACGCTCGTGGAAAAGGACGCCTACGGAGGAACCTGCCTGAACTACGGGTGCATCCCGTCGAAGGCGATGATTACGGCGTCCGACTTGGCGTACGATGCGAACAACGCCGAGGAGATGGGTATCTACACGAAACTTGACGTGAACTACGGCGAGATGGTCGAGTGGAAGGACGGTGTCGTCTCCCAGTTGACGGGCGGCGTCGAAAAACTCTGCAAGGCCAACGGCGTTTCACTGATGGAAGGTCGCGCCGAGTTCGCGGACGACAAATCGGTTCGCGTCGTCCACGGCGGCGAAGGACAAGGTTCGGAAACCGTCGAGTTCGAACACGCCATCGTCTCGACCGGAAGCCGGCCGATCGAGATTCCCGGCTTCGAGTTCGACGGAGAGCATATCCTCAGTTCACGACAGGCACTCGCGTTGGACGACGTTCCCGAGAGCATCGTCATCGTCGGCGCAGGCTACATCGGCATGGAACTGGCCGGTGTCTTCGCCAAGCTCGGCTCCGACGTGACGGTCGTCGAAATGCTCGATTCGGTGCTCCCGGGCTACGAGGATGACCTCGCACGACCGGTGAAAAAGAAGGCCGACGAGTTAGGAATCGACTTCCATTTCGGGCAAGCCGCGAAAGAATGGGAAGGGTCGGGAAGGGGCATCACCGTCGTGACCGAGGACGAGGACGGCGACGTTTCGGAGTTCGGTGCCGAAAAGGCACTCGTGGCGGTCGGTCGGCAACCCGTCTCCGACACGCTCGAACTCGAAAACGCCGGTATCGAAACCGACGAAAAGGGATTCATCCAGACGGACGACCGTGCCCGAACCGAACAGGAACACATCTTCGCCATCGGCGACGTGGCTGGCGAACCGATGCTCGCACATAAAGCGAGCAAGGAAGGACAGGTCGCCGCGGAAGTCATCGCGGGCGAACCCTCGGCCCTCGATTATCAGGCCATGCCCGCCGCGGTGTTCACCGACCCCGAAATCGGTACGGTAGGACTGACCGAAGAGGAGGCCGAATCACAGGGCTTCGAACCAGTCGTTGGCAAGTTCCCGTTCCAAGCCAGCGGTCGCGCACTGACCACGGGTCACGCCGAAGGGTTCGTCCGAATCGTGGCCGACGAACCGAGCGGGTTCGCCCTCGGCGCGCAGATCGTCGGACCGGAAGCCTCCGAACTCATCGCTGAGTTGGGACTGGCCATCGAGATGGGCGCGACGTTGGAAGACCTCGCCGCAACGATCCACACCCATCCGACGCTCTCGGAGGCAGTGATGGAGTGTGCCGAGAACGCGCTTGGACACGCGATTCACACGTTGAATCGATAATCGCTACAGACTCGGTAGCGAAGTGGTTCCCGCGGTTCGTTCCCTCGGCGCAGATACTCACGTCCTTTTTAAGTCGACTATTTGTATCAATCCACTATTATCAATGTATTTCAACGGGAAAAACCAGCAACCGTGACCGACGATTCGAATCAGGCGAACTTCCGAACCGTCACATCGAGCGTATCCAAATCGACGATCGGTGCGAACCCTGAGTCAGGGTTGATGTTCACGCTTTTCTGGAAATCGGTCTGTGCTTGCCAACAGCCGGAGTTCATCGCGAGAACGTTGTGATACTTGCCGAATCCGAGTTTGTGGACGTGTCCCGTGTGGAAGATGTCCGGCACTTCGTCGATGACGAGATAATCCTTTTCTTCGGGTGCAACTCGGGTATGGCCGCCGTACTGTGGCGCAACGTGGCGCTTTTTGAGGAGTTGGTACATCGCTTTGTGTGGCTCCTCGTAGCTCGCTTTCTCCTCGGGCATCTCCGCGATGACCTCGTCCAGCGATACGCCGTGGTACATCAGCACCGAAACGCCCTCTATCGTAACTGTGGACGGGTTGCCCGTGATTCGGGCGTCGTGAACGTCCATAATGTCGCGTAGTTCCTCGTCGAATCCGGGTTGGGGTTCGGCGAGTCGAACTGCGTCGTGGTTGCCCGGAATCATGACGATCTCCATGTCGCCGGGTACTTCCTTCAGATACTCCGAGAACTTTTCGTACTGCTCGAAGATGTCGATAATGTCGAGTTCCTCGTCCTGATTCGGATAGATACCGACGCCCTCGACCATGTCACCTGCAATGAGGAGATATTCGACATGTTCTGCCTCCTCGGTATGGAGCCAACTGGTAAACCGCGACCATGCGTCAGCCATAAACTCCTGGCTACCGACGTGAACGTCGCTGATGAGCGCGGCCTGCACATGGCGATCAGCAGTCGAAGGTTTGTAGGTTCGCGGTACATCCGGGAATTGGAGCGAATCGACGAACAGGATGCCAGCATCGCTCGAAAGCGTCCCTTCGACCGCAACCGTCTCGTCCAAGAGGAGTTCGTCCACGAGACCAGCGAACTCCTTGTCCTTCATAATGAGACACGGAAAGGTACCGTTCGTATCCTCGAGTTCGACGAGCCAATGCCCGCTCGCCGTCGAACGAATGTCACTGATCATACCGACGATGGCGGCATCGCTGCCGCCAGGCATGCTCGCGACTGCGTTCGTGGGACGAGCGTTCACCCGACCACGAAGCTGTCCAGAGAGTTGTTGGAAGCGGTCGCGAAACACCGTGACGAAATCGTCGTACTCGCCCGTTCCCGTACTCTGTCCGGTTACGTCCCCCTCGATACCGACGGACTGAAGCGCTTCGTTTCGTGATACGGACCCCTCCGTTTCGACTGGAACAGCCGTCTCCATTGTGGATGGTTTCGGCGTTTCGTTTCCAGTCGAAACAGAGGGGTTTTGACCATCGGATGATTCGGTATCGAGAACCTCCCTAACGTGATCGACGGAGAGTTTCAGCGCGTTTTCGGGGGCGGATTCGACTGCACGGATGAGCGCACTGTCGGGGTTCGGTGCGCTTGCGAGAAGCGTCACCGCCTCTCGGTCAGCGTTGTACCCGCGGCTCGTGAGTTCTTTGACGATTCGAGCCGGGGTCTCTAATGGCACGTATCGATGAACGAACGGATGTGCAAAAAACGTAGCGAACTAACCCAGAAGGTTGACAATCCATGGAAGTTTAGAGAGCCGTAATGAGTCCCCCAGACGAGTCGTCATCAGACGGCGTACGGGACACCGGCCCCGAGGGATCGGGGCTTGTCTCGTGGCTTCGTTGGTTCCGGCACACCGACAACGGGACGGTCGTGTTCGTCCGAGAAATGCTGGAGAGCGCCGCTGTCGTCCTCTTGATCGGTCTCGTGCTTTTTGCGATCAGTGGTGTATGGCCACCGATGGTCGCCGTCGAAAGTGGAAGCATGGAGCCACAGATGGAGCGTGGTGACCTCATCTTCATCATGGATCAGAGCCGTTTCGTTCCGGATGCCGCACAGGAAGGAACTGGTGTCGTCACGTACCAACAGGGTGCAAAAACCGGGTACAGCAGTTTCAATCAACCCGGGGACGTGATCATCTACCGACCCGATGGAAGCACGTACGAAACGCCCATCATCCATCGTGCGCGGTTCTGGGTCGATAAGGGGGAGAACTGGTACGGCAAGGCAAATCCGGAATATCTCGGTGGTGCCGACAACTGCGACGAACTCCCGAACTGTCCCGCCGAACACGCTGGATTCATCACCAAAGGGGACAACAACAACGCGTACGATCAAGTCGTCCGTATCAGCGAACCGGTCAGACCGAATTGGATTCGCGGCACAGCCGAAGTCAAAATCCCGTGGCTCGGCCACGTGCGCCTGTTCTTCTCCAGTACGGCACCCGCGGATATGCACGTGCAATATCAGCCGTCTCAGCCGGGAACTAACGGGACTCGCTACGCGCCGCCCGCCTGAATCCTGCATCCGACATCCGCGTGCTTCCTGACGAGTTTTTATATATTCGGCGTCACATTGACCGCGCATGAGCGACCAAGACGAACCGGAACTGTGTGACGATTGCCAAGAACCACTGACGGATGCACTCGCACGAACAGTTCGTTTGACGGTTGACCGTTCGCAAATCGACAGTCAGCGACTCTGTCCGGAATGTTTTGCCGATTGGATAGACCGCTACGAAAACGAGATACAGCCATCCCACGAAACCGGGAACGAAGGTTCCGAAATCATCGTCGACTGAACCCCCTTCTTTCGAGTCGAAATCGAGTGAAAGCGCTGAGGGAGGGTTCATTCGACCCGCTAATGAAACCGGCCACAAAGCAGTATAGAGCACTCGATACCGCGATAGAGGGGTAACCACCGAGCATTACAGCTCGTTTCGAACTATATCTCGAACGGGACGGTCGAACGAATCAACCCCTTCGTTTCCGGTCAAAAACCGGCAGACTGCGGTCGAATTCTCGGAAAAACCAGCCCGAACGAAACACACCTCTCCACGACAACAGTTGGCGTTATTCGTCTCCGTTAGTCTCCTGGTCTTCGTCGTCCACATCCGCCGCAGAGAGTCCGTCATCACCGCGTTCCAATGCTTTCGGCACATCGTGGTAGTCGGAGTAGCCGTCGAACCAGCGAACGATTCGTTCCAGTCGGTCGACGACATGGCCCGGTTCTCCGCTTCGAGAGAGTTCGTGACCCTCACGCGGATACCGTACGAGACGGGTTTCCACGTCGTTTTTCTTCAACAGCAGGTAAAGCATCTCGGCGTTGTTCACCGGGACGCGGAAATCGTCGTCGCTGTGGATGACGAGCGTCGGGGTCGTCACGTCCTGCACGTAGGCCATGGGAGAACGGTCCCAGAGGAACTCCGGTTCGTCCCACGGTGTCGTGTCGAAGTCCCACTCGATGAGTTTGAACGCGTCGGTCGAACCGTAAAAACTGCTGAGTTCGTACACGCCACGTTGCGTGACGGCACCCTTGAAACGGTCGGTGTGACCGACGATCCACGACGTGAGATAGCCACCGTAACTGCCGCCGGTGACGAACATGTCGTCCGTATCCACATAGTCGCGTTTTGCTATGGCGTCGGTACCTGCCATCACATCCTCGTAATCGACAGTTCCCCATCCACGCTCGATTGCGGCCATGTGCTCCTCGCCGTACCCGGTCGAGCCCCGTGGATTGCACCAAAAGACGACGTAGCCCTGTGCAGCAAGCGTCTGGAACTCGTGCCACATCGTGCCGCTGGTAGACCACATTGCGTGTGGCCCACCGTGAATTTCGACCACGAGCGGGTACTGTTTGTCCGGTTCGAAGTCAGGTGGTGTCAGCGTCCATCCTTGAATTTCCGTGCCGTCGTCGGATTCGAACCGAAGTTCCTCCGGTTGGCTAACCGCCCTGTCGTCCAAATACTCCGAGTTGGTGCGTGTAAGCCGACGGGTTTCGGCGCCGCCAGGTGTCGAGACGAACACGTCTCCCGGATGGTCCCACTCGGATTTTGCGTACGCGATGGCATCGGAACCGACGGAAAACTCCGTGACGTGTCCATCGGCGACGACCCGTTGTGGGTCGTCGCTTCCGTCACCGGGAACGCGCCAGATGGCGTAGTCTCCCTCGTCAGGTGTGCCGAAGTAAACGCGCTCCTCGTTTGCATCCCACTGCGGCGGCTTCGAAACCGTCCTGTCGAGGGTGTCAGTGAGGGTCACCGTCTCCTCGGTCGAACGGTCGAAGACCTTGATTTCTGTCTGACGGAGTGTCGCATTCTCCTCCGGGCTGTAGACGTAGGCGATCCGACCGTCCGCCGTTGCAGAAATAGATGCCCCCCAGCAACTCGTCTGGAAGATCGTCTCTTCCTCGCCGGAGTCGATGTCGTAGAGCGCGACATCCATGATGATGTTGTCGTCGGGGTCATCCTTACGCTTGACGCCGTAGTAGAGCGTCGTTTCGTCGCCCCACTCGGGACTCGAAAAGTCGAAGTCACCGTCGGTAAGTCGGATGACCGACTCGTCTTCGAGGGTCGCGAGATAGATGTGGCTTCGTTTACCGTCGAAATAGCGCTGGCCCGCCCGATACACCTTCCGGTCGATAACACGGGGGTCCGGCGTTTCGGGTTCGTACTCTTCACCATCGAGTGCGATATCGCGTTCCTCCTCACGGTCGTCTTCAGTGCTCCGTTGGACGAACGCGATTCGTCTCCCATCTGGCGACCACGCGAGTTGTGAGACGCCGCCTGCTACGTCCGTAACCCGTCGGGCCTCGCCGCCTGTGGTCGGTAGTACCCAGAGCTGTGGTCGGTCGTCGTCGGCACCACGGGTACTCACGAAGGCGAGTCGGTCACCACTGGGACTCCATCGTGGACTGCTATCTACGCCTTCGTCGATAGTGAACTGGGTCGGTTCACCGCCTCCGAGCGGAACGACGTATACCGTCGATTCATACTCCTCGTCGTCCTTCGGGACGGAACGAACGAAGGCGACGCGCTCGCCGTCCGGTGCCACTTGAGGATCGCTCACTTTGGCGATGTTGTGATAATCGTTGGCATGTATCGTTTCCATACCCAATTCTCGAAATGGGACCCAAATATACTTTCGATTCGAAATACTGAGGTAAGTGAGCCTTTCTTTGCGGTATTTACCGTTTCCGGTCGGTAGTGCAGCGTTTCCGATTCGAAGCGTCGATTGGCTATATGAACTCTCAGAAAGAGGTCAGAAACATGGTGGGGGAACTCAATCGACGTGGATTCGTGAAAGCTGTGGGCGCAACCGGGCTCCTTGGGCTTTCCGGAACCACATCGGCACAGCAACAGCGATTAACCTGGTTTGCGGGCGGAACCGGCGGGACATACTTCCCGCTCTCGAATCAGTTCAAGACGATAATCGAGAACAACACTGACTACACAGTACAAGTGCAATCGACTGGCGCGAGTGTCGAGAACGTCGGCGGTCTCGCACAAGGAAACGCCGATTTTGCGCTCATCCAGAACGACGTCGCCTTCTACGCGTACAACGGAACGGGCATCAGCGAATTTCAAGGGACCGCGATCAAGAGCCTACGCGGCGTGGCGACGTTGTATCCCGAGACGATTCACATCGTAACGCTTCAGGAGAGTAACATCGATACGCTGGAAGACCTGCAAGGGAAGACCATCAACACGGGTGACCTCGGAAGCGGAACCCAGTTGAACGCGATTCAGATTCTGGAGTCGGTCGGCATTCAGCAGAACGACTTCACCCAACAGAATACCAGTTTCTCGCAAGCAGCGGATCAACTTCGAAACGGCGACATCGACGCCGCATTTGTGGTCGGCGGCTGGCCCGTCGGCGCAATCGAGGAGTTGGCGACGACAAACAACATCGCATTCGTGCAGATTTCCGGCCAGACCCGACAGAATATCAGAAATCAGGCGACGTGGTTCGCCGACGACACGATTCCGGCGGGAACCTACAGTGGCCAGAACGAACCCGTCCAGACCGTCGCAGTGCAGGCAATGATTGCGACAACCCAAGACCAACCGAACCCGGCCGTCAGCGGCGTGACGGAATCCATCTTCAACAACACCGGCCAGCTAACTCTGAAACAGCAGTTCATCAACCGGAAGACCGCGCTTGACGGAATGTCCATTCCGCTTCACCCCGCCGCACGGGAAATATTCGGCCCAGCGACGACACAGGGAGGTGGAAACCAGGGCGGCGGAAGCGGATCAGGAGGCAATGACTCCGGTGGAAACGGTGGTTCGTAATACCACGATATGGTCGCTCGCCCTGTGTGCCATCCTCCTGTTTGCGATTCCGGCGGGAGCGGGTTCGGGAATACGGAGTACGAACGACGGAGCGAGCGAGCGAATCCTCGTCGTTGCCGATGCCGACACGGGCGATCCGATACTCGTCTCACCGGTCGAAAACGGAACGCGGGTAACGCTTTCGTACACGCACAGCGTCGAGAAAACGCCGGTTCACGACGTGTACACGGTGAATGGGGATGAACTGGTGATGACAGAGATGCGGTTTCAGTCCTACGGGGCAGGACTCCCAGCCACGGCCAACGTCACGACGGAAAACGGCTGGTTCGTCTTCGACCCGCCGGGACGGTACGAGCGGATTTCCGTCGCGCCGGGTGACGTGGCAAGCCACGAACTACGAATCGATGACGAACGGTACGACCTCGTCGAACTTTCGGGCGACGAGTCGGTCGAACTGTTCGTCATCAAACGGTGTCCGACATGAGCGACACACTCAGTGAACAAGCACAAGAGGAACTCGTCGAAGAACTCGAACATAGACGCCACCTTCGAGGGACGGTTGCAGTCGTCGCCTCGGCTATCGCCATCGCGTTCTCGGCGTTTCAGATGTGGCTCGCGGCTCGCGGATTCATCTTCGAGGTGACGCTCCCTATCGTTGGAGGGATTCGACTGGGTGCGCTTCAACTGCTCCAAGTGAACGCGGTACACGTCACGTTCGCCCTGCTGTTATCGTTTCTCCTGTTTCCGACTTCGACCGGGCGAGGGTTTCTCTCGCGCCGTCTCGGCCGCATCGTCCCGACACTCCGCGAACGACTCGGTGACGATAATCCGGTGACCCGCGGCGCGGCAGGGTTACGTCGAGGGGTTCGCTGGGCGATGGTAGATTCGGACAGGAATAGAGTTACGCCAGTCGATGGCGTCATGATGGGGATATCGCTGTTGGCCGTTTGGTACATGTTGGCCGACTTCGAAGAGATCCGGGGAATGCGGGCGCTCGGCCTCGGATTCGGGCGCACGATTTCGGAGGTATACCCGTTTCTCTCACCGATCGTCGATGCACTTTCGGCTATCGGAATTCCGTTAAACGACGTGTCCTACGCGTTCGTTCTCGGGGTGCTCGGCGTCCTCCTCGTGCTCGACGCGACGCGACGAGCACTCGGCCTCTACTTGATGATCATCGTCGCATCGTTCATCGTTTATGCGCGGTGGGGGTATCTGATTCCACTCGATGCACCCATCATCGGCGTGCTTTCGATACCGCCGCTCGACTGGGATTCCATCGTTCAGAACCTCTGGTACAACACCGAAAACGGGGTGTTCGGAATACCGGTCACCGTGAGCGTTCGTTTCATCTTTATCTTCATTCTCTTCGGGGCATTCCTGGAAATGAGTGGGGCTGGCCAATGGTTCATCGAACTGGCGTACGCCGCGACCGGACGCAGAAAAGGCGGTCCGGCGAAAGCGTCCATCCTCGCATCCGGGTTCATGGGAACCATCAGCGGGTCGTCAATTGCGAACACCGTGACGACGGGGGCATTTACGATTCCGTTGATGAAACGCTCCGGCTATCGCCCCGAGTTCGCGGGGGCCGTCGAAGCCTCTGCATCTTCCGGCGGGCAAATCCTCCCGCCAGTCATGGGCGCGGCGGCGTTCCTCATCGTGGAATATACGCTGACGCCGTTCCGCGACGTGATTATCGCCGCGACGATCCCCGCAATCGTCTTTTTCTTCGGTGTCTGGGTAATGGTCCATCTCGAAGCGTCGAAGGAGAGTATCGGTGGATTGGCGGATTCGGAAATCGTTAACGTTCATCCGCACCTCCTTCGTGGATGGTTTTACCTCATTCCGCTACTGTTGCTCCTTTACTTTCTCATCATCGAGCGATTGTCCATCGAACGCGCAGCGTGGTTCACTCTTATCGCTATCGGTGCACTCATCGCGTTCGTTGCGGCGTACAATCGCCGTTCGAGAGTGGCCCTCATCGGAACGATCGGAGGCCTCTCCGCGCTTCAGTTCGTCTCGTTTGTGACTGGTGGTGTCGGTATCGTCTCACTTCTCACCGGTGGCGGCGGAGCGGGAACCACACCTATCGTCGCACTCAACGCCGTGGCTGGACAACTCGGATGGATAATTCTCGCGGTGAGTTTCGCAACCATGTTACTTCGACCGCACGCGGACGCACCGCTTCTCGATTTCGACGGGCAAGTCGATACCGCGGTGGCAAAAGGAGCGAAGGCACTTCGGCGTCCGAAACTCGCCGACAACCGTGGGTTCCAGTACGGTGGATTCGTGCTCACGTCGATGGATTCGGGCGCGCGAACCGCGACGACGGTCGTCATCGCAGTCGCGGCCGCGGGTATCATCCCCGGCGTCATCAGCGTCAGCGGACTCGGGCCGAATCTCACAGCACTCATTCAGACGGTCAGTGGCGGCTCTATCGTCGTACTCTTGATTTTGACGGCGATTTCATCGATCATTCTCGGAATGGGGATGCCGACGACGGTAACGTACATTATCCTCGTTTCGATGCTCGGTGATGCTATTGCCGGGTTCGGAATACCCATTCTGGCGGCCCATCTGTTCATCCTCTATTTCGGTGTCATCGCGGATATCACGCCACCGGTGGCGGTTGCGGCTTATGCGGCCTCCGGAATCGCGAAATCCGACCAGTTCCAAACGGGGGTAGAGGCGTTTTCGCTCTCGTTGAACAAGGCCATCGTTCCGTTCGCGTTCGTGCTGACACCCGGAATTTTGCTTCTGCGCGGTGTCGGGACCGGACAGCAGGTCCACGTCATCGGATTGAACGACGTTACCAACCTCGGCTACTTCGTTCCCGACGTGTTGATTCCAGTGGCAGGCGTTTTCGTCGGTGTCGTGGCACTCGGTGCGACGGTCATCGGCTATCTCTACGCCGACGTGAGCAGGATGGACCGAGTATGGTTTGCGTTGTCCGCACTCCTCCTCATGGCTCCGCTGCTGTTGTTCAACACCGTGACAGGCCTGTTCGGATTGGTCGGGTTACCCACCTTCGAACCAGGGTCGTTCGACCTCGTCCTCCGGGCAGTCGGGGCAATCGCGTTCGTCGCACTCGCGCTCAAGAATCGGCGACGATCGGACAGGCAAGCGGCGGAGGAGCGTGGCAGGACTGAAATGGCCTGATGTCCGGTCGCATTCAATCCGATATTTCCACGGGACCGTTCGCGTTTCGACACACCGTCTGCTGAACGTGAAACGCGATTTCGATAGAAGGCGCGCCCGCGCATCGTTCATGGCATGGCACGCGACAAACGGCACGCGGGCGCACTCGAAGGTACGTTTTCAGGAGAGTTAGGTCTATCGCTATGGTAAAACCACGACAGTTCCAAACTGAGCAAGATTCCGTCGGGGGGTTTCCGACCGAAGCCGAGATGTCAGTTGTGGGTTAGAACAATGTCAAAATACGATGATAGTTCAGAACGGGAGGTAGTCGAGGAGGCCGAGTTCGATGGTGTAAATCGCGAATGCGGCGAGCCACGACTGAAAAATCAGCGTACCGATCGCCGAGAGGATGATGAACTCCCAGTCTCGCATCTCCGCGAATCCGGCCGGGACGGTGATCATTCCGCGCGTAAACAACAGCGCGTTACTCACTGGAACGACGATACGACCCCATCGTTCGAACCAGCCATCGAATCGGTCCAACGATGATTCGCTGATACGGAACCATGGCTTTTCGAGGAGGTACTCCCGGCCGCCACGTTTTGCGAGCGAGAACAGCGCGTACTGGCCGATCGTCGCGCCGACGACGGCGACGAAAATAATGACGGCGATACCTCGAAAATCGTCGGGGGAAGCTAATACGTAGACTGACGTGGGGACGAGACTCTCGCTCGGTGCGAAATAGAGTAACATCGCACCCTCCAAGATGAGGATGAGGAAGAGGGCAAGCAGTCCGTACTGGTCGAGCCACTGTTCCGCGAGTGCCTTATCGCCGATTAGGAAGAGGTAGATACCGACGACCGCGGCGGCCGCGACACCGGCAACGAGCAGGATAATGCCGTAATCGGAGAGGAACTGTCGGATGGAGTTTGACTCCGAGCCAACCGAGAGGAGTGCCAAACCGAACATCGAAAGGGCGAACAGACCAACGAGGGGAGTCGTCTCGGCTGCGACGAGCGAGGCGAGTTGCATCTGCTACGGCTATTGACGTGATGTACTAAATGTGTTATGACCCGCGTTCGGAGCGACGCGGTTTTGGGTGCTCCACCGGTAGCATCGGTATGAACCCTATCGAGCGCCCGCGTCGTCTTCGACGAGACGGTCTCCGCGAACTGGTCAGCGAGACTGAAATAGCGACGGACGACCTCATCGCCCCCGTCTTCATCGATGCGACGACCGACGAACGGGTTGCAATAGATACTATGCCCGGACACGAACGTGTCCCTATCGACGAGAGCGTGGCTCGAGTCGAGGAAGTACTCGAAACCGGTGTCGAGGCTGTCATGCTGTTCGGCATTCCGGAGTCAAAAGACGAACGGGGCAGTCGTGCGTGGGCAGACGATGGCGTCGTCCAAGAAGCGACTCGAAAAATCACGAGGGAGACGGGCGCCACAGTCATCACCGACGTTTGCCTTTGTGAGTACACCGACCACGGTCACTGTGGCGTGTTGGAAAACGAGGCCGCGGACGAGCCGCGGCTCACGGTAAAGAACGACGAAACGCTCGGCCTCCTTCAAAAAATCGCCGTCTCACACGCCAAGGCCGGTGCGGAGATGGTCGCACCCAGCGGTATGATGGACGGGATGGTCGGCGCGATTCGAGAGGCGTTGGACGATACGGGATACGCGGACGTACCCATCATGAGCTACGCCGCGAAGTACGAATCGGCATTTTATGGGCCATTTCGCGACGCGGCGGACGGTGCACCGGCGTTCGGAAATCGGCGGCATTACCAGATGGACCCGGCCAACTCGCGCGAAGCCATGCGCGAAGTCGAACTCGACGTGGAACAGGGCGCTGACGTGCTGATGGTGAAACCGGCACTCCCGTATCTCGACATCGTCCGCGACATCCGCGAGGAGTTCGACCATCCCATCGCCGCCTACAACGTCTCCGGAGAGTACGCGATGATTCACGCGGCAAACGAGAAGGGGTGGCTCGATTTACAGGAGACCGCAGTCGAGTCCCTACTATCCATCAAACGTGCCGGTGCGGACCTGATCTTGACGTACTTCGCCGAAGATATCGCCGACGAACTCGCTTGAGCGAGTTCGTCGGCCGTCGTAATCGACCTCAGTACCGGTTCGAATGTCGCCAAAACTGTCGATACACGCCCGTCTGCGAGTGATTCTCGTGCGCGCCAAGTTGCGAGCGTAGAAATAAACCGTCCAACTCTGTTCGGTTTTACGTGGACGACTGTCCAAAAGTTCGTTCCAGAACGACCACTTTTTGCCCATATTACAACCTTAAACAGATAGTATACAATAATAAACTGGTCGTTTGGCCAATACTGGCGCAAAGAATTTGGACTTTTCAACAGTTATCGTTATAAACAACAACGCTGTCCCGTTATACCGTGAGACAGAAATCAAACGATTCGAAATACACCTTATTCGTGGACAGTCGTCCAGATGATATCGTAGTTATTCCCGAAAAAGGGGAGGGCGAATGAGCGATTTGACCGTGCTCGCGCAGGGCGCAAGCGACCTCGAAGTCATCGCGAAGGGCGTCAATCTCCTCTGGGTACTCGTTGCAACGTTCCTCATCTTCTTCATGCACGCCGGATTCGCCATGCTGGAAGCCGGTCAGGTGCGTTCGAAGAACGTCGCCAACCAGTTGACGAAAAACCTACTCACGTGGAGTGTAGGCGTTCTCGCCTTCTTCCTCGTCGGGTCGGCGCTGTCTACCATCGTTGGCTATCTCACCGGTGCGACTGGAGCGTGGTCCATCGCCGGTGAGTTCGCCGCCATCCTCGAACCGAGCGGCGTGAACGATTGGGTCAACTGGCTGTTCGGCGCGGTGTTCGCCATGACCGCCGCGACCATCGTCAGCGGGGCCGTTGCAGGACGGTGCAAACTCCGAACGTACGTGACCTACACCGTTCTACTGGCAGCAATCATCTACCCCGTCGTCGTCGGCTTCACGTGGGCGGGGGGCATCCTTGCGACGATCGGTTTCCACGATTTTGCGGGCGGCATGGTCGTTCACGGAATGGGCGGTCTCGCGGGATTGACCGCCGCATGGGTCGTCGGACCGCGTCTCGGTCGCTTCGACGAAAACGGAAACGCGAACGTCATTCCTGGTCACTCGGTGACCTTCGCCGTTCTTGGAACGCTCATCCTCGCGTTCGGTTGGTACGGGTTCAACGTCGGTACTGCCGCGACGGTGTTCGCGGTCGAAGGCGAGACCCTCTCATTGGATGCGTTCGCGACGGTCGGCCGGGTTGCCCTCGTCACCACGCTTGGAATGGCGACGGGCGCAATCGGCGCAGGCGCGGTTTCGTTGCTCCGTACCGACAAAGTCGATACCCTCTACGTTGCCAACGGCCTGCTCGCAGGACTCGTCGGCATCACGGGAATCGCCGACGACATCGTTTGGCCCGGTGCGCTTGCAGTCGGCCTCTTGGCGGGTGCACAACTTCCCTTCGTCTTCGAGTTCGTCGAAAAGCGGCTCAACATCGACGACGTGTGTGCCGTGTTCCCAGTTCACGGGTCCGCAGGAATTCTCGGGACGCTGGCCTACCCGTTCGTCGCAGTCGGGACGTGGCAAGGAGGGGGTCTGAACTCGGTACTTTCGGGGCTAGCGGTCCAGACCGCAGGCGTCTTGCTCATCGGTCTGTGGACGATCGTGGCGACTGGTTTTGTGTTCGGTGTCGCCCGCTCACTTGGACAAGCCCGCGTCACGCCTGCCCACGAGCGCGAAGGACTCGACGTTGCGGAACACGGCGTCGAAACCTATCCCGAATTCGGCATCGGTGACTCCGGTGAGATACCTGCGGAGCACCTCCGTGCAGACGGTGGTACACAACCAAACGACGGAGCCATCAAACTCGTTACTGCAATCGTCCGACCGGACAGATTGACCGACGTAAAGCGCGCACTGGCGGATATCGGCGCACCCAGCCTTACGGTGACAAACGTCAGTGGCCGCGGCAGTCAACCCGCGAAACTCGGTCAGTGGCGTGGCGAAGAATACGTCGTTGACCTCCATCAAAAAGTGAAAGTCGAGTGCGTCGTCGCGGATATCCCTGCTAACGAGGTAATCGAAGCGATTCGCGGTGCCGCGAATACGGGCGAACCTGGCGATGGGAAGGTATTCGTCGTACCCATCGAGGATGCCTGTCAGGTTAGGACCGGAAAAAGGGGAACGGAGGCAGTTTGATCGAAGGGAGCAGGAGAATCGGCACCAGCCCCGTAGTTTGCAACCGTTGCCCACCTACTCAGTATTCAACGTCTTTTCTGCCCATTTGATCGCATAGTCGACACCATGATGTCGATATGCCTCGGTATCGAGCGCGGAAAACGGCGGTGGCGGTTCGATGTCGTGTTTGATCGCATTACACGCGAACTCGGCCGCATCCGGGAAATCGGTTCGTCCGGTGGCGATTTCCCGAGTGATTCCTTCCAATCGCGGTTCGATACGCCCGCCTGCATCCTGCCAGGCCTCGAAAAGGCGCGAATAGGATTTTTCCCAATCAGCGAACACCTCGTGGGTGTGTAGACCACTGTAGGCGTCGGTCAGTGCAACGGCGAGTTGGTAGGTACTTCCCGAATCGAGTGGAACCACATCGGCAAACTCCCGGTAGCGTTCGCCGAAGAATTCGAGAAACTGTTCGGGTAAATCGAGGCCGACTTCGACTAACGCTTCTGCAAGCAAGAAATCGATGAACTCCTCCGGTGATCCGGCCACTCGTGCCTTGACAAAAACGACCGGCGGGGAAGTCTGCTTCGTCCACGCCACGCTTCCATCGCCCGGCATCCCGACGACGAGATCGGGTCCGGCGAACCGGCGCAGGAGTTCGGGGATATCGTCCGGTAGCCACTCGTCGGGCGCGGAGAACGGACGGAGCTCGTCCGTTACTAGTGCGAGGTCGTCTCGCGCCGGAACGGGTAGTGTCTCGAAATCACGATCACAGTCGAGAACGAGGGCGTCGGATGTGTGTTCGTTCCGAACAGCCGCTACGTCTTCGGTGAGCGTTCGTTGGCTAAACATCGAATTTAGGCGACAAGCCAAAGGTTGAGGATAACCGCAACGGCGGCCAAGGCCGTCAATCCAACGGTGCCAATGACGATTTTCGTCGGTGTACTCATACCCCACCATTTCCACTCGAACGCTTAAAATCTGCCGAGTCGGGGCGGAACCCCTTCGTTTCCACTCCAGAGCTGATCCGCATGACAACAGAGTCCCACGATGAGACAAATAGCATCTTGCTGTTGTCGCACGTGAGAACAAGATTCGTTGACGAACGTGAAAACAGGATTAGTTGTCGCCCGAACCGGCCCAGGAGTCGGGGACTTGGATGACGTACCGACCGTTCTCTTTGAGTGCGATGATATACTCGTCGCGCTCGTAAAGTTCCATCAGATTGAGTTCGTACTGGCCGGGTTCGACAACCTTGATGCTCTCGAACTGGCTGTTGAGTTCTTCCCGGAGTTCATCGAGACTCGGTTGATTTTCATCGGGAGGTTTTTCGACCGTCTCGCTGTCTTCCCGGGCCGGTTTTTCCGGGAGTTCGTCTTCCGGGACGACATCTGATCGCGCGCTCGCCTGCGCGCGATCTTCACCTGGATCGATTGCGGCGTCAGGTCTCGAATCGACAGCAGGGTCGGAAGGAGAACTCGCTTCTGTCTTTACATCCGATGACGGTTTACTGGCGCCTGCACTAGCTTTCGTGGCGGCGGTATCAGTAGTCCTCGCTGCGGACGAATCGGCAGCCGATTCGTCCGCAGTCCTTCGTGTGCGATTCGCTTGTCGGTCGCGCGACCCGACCCATCCTTTCACGGTCGAGGCAGCACGACCGACCGCACCGGAACTGGACGGTGCATCGGCATCAGAGCCCGTCGATTCCGCCGGCGAACTGCTCGACTCGGAGGCCGTTGTTTCGTCTGGAGACGACCCTGATGGTCGAAACTGAAACTTGTTCCCACCGCAGTCGGGACAGCCCGAGAGCATCTCTTTTGACCCGTCGGCAAACGCACGTCCGCAGTTCGTACACGTGTGCGGCATTATTTACGGGAGATGAGTGCGCTGATGAGGTTTTCGTCCTTATGAAGCGTCTCGATTTGGTTCGCAGGGCCGATAACGGTGAGTTTCGAACCGCTGGATTCGCGGCCCATCAAGCGACCGAGAAATCCGCTGTCAGACGTCTTCGAGCGAGGATACGTCTCGATTTCGATACCGCTGAACTCATCGGGACTGATCTCTGCCATCGTCACTTCGATGAGTTTGCTTTCTTCGTCAGGTGCAAGTCCCTCTTCGAGGATGACGATGTTTCCTTCGTGAACGCTGTCCAGTATCATCCGAATCTTTTCCATGCTGGTCTTCCCGGACATTCGCTCACCACCGATGAGGTCGATTTGGACGCCGTCGTCTGATTTTTTCACTTCCGGCATGAGATCACCCGAAGTACTCCGCGATTTTCGTGTACACTTCGTCCATATTCTCTCCTTCTAGAGCTGAAAGCGGAATCGTCTCGTGCTGTGGGTAGGCGTTTCGAATACGCTGGACACTCGAACCTTCGAGGTCGGTTTTGTTGGCGAGAATCAGGACGGGAAGGTCTTGGCTCTCGATGATGCCGATGAGCATCGTGTTCACCTGCGTAAACGGGTCGGTCGAACTGTCGAGGACATAGATAACGCCATCCACGTCCTCTCGAAGCCAGTGCATCGCTTCCGCGACACCTTCGGTCGCTTCACGGGACCGACGTACCGCGTCCTCCTTTTCCATGTCGTGGTCGAGGAACTCCTCGTAATCGACTTTCGTCGTCACACCGGGCGTGTCAACGATATCGATCGTGACGGTTCTCCCGTCCCGCTCGATTTCGACGTTTTCTTTTCTTCGTGCGCGACGTGTCTCGTGTGGAACGTGACTTTCGGGACCAACAGCGTCGCCGGTCCAATCGCGGGCAATCCGATTAGCGAGTGTCGTCTTTCCGGCGTTCGGTGGGCCGTAAATGCCGATTCGCTTCGGCTCTTCTGACGTGAAGAGCTTATCTGTAACGCGTCGTATACTTTGTTTGAGACCTGTAAACAATCCCATCCTTTTTCCTCCCAGACCCCGGTCGTCGGCAATTACACCAGAGATATCTGTTATCGGGCGATTTGACCGGACACGCGGGGCTGTTGCGCGTACAAATTTACGCCATTCACTTAAACCTACGTCAGACAACTCTTGACACAACTCGCTTGCTTCTATACAGAAGAATCGAATTGGAATAAGAAAGGCCGTAACAGACACACGAAACAACAGTAGGAACAAGGAACAACAGTAGGAACGCGAAACGACACTGAAGGATTTTAAACGAGGTGTGGCTGAACTCGGATAAGAGACGTGAAGTTGTTGGGCTCGGTGATCGGCGCAAAGAGCCGTGTGAACATTCCACTTGAAACCAAGGGGCCGAAAAAATGCTTGATCGAAAGACGATAGAGGTGTGTTGAACGGTGTTTCGAACTCCGCGGAGCTGGTCGGCTAAAATGGGTGTGGCTCAGTCAAGGGTGTCGTAGACGGTATCACAAACCATGGTACGAAACCATGGCATGTGATTACGAAACGGGATTTCGATACGGAATTTCGATACGGGATTGTGACATGGGATTGTGATACGAGTTGACGGAACTGCTGAAGTCGGTGATCGAAGAAATGCATAACGGGAGACCCCCACCCCTCTGTTTCAGGTGGAACACGGGAAAGAAGGGGTGGGGGAGTACCGGCGGCAGCTAACTTACAGACAACCACCTCCTCTAGAAAACTATCTCTCTAGTTTGCGGTTATTGTTTGAATTAGTTTGTATTAAAGGTTCGTGTTCCAAAAGTTCGTCTACCCCCTCCCCTCCCTCTTTCCTCGTTCCACCCGAAACGAAGGGGTGGGGGGCTACAGACCCCCGTGTCAACACACGACACGGGCCGATCTTCGCCGACTAACTAGGGAGTCTCTGTTGCTCTGCATCCAGCGCTATTCCGTTCAGTGTGTGAACAAGTTCCACTCGAAATAAGGGGGTATGAGGGAACAGAATCACCGTAGCATTCGCTACGTCGATTCCACACGAAACACACGGGTCCAACACTGATTACCCTCTGTGGAACATATTCGAGACTGCAAAATTGATGCTGTCAACGAAAACATCGAATTTGATGTTCGCCGAATCACACTAATAAATTTCATGACTTTTCATTTGGTATCGTTGTACGTCCTCCATATAAGTTACACTTGGCCGTGGTCTCGACTTGAAACGGTGCTGTTCCGGATGACTACCGCCGAAAAACCCGTTTTTCGCCAGTCATGCCACCAATAAGAAAGATTTTAATACTGTGCTCTACCTTTTGTTCATCTGCATCAACTGGACGCGCTGTCGCTTCTGTGGGAAACGAATGCGGGTGTTCTTCCCGATGTCGTCCCGTCTCTCTCCGCACGGCGCGGTAACTCCAGTGGAAATGAAGGGGTACGTAGCCGACGTATGTCAGACGAAAATACCACTCCACCGGACGAACGAACTGACCGCGGGAGCCGTGGTTTTGAGGGTGTTGATTTGGACGAAGTCGTACTGGACGACACGGATGGTGAGAGCAACCAGGGGTTGTTCGATGATCTACTCAGTGGTGAGCCGATCTTCGAGAACAAGGAAGTTCTTCGACCCTCATACACGCCGCACGAACTCCCACATAGAAAAGAGCAGATCAATCGGATGGCGACCATTCTCGTCGCCGCCCTTCGAGGCGAAACTCCGTCGAATATCCTCATCTACGGGAAGACAGGGACTGGCAAGACTGCAAGCGCGAAGTTCGTCAGTCAAGAACTCGAACGAACCTCGTTGAAGTACGAAGTGCCGTGTGAAGTCGAGTATATAAACTGCGAGGTCACCGATACACAGTACCGCGTGCTCGCGCAACTCGCCAACAAGTTTATCGAAAACAACCAAGTCGATATCGAAAATCGAATCTCCGAACTTCGAGACGTCCGTGACGGCGTTGCCGCCGAATCCGGTCAGTTGACAAATACGGAGTTCGATTCGCTCGATGCAATCGAAGACCGCATCGACGAACTCGAAGACGACGCCGACGAGATGGAGGCCGTCCCGATGACTGGATGGCCGACCGACCGCGTCTACAACACGTTTTTCGAGGCCGTCGATTATCAGGAGCGAGTCGTCGTTATCATGCTGGACGAAATCGACAAACTGGTCGAAAAATCCGGTGATGACACCCTCTACAACCTTTCCCGGATGAACTCGGAACTCGAGAACTCGCGGGTGTCGATCATGGGTATCAGCAACGACTTGAAATTCACCGATTTTCTCGACCCTCGTGTCAAATCCAGTCTCGGTGAGGAGGAAATCGTCTTCCCACCATACGACGCGAACCAACTTCGCGATATCCTTCAACACCGAGCGGATGTGGCGTTCAAAGCCGATGCCCTTTCAGACGACGTAATTCCACTGTGTGCCGCCTTCGCCGCGCAGGAACACGGTGACGCCCGCCGTGCGCTCGACTTGCTTCGCACCGCTGGCGAACTTGCAGAACGTGATCAGAAAGAGCGCATCGAGGAAGGCCACGTCCGCAAAGCACAGGACAAAATCGAACTCGATCGCGTAGTAGAAGTCGTTCGAACGCTTCCGACGCAGTCGAAACTCGTTCTCTTTTCGACTATATCGTTGGAAAAGAACGGCGTCCACAATATCAACACGGGCGAGGTGTACAACGTATACAAACACCTCTGCGAGGAAATCGACGCCGATATTCTCACTCAACGCCGTGTAACTGACCTCATCAGCGAACTCGACATGCTCGGAATCGTCAATGCAGTCGTCGTCTCGAAGGGTCGTTACGGCCGCACGAAAGAGATCAGCATCTCCGTTCCGATCGACGAAACCGAAGCAGTCCTCCAGTCTGACTCCCGACTGAGCGATATCGACGACATCCAACCGTTCATGCAACAAGCGCGATTCGAAAACTGACCCTTCGTTTCGTTTCTTCGCTTCGTTTCCTTCGTTTCGTCCTCCGTGTCTGACCCCATTTTTGGGCAGTCGATTTCACGACTTTCGACGCTTCAGTCCTTGGCTTTCCACCCGAAACGGTACCCTTTCGAGTTCACCCGAAACGAAACCCTTCTCCAAGCGACCGAACCGGTATCTTGTTCAGATCGGCTGAAACGAATCTGCTTGCTAAAACTCCTCAAACGATTTGCTCGCCATCGTCGTCGAACACCTTGATCGCGTCCACGGGACAGACGCGGGCAGCCATTTCGGCGTCGAATTCCGCTCCTTCGGGAACATCTCGCACGAAAATTCCGTCCTCTACTTCCTTGCTTTCCAGCAGGTCGGCTTTCCCTTCCTGCCGATTCTCCACGAATTCCTCCCATTCGGCGGTGCACTGGTACATACCCGTACAGGTGTTCCGGTCGTACTCGATCTTCATACGTGTCACTCGGAATCGGACCTTCAAATGGGTGACGGAGAGTCGTCCGTGGGGACTCGAACCCGAGGTGGATGGTCGGTGGTATGTCCGGTAGCTTTCCGCCGTGGACCTTCACTGTATCCTCGGGTGAAATGAGCGTAGGCGCATCGTACTCCTCGCCGAATTTCGGAACAGACATACTCGTACCGACCGACATGATGAAAAATATCTCGCCTCCGCTTCCACCCGACAGTTTAAACGGGAAGACGCGCCAATCGATGGTAATGACCGGATTCGCATCGCGCACGCAGGGTGAGCGTGTGTGAAAGTCGCCGATTTGACGGGATTACCGGAGGGGGTCCCCGAACATTTCGAAGACCACGGTATCGAGGAGCTGTACCCGCCACAGGCTGAGGCAGTCGAAGCGGGTATTACCGACGGCGAAAGTATCGTCGCCAGCATCCCGACTGCCAGCGGAAAGACGTTCATTGCGGAATTGGCGATGCTTTCGAGCGTCGCCCGCGGCGGAAAGGCCCTCTACATCGTCCCGCTTCGCGCCCTCGCCAGCGAGAAAAAAGAGGAGTTCGAGGAGTTCGAACAGTATGGCGTTTCGATAGGCGTCTCGACCGGAAACTACGATAGCGATGGCGACTGGTTGGCGTCGAAGGATATCATCGTCGCCACGAGCGAGAAAGTCGATTCGCTCGTTCGAAACGGCGCGAAATGGGTTGACGACCTTTCTTGCGTCGTTGCCGACGAGGTTCACCTCGTCAACGACGCACACCGTGGCCCGACGCTCGAAGTTACCCTCGCTAAACTTCGACGTGTCAATCCGAACCTTCAGACCGTCGCGCTCTCCGCGACGGTCGGTAACGCCGACGAGATGGCGGAGTGGTTGGACGCTACTCTCATCGATTCGTCGTGGCGGCCCATCGACCTCCGAAAAGGCGTTCTCTACGGACAGGCACTCCATTTCGACGATGGCACACAGCAGGAACTCCAGCGCGGGAAACAAAAGGAGACTGCCGCACTGGTTGAAGACACGCTCGGTGACGAGGGTTCGTCGCTCGTCTTCGTCAATTCGCGTCGAAATGCGGAGGCAGCGGCGAAGCGACTCGCAGACGTGACGAGCGAGTACCTCTCCGACGACGAGCGTCGCCAGCTCCGTGATATCGCGGAGGAAATTCGGGAAGTAAGCGACACCGAAACGAGTGAGGACCTCGCAAGCGCGGTCGAAAAGGGCTCCGCGTTCCACCACGCCGGACTCGCCAGCGAACACCGTTCGCTGGTCGAGGAGGTGTTCCGTGACCGTCTCGTAAAAGTCATCAGCGCGACGCCGACGCTCGCGGCAGGTGTGAACACGCCAAGCCGCCGGGTCATCGTCCGCGATTGGCGGCGCTACGACGGCGATGTCGGCGGTATGCAACCCCTCGACGTGCTCGAAGTACACCAGATGTTCGGACGAGCGGGAAGGCCGGGACTCGACCCCTACGGCGAAGCCGTGCTCATCGCCAAAAGTCACGAGGAACTACAGGAACTGTTCGACCAGTACGTCTGGGCCGACCCGGAACCGGTTCATTCGAAACTCGCCGCTGAACCGGCGCTCCGAACGCACATCCTCGCGACGGTCGCGTCAGGATTCGCGGGCACTGAGGATGAGCTACTGGATTTCCTCGAACGAACCTTGTACGCGACACAGACCGACGAAACAGGCCGGCTCGAAACCGTCACTCAGCGAGTGCTCGACTATCTCGAACGGAATGGCTTTCTCGAACGTGATGACCGTCTACGGGCGACCGGTCTCGGTCACCGCGTCTCGCAACTCTATCTCGACCCGATGAGCGCGGCGGAAATCATCGACGGTTTGCGCACAGCAAACGACGACCCCACTGCGTTGGGACTGTATCACCTCGTCTCGCGCACACCGGACATGTATCAGCTCTATCTCCGGTCCGGGGACCGTGAACGCTACACAGAAATTGCCTACGAGCGGGAACAGGAGTTCCTCGGTTCGATGCCCTCCGAGTTCGAAGATCACGCCTTCGAGGATTGGCTCTCCGCACTGAAGACGGCGCGTCTCCTGGAAAACTGGGCCAGTGAACTGGACGAGGACCGGATTACGGAGCGTTACGCTATCGGCCCCGGCGATATCCGCGGCAAAGTCGACACGGCGGAGTGGTTGCTGAACGCGGCCGAACGGCTTGCCGCCGAACTCCAGCGAACCGACGGCGAGAGTCTCCCGTCTACGACCACGACCGCTGTCCGCGAGGCGCGAAAACGAGTCGAGTACGGTGTCGAGGAAGAGCTGCTTGACCTCGCAGGTGTGCGAAACGTCGGTCGAAAACGTGCCCGTCGGTTGTACGAGGCGGGAATCGAATCACGTGCGGACCTTCGCGAGGCGGACAAGTCGGTTATCCTCGGCGCACTTCGTGGCAGACGAAAGACCACGGAGACCATTCTCGAAAACGTTGGTCGAAAGGATCCCTCGCTGGACGGCATTGAAGCTGATTCCGAGGCAAAGGCCAATGCAGCTCAAGCCGCAAACGAACACAGTGGCCAGCAGAGCCTCGGTGATTTCGAATGAAACTGGTCGAAGGGAGAACGAATATCGAAGACATCGACGAGTTTCTCGCTCGTCTCGGAGCTATCGGCGACGAGTTCGACTGTGCGATACAAGCGTTCGACGCACGATACGTAGCAGGATGTGACCATCTCGAATCGGCGGTCGAACACGCAAATCGGGCATTCGAGCGCGGGGACAGCATCGCTCGCGACCCGGCAGTCGAAATTCTGCTGTACGCCGCTGGCCGCCGTCAGATCAATCAGGCGCTCGAAATGGGTGTTTCGGAGGGCGAACAGCGACTGGTCGTGGCTATCGACGGAAAGCAGAACGGGAATGAAACAGCAGCTGCATCGGCTCTTTCCGAGATTCTCGTCCCTGCGGAGACGCTCGGCAATCCCGACCGCGAAACGATGTTCGACTTTTTCGACCTCTCCGAACGGGAGTTGGAAGCGACCAGCGCAACTCTCAGTGACTTGGTCTGTGAGCGTGTCGCTCTACTCGAAGTCGAGAAGTAGCGAAGCAGTAAAACGGAGGAGGCACTCTGCAGTGCGGGGAACGGTGGCCAACACGAATTTTAACGTCCTGATGTATCGTAACACCATGCCCAAGGATGACCACGATGTCGGAGACGTGCAGGACAGCGCACGCGAGCGACAGCACGAACGCGCGGAGAGTGTCGAGGATATGCTCGGTGACGTCGGTCGGATGCTCGGCGAACACAAATACCCGACGACGAGTGAGGAGTTAGCGACGGAGTACGGAGACCAGCAAATAGACCTGCCAAACGAGACAGAAACCCTGGGAAGCGTCTTCGACCGGCTCGTGGACGAACGATTCGAGTCCGCCGAAGAAGCACGGGAAGCAGTGTACAACGAAGTAACCGGAGGGGCAGGAGGAATGGCGGAGTACAATGACGAGCGGGAGTTAGATGAGATCGATACAACGGAGTCGGATACGGACTTGTCGTAATCTCCAGTCGAAATGGAGGGGTTGCTGAAGCAAACAGTGGTCGAAAACCAGCGATAAGTCACACCTTCAATTTTCGATTTCATCGATAATACGGAGTAATGTCCAGTACACCGCGAGTGTATCGCCCCTAACGACTGTAGATTCGACACGAACTTTTTTAGCCTGCGTTTAATTCCGTGAACCGTCGCGGCAGTTCATCCTCGCCCCGCGCGTGAATCTGACGATGAATCGAACGAGTATGTTCGTCCTCCTTGTCTGTCTCGCTATCGTCGGACAACAGACAGTAATACTCGCCGCATCGAGCGCGGCGGGACGGACGGGAACTGACACGCAGTATATTTCGTCGTGTACGGTAATCGACAAACCGGGAGAATACGTCCTTACGACCGACATAGAGAGCGATGCCGATCACTGCCTCGATATTCGTGCAAATGGCGCCACGATCAGTGGTGAGGGGCACGAAATCGTTGGACCGACTCCCGATTCGGAACTGGTCGGTGTATTCATCAACACGTCGAACGTGAGCGTCGAAAATCTCGCGGTCAGGAACTGGGGATACGGTGTTGTGCTGTACGAAACCACGGACAGCACGCTCGATGGCGTTTCCGTATCCACTACGAACGTCGGCGTTCGTGCCTTGCGCACGATTCGAACGACACTTCGAGACGTCTCCGTCTCGGAAAGTTCAATCGACGGTGTCCACCTCGAATCGAACGATAGAACCCGTGTTATCGATACGAGAATAACGGAAAGCGAAAAAACGGGGCTCTTCTTGCAGAATTCGTCGTCCACGACCGTTCGAAAGGTCGTAAGTAGAGGGAACGAATTTGGCGTCGAACTGGAATACTCCGATAGAACGCACATCCGAGAAAGCACTATCGAAAACAACCGCGAACACGGCTTCGTTCAAACGTACTCGAACGACGTCACGCTGTCGAACAATGTGCTCGAAGACAATGGCAACAATGGGATTTATATCCGCCTTTCGGAGCGTGCAGTCGTCCGGAACGGAACCGTTCGTAAAAACGGTGATGCCGGTATCGCCGCCTCGAACGTCGGGAATTCGACCGTCATGGATACTCGGGTGACAGGGAACGAGATCGGCATTTCCGTCCTCGAATCGAGTGTCGTCTATCTCGGTGAAAACCGAGTTCGAGGAAACGACGACGAGGGGATCTTGCTCGACCGTTCCACCGGATCGCTCGTCAGGGAAAACGTCGTGATGGACAACGAAGACGGTATCTTCCTGCAGGAGGCAAACGGGAACACGCTCCGACGAAACGCCGTCCATAGAAACGAGTTTACCGGCCTCCTCCTGAATCGCGCGCTGAACAACACCGTCCTCGGAACGTCCGCAAAAAACAACACCGACGGAATCGTGGGGGTAGAAGTGGAAAGTGTCGTCTTCGCGAAAACCACGGCTACGGAAAACCGTGAGTCAGGGATGACCCTTCTCCGTTCGAACGAGAACGAGATTCGCAACAGTACGGCGAACAAAAACGGAGAGGCTGGAATCGTGCTCGAACGAAGCGAACGAACCCGTCTCATCGACGACACTGCCAACTCGAACGGCAACGATGGAATCCTTCTGAACCAAGCAGGATACAACGAGTTAGTTCGTGTCAATGCCGTAAATAACCCGAAGGGTGTGTGGTTACGTTTCGCCGGGCCGAATCGCTTGATTGGACCTGTTTTCGTGGAGAACCAGTACGGGATCGTCCTTCTCGAATCCGGTGAGAATCGGATCGTCAACTCCGTTTTCAAACGCAACACCGAGAACGTTCGTCGAATTCGATCGAGCGGGAATCGCTTCACGACTGGGTGTTACCGAACCGATGGAGGAGCCAGTCGATTCTGCGATACACGATGAAACGCGGTATCTATGGCCGACTCTTTGGTGGGTCGTTCGTCGTTCTCGTCGGCAACGTCCTCGGGATGGGTATCGCCTTTCTGACTCGTGTCGTCCTTGCTCGCCTGTTGGGAGTCGATGGATACGGTGTGCTTGCGTTCTGTGTTTCGCTTCTTGAACTGCTCACGCTCGTCACAAGCCTCGGCATGGAGGAAGGCGTCGCACGAAACATCCCCAGACACGAGGATCCGGGTGGCATCTTTCTGACCGCGATTCAGGTCGCTTTCGGTACCGCGCTCATCGCGGCAGGCATACTCGCGCTCTTTTCGACGACCGTTTCGAAGCTCTTTCTCGTTCCAACTGCGGTTCCCGTCGTCACTCTGTTCGCTGTCGCCCTCCCGTTCCAGTCTGTCGTCTGGTTATCGCTCGGCGGGTTTCGTGGTATCGGCGATGCGACGCGAATCGCGGTAGTGCAGAACGTTCTACTCAGGGGTGCCATTGTTCTTTTCGCCGTCGTGGGAATCTATCTCGGGTACGGCATCGTCGGGGCCGCAGCAGGGTGGGTCGTCGGAACCGCAGTTACTGCCGGTCTCGCCGTCCTTATCCTCGCCCAAGAGACGTCCCTGCTCTCGTCAGCACAACGGACGTACTCCCGTCTCTCTAACCACACTGTCCCGCTGCTTCGGTTTTCCGTACCCCTCGTCATCGCGACTGCGGCCTGGCAACTCATCCAGGCAACCGACGACATGGTTATCGGGTACTTCCTTCCACCCGCAGAAATCGGCGTTTTCGATGCGGCGTTCACGACCGGCAGAATCATGCTCCTCTTTGTCTGGTCGTTTTCGGCGCTCTTTCTCCCGATGTTCTCGGAATTGGATGACGATGAAACGACGCACGAAGAGATGACGCGATTATATTCACTGGTGACGAAGTGGGTCGTCGTCTTCACACTCCCGGTGTTTCTGTTCGTCGTCGGCTTTCCGGGGACGATAATGACTGCACTTTTCGGTGAAGCGTACACGTCCGGTGGATTGGTGCTTGCAATCGTCGTCGCGGGGTTTTTCGTCGAGGTGACGACTGGAATGACGCGCGCCGCGCTCACGGCTATCGGCGATACGACGTTTATATTTTGGACGACGACGGCGACCATTATCGCCAACGTCGGGTTGGGAATCCTCCTCGTCCCCTCGTTCGGGATCGTCGGCGTCGCTGCGGCCACTGCCGTGACGTATGCTGCGCTTAACGTCGGTTCAGCGATTCGACTCTACGTTGAGCGTGGGTTTCACGCTCTTTCTGACGCGCTCGCTCGTATCACAGGTTCCTCGGTGGCCCTCTTCGGACTTCTGTACGTTCTTTTCGGATCATCGATTCGGTCGTCACTGCCGCTAGTGCTCCTCTCCGGGATGGTTTTCTACGTCGTTCACATGGGCTTGTTTTTCGCAGTTGGAGGTCTCGAAGCGGAGGATTTCGAGCTGCTGAAGGGGTACGCGGATGTGCTCCCGATCGATATCAACTCGTTGCGCGATCTGCTGAACCGTCGATGACGTGGTCCGAAGCACGGGTTCTTCCCTCGACAGTCGGTGTATCCACACACAACGACTGCCTACCGCCTCGTAACGAGTCTCGGTTTCATTACCCGTGGCGTTGTCGGTCGATTTCGGCGGGAAGAACTGTCTTCGTGAAACGGATACGTCGATGATTCGAACGATACGATCGCTCCGACGGCGGACGAGAGATCTGTATGACGAGCGAATTCGCTCGCTCGCACGACTGGAACGAATCGGTATCGTGTTTCTCCTCCTCGCATGCCTCGCTGTCGTCGTCAAAGCGGTTCTCGTTCCTCCGTTGGACGACCCGTGGGCGTACTCGTTGTGGTACATCGAGGAATGGACACTCGATCACGGGCTCGCTCTCCCGACCTGCGAGTACGTGTCGTCGGTCGGTAACTACGATTCGTATTGGAGAAAGATCTGCGTGGACATCGACACGCCCGCGGCGGCGTACGCGACGAGTGTTCTCACCGCAGCTACCGGACTCGACTTCGTTCACCGATGGCGGCGTTTTTTCCTGTTGACGCCGATATTGAAGTTCGGCGTTGGCTACCTCCTCGCCTCGTTGTACACCGACGACGTACGATACCGAACCCTGTGTGCGACGGCTATATTCCTGATTCCCGATTATTCCGCGCTCTATCTCACGGAGGCGCGCGGACTGTCGTTTCCACTCACTCTCTTTGGGTTCTACGCTGTTATCCGCTGGAAACGAGACGGTGAACACTGGTTCTGGGTCAGTGCAGCTACCCTCGCGCTCACGTCGATGTTTTACTTCCCTCGGTCACTGCTTCTCCTGCCGTTTCAGTTCGCGGTCGGCATTTTCCGGTGGCGATGCGACGATTCGCGCTCGGACGCTGCGCTCGGAACGTTCGTCGGTTCGCTAATCGTCCTCCTGCTCCATGGTGACCGTCTTTCGAAATCCGGCAGCGAACTCACCGGTTCGATGGCGGATTTCGGCAACACCATCGGAGTCATCGGTAGCCGGTTCGGCTTCGACGGTGGAAAAGAGGTTCCGTTACTCCTCTCGTGGCCTCCCTACGTGATGTTCGTACTCGTCCCGGTGGCACTCGTCAGTGCGGTCAGCGGTCTCCGTGCGTTCAGCCGCGTCGGGAGACGGTTTCTCCTCGACGAGCGAATGGTGTGGCTCTATAGCGTTCTCGTAGTGTACCTCCCCGCCGGTTTCTCGGTGAGCTTTTTTTGGACACGGATCTTTTTCGAGGCGTCGATTCCGGGCCTGCTGGTCGCGGTCGGTGAACTCGATTCGCTACCGACGGACCGAATCGCCGACGGTGCTCACACGGCGGGATACGTTCTCATCGCACTGATGGTCGTCGGCAACCTGCTCATCGTCCCCGGCGTCTGGACGTTTCCGTACCACGGCGACTACGAAGGTCTCGCGGACGAGATGCACAGAAACGGTATCGAACGGAATGATCCGGTTTTCACGGACCTGAAAACCGGCGCGTATCTGGTCGGGATGGCACAATACGAATACGTTTACCGCAACACCGATGATTACGACAGACGAGCGTTGATGGACGTCTGGTACGGGACGAACGCGATTGTCGCTTGTCGAGAGATGCGGTCGTATGGCGCTGATTATTTCATATTGAATCGAGAAGTATCGACACAGGTTCTCTACGTCGAAAACTACCAACGCCGGCCGATAAACCGATCCGCCTCTCTGAAATTCCGCCGAAGTTCTCTGTTCGAACCGGTCGCTCGTCAATCGCAGTTTACGGTGTATCGAATCGACGCCGATTGCACGGCGTCTTCGGTAGACCGTTATTCCGAGCCTCACGCGAGGAACTCACTGACGCTTGAAGTGACCTGATTATGCCGTTCGCGTCAGTGCCGAATAAACGTCCAGTACCCGTTCCATATTCGTTCGTGCCGAGTATCGGCGCTCACACAGCGACCGACAACGTTCCGGAAGCGTACCGTCGTCCCACCCGAGAACGTCACGAATCCCTTTCGCGAGTGCACCTGGGTCGCCCCGGTTGACGACTCGACCGACATCCGTGGATTCTATATCGTCCGCCACGCCGACGATGTCCGTCGAGACGACGGGTGTTCCGGTGGCGAGCGCTTCCAGTAACACGAGGCCAAACCCTTCCTGGTCCGAGTCGGTCGATGGAAGCACGAACGCGTCTGCCGCGTTGTACGCCGCTACCAGTTCGGAATCGGGAATTCGACCGAGAAACCGAACTCGGCTCTCGACGCCGAGTCGGGCCGCCAACGTCTCGTACTCCGGGCGGAGTACACCATCCCCACCGACGACGAGCTGTGGTGGCTCCGGCATGATTGCCGCGAGCATGGACATCGCCTCAAGCAGTACGTCGAGGCCTTTGTATCGATGATACTCGTCCAGCGTGCTGAGGAAGAGAACGCTGGTTCGGTTCGGTGCAAACCCGAGTGATCGTTTTTCTCCCGGAGAAACGGTAACCGGCCGAAATCGACGAATATCGACACCATTGGGGATACATTCGACCTTCGACTGCACCGACTGCAACGGACGTGAGCGCTGGACGTACGACTCTTGTGTGGTGATGACGGTGTCGGCGAGACGGAGCGTCGTCGGTAGTGGAGCAGCATTGTACGCTCCTGCCGCAACCCTCGCGATTCCCGTTCCGACGACGTTGTTGTGATAGGTGAGTACCGTCGGTGTCCGGGTGATGGTTCCCACGAGTGCACTCAAGTCGGCACTCCACGGCGTCGGCAGGTGCGTGTGAATGATGTCCGCCTGGGCAGCCTCGTCGAGCAGGACGCTCGGCAGATGCGGCATTATCGGCGTGTTCGCCAGATAGCCGAACACTGGGAGACGGCGAACTCGAACCGAGTTCCGTACCTCTCGTGCTGGCGTGTCTGGTTCCGATTGCGCACAGAGAACGGTCACCTCGTGTCCCCGACCGACAAGCTTCTCGGAGAGAGTCGCGACGTACTCCTCCACGCCGCCGATGAATGGATGATATCGTGGCGGTGTCTGAAGCACCCGCATCGAGCTATTGCTCGGCGTCCGACGGTTCGACCGTCAACGGTTCCCGTTCGATCAAATCACCCAATCCCTCAACGAACGACAGTTTGGGTTCCCATCCTATTTCTGCGTGAATTCGTGATATATTTGCACAGAGATGTTGTCGGTCGGTCTTCCGAATACGCTGTTCAGTTTGCGTGATTTCGATTTCTTCACCGACGAGTCCGCCGACGTAGCCGACTACCTCTCGGACCGAGTGCTCATTTCCCGTCCCGACGTTGAACGTTCGATACGATTCGTCGAAGTCAGCCGAGAGCGTGACGAGCGCATCCGCCACATCGCTCACGTGGACGAAATCCCGCCTCGGTGTGAGGTTTCCGAGCGCGAGGGTTCGATCCCCATCACGCAACTGGTCGAGGATCGCTGGGATGAGATGTGGATTCGTTTCGGCGTCCCCGAATACGTTGAACAGTCGGGCTGCTGCACAGGAAACGTCGGTCTCGCTTGCGAACAGCTCGAGGAGGTCTTCGCCGACGAGCTTCGTCTGTCCGTAGATGTCGATCGGTGCCGTCTCGTCTTCCTCCCGGTTCGGTGCGTCACCCGGTGGATACACTGCGGCAGACGACGCGAAGACGACGGATTCGAGTTCGTCTACGTCACTTGCGGCGCGATAGAGGTTCCGGGACCCCATGACGTTCACGTCGAACGCTTCCTCCGGATGCTCGTTGCAATACGGAATGTAATGGAGCGCGGCGAGGTGGACGATTCGTCGCGGCGAGATTGCTCGAACGAGACGACGGAATTCCTCCGTGCGGATATCTCCCTCGTAGAATGTCGCCTCGTTCGGGACGAGGTCTCGCGTTCCCGTAAAGCAGCTGTCCACGACGTGAACGTCACATCCCGACTCGACAAGAACGTCTGCGACGTGCGAGCCGATGAATCCGGCACCTCCCGTCACCAGCACGCGGTGTTCTTCCTCGTCGATATCTCGGTTACTGTCTGGCGATTGCTCTTTCATATACGGTCTCCATTTCAGCGACGATTCGATTCCAGTCGTGATGACACGCGAACTCGCGGGCGTTTCCGCTCATTCGCCGTCGCATCGCGTCGTCCGCGAGGAGTGTCGCAATTCCCTCGCCGAGTGCGTCCGCGGAGAAATCGACGATACCGCCCGTGACGCCGTCTTCCACGACGGCCGTTCCGCCGTTATCCTCGTGGTCGATGACGAGCGATGGCACTCCGCAGGCGTTGGCTTCCAAAATGGTGTTCGGAAACCCTTCCCGCGTCGATGGGAGGACGAACAGCCGGGCGTCTTTGAAGTTGCCGATCACTTCCGCATCGGATTCGACCGACCCGAGAAACGTGACGCTGTTCGAGAGCCCTCGCCTATCGGCGTGTGCCCACAATCGCTCCCGCTCCGGGCCGTCGCCGAGTATTCCACAGTTGAGCGTCCGGCCGAGTCGGGTTTCCGCATCATCGACCGCGTCGAGAAGCAGATCGACGTTCTTGTGGCTCGACAACCGGCCAACGTAGAGAACGTCCCAATCGTTTCCGGCCGGTTCGACCGCATCCATCCCGTGGAAGTCGATCCCGTTCGGAACGACTCTGACCCCTCGCTTACGTCCGATGGTCGCCAAGTTTTTTCGGACGAACTCGGAAATCGCGATTATTGTCGGCGAGAGCTTCACTGTCGACTGTTCGACCGCTTTTCCGAACACCCCCTTGTAGCCGAGGTACTCGTACCAGTAATCGTCCCATACCTCGTACCACGTGATGACGAACGCGGAACGGCGAAGCAATTGATGTCCCTTTGCCGAGAAACAGGGAAAGTATGGGAACGACTGACAATCGACGACGTCGAACGATTCGCGCAGCAGAGGCATGGTCACGTGACGAGTGAAGTACAAGGCCTCCGGAATAGAGCGTCTCTCCCCGGCATACAACTCGGTCGGCTTACAGACGCCGTGTAGCGTTACGCCGTCACGATCGATGGTTGCTGGGCCGTCCCAGTACTGCATTCCGTAGATGTGAACGTCGTGGTTGTCGGCCATCCGTCGTGCGATTTCCCAAACGCGCTTTTGTGCTCCACCCTTGACCCACGGATAGACGGCGTCGTAGACGTACGCGATTTTCATTTCGTCGCTTTCGCGGCCGAGAGTCACGTTTCTAACACCCCCTCCCTCGCAAGCAGCGTCCGCGCGTAAAATCCGGTTGCAAGCATCTGCACCCCGACGACGACGAGAATGAACAACACGATTTCCGTCGCGGAAATGGAGAGGCTGTTCAGGTCACCAACGTTACGGGTAATCATTCTGCTCGACATCATGATGCTCCCGACGAGCGTGAAAACCGACCCAATGTAGATTCCGTAATTCGGATTCAGATGCTCGTTCATCCACCGCGTCACCGTATCCTTCGGATATCGGTTACCGACCGTAATAGCGGCGAGAAAGATTCCGAGCGTCCCGACCTGTATCCCGGCGAGCGTCAGTACGCCCCCGACGAGTAGCATCTGGAGGCCGAAGAAGAGGTCGAACTGCGTACCCAGAATCGAGCCAACGAACTGGGTATCGAACAGCGACAATCCCATGAAGGTTGCGCCGATGAGAGCGACGATGATGGCGGGAATCGAGAACAGATAGCCGGGTGCGTACAGCAGCATGAACCTGACGTGTCGCCACCCGTCGTGGAACGTGTTGAGCTTTGCTTCGCCGGTTCGGGGATGATAGGTTATCGGAACGTCTTCGAGCGTGAGGCCCTTCGAACGTGCATCGACGACCATCTCCGTGGCGAACTCCATTCCATCCGTTTTCAGGTCGAGTCTGTCGAGCGCATCGCGCGAGATAACTCGAAAACCGCTGTGAGCGTCGGAAATCCCGGCACTGTAGAAGACGTTCACGAACTTCGTCAGTATTGGATTCCCAACGTGTTTGTGGAGCCACGGCATCGCGCCGTCCTCGATCGTCCCGGAGAGGCGGCTTCCGAGGACGATATCCGCACTCCCGTCCAGTACCGGCGGAAGCAGCTCCGGCAACTCCCGGAAATCGTACGTGTTGTCCGCATCACCGATGACGATGTACTCCCCACGGGCATGCTCGAAAGCATATCGATAGGCGTATCCGTATCCCGGTTTGTCCGGCTTGACCACAGTAGCACCCATCTTACGTGCGATTTCCGGGGTTCGGTCCGTCGAACTGTCGCTGACGATGATCTCTCCCGGGAGTCCGACCGCTTGGATAGCGGCCCTCGCCTGTTCGATACTTTCGGCGATGCCACCTTCCTCGTCTTTCGTCGGAAGGACGACGCTAAGCATTGGGTCGATCCCTTCGAACTCCTCACGGTCATCGAGAATCCCGGTAGCCTCACCGACGTTGAAGTCCGTCGTACTGGTTTCTTCGTCTCGATCGATCGTCATTTTCCCCCATCTGTCTCGTCGCGGCATGACGCAACGCCTTCGCGTATACGAGACGGAAAACTACCCAACTGAATACCGCATAAAGCTACAGGATCGTCTACTCGGAAACGGTGTTACTCTACCCGATTACTTGTTCATCTTCGCTCGCTATCGAACCCGTAGTCTCACCTTTAAGGTTTATGCACCCATTACGCTCGTTATCTGTCCGTGATTTTTAGGCGTAGTCGGCAAGAAATCGACGGATTACGACGATATCGGTCATGAGAACCATCCGTTCGACTTTCGCCATCGGTTTTCTCGAAAAACATTGTAACGAACGTGTTCCCATGTCGCCGTCGTGGAATTCTCCAGATCGATTGGAACAAAACGGCTGCTGTGATCCGTGTAGTTGCGAAAGAAATTACTATTCTTTGAAACGCTTAGGAAAAATTTTGATAGTCCCACACGGATTCGAACCGCGGTCGAAGCCCCCAGAAGGCTTCAGGATTGGCCACTACCCCATGGGACTTGGCTTGCTGCAGAATACCGTACTTGCCGCTTACTTGTAAGCGTTGCGCGTTCGGTCTCCGTATGTTACCCCGGCTCATTCCGTAACCATGCACAAACCACCACCTATTTGCGCCACGAATACACATCCTCGTGTATGTACGTTGGACGCTTCATCGTCATCGGTCCCGAAATCGGTGCGTATCGAGTTTCCTCGCGATCGTTTCCCAACCGAAAAGCAGTCGCTCGCGACGACGCCATTACCGTCGCACCGACTGAAGACGCGCCGGAGACCGACAACCCATACATTTCGTACAACTGCGCTCGGACCGTCGGTGACACCGCCGTTATCGGCAACGGGTCACAAGTAGACCCCATCGCGGAAAAACTCGAACTCGGCTATCCGGCACGGGACGCCCTCGCCGAAACCCTGCTCGCGCTGGACTACGAGAAGGACGACTACGACACCCCCCGAATCGCGGGGACGATCGGCGAGGAGTCGTACATCGGTATCGTTCGGCGCGACGCCCTGGTGGTCGAAGAAGTGACGCAACCGACGCTCGTCGCAACTTATGAAAAAGACACCCCCGAACCAGTTACGTTCAGCCCCGAGAACGCTGAAGAGGCGGCGGGTATGGCTTACGACCTCGATTTCGAACACCCGGTCTGTGCGGTCGGCGTGGCCCGAACTGGTGGGGATGCGGGCGATGTGAACGATGGCGATTCGTTCTCGTTCGCGATCGAGAACGGGAATTAAGTCCACGGCGAACGTTCTTCCTCGCATGAACGTCGCTGTCATTTCGGACGTTCACGCGAACCGAGTCGCACTCGACGCCGTGCTCGACGATATGCCTGCAGTCGATGGCCTGCTCTGTGCGGGCGACGTGGTCGGCTACAATCCGTGGCCTGCGGAGTGTATCGACATCCTCCGCGACCGGGTGACGGCGAGCGTGATGGGCAACCATGACCGCGCCGTCGTTTCGGGTACGATATTCAGCTTCAACAGCATGGCGAGCGCGGGCGTCGAGTACGCCTGCGACGAACTGAACGACCTCCAGCGCGAGTGGCTGGCGAACCGCCCTCCCACTACGACGGCTTGTGATGGCAGGGTGCGAATCGTACACGGTCATCCGGACGACCCCGACCACTACACCTATCCGGACGAGTTTTCCCCGGAGTTACTGGACGGCGAGGACGTGCTCGTGATGGGCCACACCCACGTCCAGCATCACGAGGCGTACGACGAGGATATCGTGATGAATCCCGGAAGCGTCGGCCAGCCTCGAGATAGGGACTCTCGAGCAGCCTACGCGATCTTGAATGTCGATGAATTGACGATCGATGAACGCCGTGTGGAATACGATATCGAAAGGGTGCAGGAGGCGGTTCGGGAGGTCGGACTCCCCGATAAAATCGGTTCTCGGCTCGCGAAAGGACGGTAGGAAGTTATCGATCATTTCCCCTGTTTTTGTCGATAGACGCTCCTCGCTGGTACAGTGTGCTACGAGATCTTCGAGCAGGGTAAAACGGATATTTGTCTCAACAACGCTCTTACAACTCATCATATCGAACGGTTAGCTATGAGGCGACGAACCCTCCTCGGCGGTTTACTCGCAGGAACCGGAGCACTGAGCGGCTGTCTCGGTCGCAGTATCGGCGCGTCGAAGAAAACCCAGCCACCTCGAAACGATGCATCGACGACGAAACCGACCACCCCGTTCGAGACCGAGGTCAACGATACGCACGTCACGCTCGAAATCCTTGATAGACAGATGCCAGCCCCCGATGAATCGGTCAACGGCGAGTTCGACTGTGACGCGTCGAGGGTCGTCATCACCGGATGGCTTCGACCGCCGAACGGCTGCCACGAACTGGTGTTCGAATCGCTCGAACGCCACACCGAACCGGACGAGGCTCCAGTTGCTCTCACGACCGAATCGAACGAGTCGGACGATACCACGTGCGAAGGTATCGAGTACAAATACCAGTTGACGTTGGCGTTCGAAAACGACCTCCCCGATGTGATACGAGTCCAGTACGAATCACTCAAAGACGACTCCGTTGACTCGTTCGAAGTCCAAAACGAATCGTGCCGATAGCGCTACCCGATGACCGTCGAGCCACTCACGCTATCCCCACTTTCAGAAAAACGAACCTCGAATGTGCGCAAAAATCGGTTTCTGCAAAACCGTCGTTTACGCGATCTTGTCGTACTGCTCCGCGAGTTTGTCGGCGGCCTCGCCGAGCTGTTCACGCTCGAACTCGGTGAGGTCCCATTCGACGATTTCCTCGACACCGTTCGAGCCGAGTTTGACGGGGACGCCAAGCGCCACGTCGTCGTGACCGTACTCGCCGTCGAGCTTGATCGAACCGGGGAGCACTTCGCCCGTGTCGCGCAGAACGGCTTCGACCATGTGGCCGACGCCCGTCGCCGGACCCCACTGGGTCGCGCCCTTCTTCTCGATGACGTTCATCGCGCTCTCTTTGAGTTCGTCGAGGATTTCCCCTTTCTCATCGTCCGAGAACTCGGGGTCCGCACCGTTGACGCGGACTTTCGAGAACGCAGGAACTTGGGCGTCACCGTGCTCGCCGAGGATGGTCGCTTCGACGTTCTGAACCGGCGCGTCGAACCGCTGACTGAGCACGTAGCGGAATCGAGCGCTGTCGAGGCGGCCACCGAAGCCGATGACTTTCTCCCGTGCGCGGTCGCCGACCTCGTAGAGGTGGCGGTTGAGCAGGTCCACCGGGTTCGAGGTGGTGATGGTCACGAAGTCGTCGTTGTGCTCCGCGAGCGAGGAGCCGATATCCTCCATGATTGGCGCATTGTCGCCCGCGAGGTCGATACGGGTCTGTCCCGGCTGGCGTGGAATGCCTGCCGTGATGACGACCACGTCGGACCCGGCGGTGTCCTCGTATGTACCTTGTCGAACGACCGTGTTGGAGTCGTAGGCGGCTCCGTGGTTCACGTCTGCGGCCTGTCCGACCGTCTTGTCTTCCATGTCCGGAATGTCCACGAAGACGAGTTCGTCCGCGATGCCACGCAGCGCGATGTTGTAGCCTGCGGCGGCCCCGACAGTGCCTGCCGCACCGACTACGCTAACTTTCGCCATATCACGTAGAAGACGCCCTCCGATTTGGTTAAATCCTCCGGAAAACGGCGATGTAGATATGATTCGATTTCGCCCGAAAGGAGATCGAAACCCAGTTTGTCGGTTTGTTCCACTCGAAACGAAGGGGTTCAGGGGGAGACGCCGACCGTCAACAGCGTCCCGAACTCGCGATAGCGTTCGACCATCCCCTCACGGGTGTCCCAACTCTCGGTCGGGAACTCGGCCGAGTCCGGGATTTCGATTTCCCTATCCGGGATGTTGTCCTGCTCCGCCACGTACAATCCTGCATCGCGAAACGCCTCGCGGTACTCCTCGCCGCTCCACCGCGTCATTTCGACCGAGATGGAATCCTGCCACTCATGCGAGTACACGTTCTCCTCGTAATAGTTCACTGCGCAGAAGAACGTCCCACCGGGGCGGAGGATTCGACGCACTTCTCGTAGCGTTTGATGTGGATCGTTCGCGTAGTAAAACGCCTCCATCGTGAATATATGGTCGATACTGTCGTCTTCGAGCGGGAGATGGTCGAAATCGCCGACGAGGTACGCCACGTTCGAGTCGTCGGTGTAGCCCTGTGCGTTGCGGGCCATTTCGGGCGACCCGTCGAGACCATACACTCGCCCCGCATCGTTCGTGTCTCGGAGTGCTCGTCCAGCGTAGCCGCTTCCACACCCTAAATCGAGGACCGTATCGCCTGCTTCGACCGGCATCCGAGCGAGAACGTATTTTGCGGTATGCCAGTGGCGCTCTTCCATTCCTTTGTCCCTGCCGCTTTCGGCCCACTCGTCGAACTCCTCGCGTACGCTCATAGCCGGGGAAACGAACGCCGCCGACAAAACCGATTCGAAGCGGAATGAATCGATTCGAAGGGGGATGGGGGGTTCGAAGCGATGGATCGCGAATACGCGAGGGCTTTACATTCTCTCGGTTCTTTTCTGCGGCTATGGTCGGTTCGAGAAAACGGTTCGCCCTCGCTGATACCGCCCAGCAGTTAGTTGGTGGGTTCCTCCTCGCCGGACCGTTCGTCGTCACGGAGGAAGTGTGGCGGTTGGCGGAAAACATGTCCGTCTTTCACGGCTTGATAACCGTCTGTATCGTCTTTGCTATCGGATACGGTGCACTGTACAAGGCGGACCACGACCGAAACCCCGATCGAGAAGCCGACGTTGCGGGAATTCCGACGCGATTCATCTCGTTGATGATCGTCTCGTTCGGCTCGGTAGTGCTGCTCGCTATCGTTTTCGCCGCCCCTGAGACGTTCTACGGCGACGGCCTCATCGATGGCGTTGCCTCCCGACAGGTCGTGACGAACACGCTGAAAGCCATCAGCGTCGGTGCCATCTTCAGTGTCGTCGGAGCGGCCACTGCGGACAGCGTCTTCTGACCCCGAATCCCGCATATTTTAAGTCGGTGCCACTGGTTAACGGACGATATGGACTACCAACTCGCTATCGAGAACACGCCGGACACAGTACCGGGCGGCACCGGTATCCTTCTCCTCCACCCGAGTACGGGCGAGACGGACCGGATCGACACGGATTTTTTGAAAACCGACACTGACCACTTTCTCGTCATTTCAACCCGCACGACTGCCCGCGAGGTGAAACAAAAACTGGACCATTACGACGTAGACGAAAGCAAAGCCGACATCCTCGACACGCTGTCCATCGAACGCGGCTACTCCCGACGGAGCACGGACGACGTTCATTACGTCTCCGCCCCTGATGACCTCGAGGGTATTCTCTCCGTAACCGAGGACTTCCTCGCGGAAACCGACGGAAAGCGCCGAATCAGCTTCGACTCCATCACCGAGATGGCTTACTACGCCGACGAGCAACGCGTCTACGAAGCGGTTTCACAGGTGCTCGAACTGCTTTCGAACCACGACGCAGTTGGCCTATTCCACCTCTCGAAGGGTGTCCACGATGAAGTGCAAATAGAACGGTTCTTCGGTCTGTTCGATGCCGTCGTGGATTTGGACAGGGATGGCAACGTCGAAAGCGACTTCCCCGAAACTGAGTAGTCGTTGCCCGCTGCCGTCTCAACTCCCTGACTCCCGAACTGTCGAGCGTCCTCCGCATTGTTTTTTTACCTGTTCGAGGATACCTCTCACATGTTTCCCCACCGCAGTCGGCTCTTTTCCACCTGAAACGATACCCTTTTCGAGAGAGCACGATGCTGCCGACTAAATATAAAAAACATACAATAACGCCGGAATGAATCGTGACTCTCTTTTCGAAATCGATTCCGAGAACAAAAGATGTACGAGAGCCAATACTTTTGCTCGTCGCCACCGTACTACCGTCGATGGGGGAATCGAGCGACTATCGGGTCGCAGTCGCGGTGGCCAACCCGGAACATGCCCCGCAGCTGACTCGTACCGCGGTTGACCTCGCACGCGAACGAGACGGCGACGTGCTCGTCTTTAGCGTCTTGGTAACTGAACGCGAATCACCGTTTGCACTGTTTACCGACGAGGTCATTATCCGTGAGTTTGGGGGGAAACAACAGGAAATTCTGGACCGTGTGGTCGAAACCGCACAGGGGACGGTTCCCGTCCACGGACAACTGCTCGTTTCTTCCGGCATCGTCCGCGCACTCTCCGACGCCGTCGTCGAGTTCGACTGCGATACGCTCATAATCGGGTGGAACGAGCGCAAACGACCGAGCGAAATCGTTTTGGGGAGCAACGCTGACCAAATCGTCGCACGCGTTCCCTGTGATGTACTCGTGGAAAAAATCGGTCCTGCAGAGGCCGTCGAGTCCATTCTCGTTCCGGTCGCGGAAGGACCACATGCGGCGTTCGCCGTCGATGTTGCGCGTGCCATCGCGCTGGCGAACGATGCTCGGATTCATCTACTCCGGGTCGTTGCTGGTGGATCTATCCAAGCGGAAAATTTGATACCGAATATGGCGAACCGTGTCGAACCCGCGCAGGTTTGGACGGAGATCAGAACTGGAAACGTTACCGAAATCGTCATCGAGGAAGCGTCGGAACACGATATAACCATCCTCGGTTCGACGAGACGCGGAATGCTCCGGCGACAACTCGTCGGGACCGTTCCACAGTCAGTTGGACGTCGGGCGGAAACTACCGTCATCATCACTCGTCGGGCCGTCGGTATCCGACCGCGGCTAAACCGACTCATCCGGGAAACACTGTGACGGTTGGAACCATCGCCGTCGTCTTGGTCGCAGTGCTGGCCAGTCTCTTCATGGCGTGGTCGCTCGGCGCATCGAGCAACTCGCCGCCATTCGCTCCTGCGGTCGGCGCGAACGCCATTCCGACGATGCGTGCGGCGTTTTTCATCGGCGTGTTCGCGGGGCTTGGAGCCATCGCACAGGGCGGCAGTATTTCCGAAACGGTCGGCACTGGGCTGATAGATGGCGTCTCGATTTCCGCCCTCGGTGCCGCCGCGGGACTGTTCACCGCCGCACTGTTCATCGCTCTCGGCGTTTCGACGGGGTATCCGATTCCGGCCGCGTTCGCGACGACCGGCGCGATGGTCGGCGTCGGTCTGGCACTCGGCGGAAATCCGGCGTGGGATACGTACCGGGAGATTGGCACGTTCTGGGTTTCCGTCCCGTTCGTTTCGGCGACCATCGCGTACACGACTGCATCGCTTCTGCGGAACGATTCCATTCCCGAGACGGTCGGCGTTCCACTTCTCGGCGGCTTCGTCGGCTTCGTGTTGGCAAACGTCGAGATTACGATCATCCCCGGTCCAACGGGTCAACAGACCCTCGCCAACTTCGCTTCGTCACGAGTCGGGACGACGCCGACGCTGTTCGGTACCTTCGACGTGGTGATGGTAATTACGAGCTTCATCGTCGGTGCGGTCGTTTTCACGGTTCTACGACGCTCCATGAAACGGTCGATAGACGGTGGAATCAGACAGTTTCTGGTCGGCCTCGGTGCAGTCGTCGCTTTTTCCAGCGGTGGCAGCCAGGTCGGCCTCGCCACCGGACCACTGGAACCTCTTTTTACGACCTTCGACGTACCGAGTATTTCGCTCCTTCTCCTCGGTGCTATCGGCATCCTCCTCGGAGCATGGATGGGATCCCCTCGACTCCTTCAAGCTGTTTCCCGTGAATATTCGCAACTCGGGGTTCGACGTTCGATTGCCGCGCTGGTGCCCGGATTTCTCATCGCACAGGCTGCTATCGCGTTGGGGATTCCCATCTCGTTCAACAACATCATCATCTCCAGCGTTATCGGGAGCGGACTCGTCGTCGGGTCGGGTGGCGTCTCCGGACGAAAAATCGCGTTCACGCTCAGCGCGTGGGTCGTCTCGCTCGTCGGTGCTGGCATCATCGGCTATGGGATATACACCGTGCTGACGACGCTCACCGGGATCAGATAGCAACGATACCCAATGCATCAAGGAGTCCCGAAAGCAGGTCTCCGTAGCCGAACGCGACGACCAATCCGGCGAACATGGGGACGATGAATGGAATACCGGGCGACACCCACACCTCGTCTTCGGTGACCAATACCTCCAATCCCTCCCGGAGTTGTGTCGGCGTCGTCCCGTACGCGCCGTGGTCGATGTCGTCCAGGAAACGGGCCGCACCCCATGGATCCTCGTAGCCTGACTCATCGGATATCTGTCGTTTCTCGATGACTGCCCCGCCGTCGGTGACTGTCTCGTTGGATACGGAAACGGCCCCATCCGTCGGCGGATTGGGTTCCGCGGGGAGGGTGGCTGGGTCACGAAAGTCGCTCGCTCGTTCACGCAACTCCACCAGCGTAATTCCTCGCCAGCGGAGATACATTCGAACTGCGTCCAAATCCGCCCCAGTGCGACTGGTTCCACTCGGCGTCTCGAGGAGTCGTCCGTGCGTGTGCGGGATGTCGTTCCACGGAACGACGCGCCCGACGAACATCACTGACGCGAATCGCCCCGCCATGAGGTTTCGGACGAATAACCCTCCCGGATAGAGCGCACCGAGGAGTACTGTGTTCGTCAGAATGGTAAGCGAAAACACGCCGAGTACGGTCCCCTGTATGGGAAACACCCACTCCCCAAGATGGTAGAGCGGATACGCCGGAAACAGTGCGGCGACGACGAGAAACGCCTTCGCGTCCGCACCACCAAACGCTCGGAACCACCAGAAGGCAACAACCAGTGGAGCGACGAAGCCAAGACTCACGGCGACGTAGAAGAAGTACCATTCACTGACGACGACTTGCAGTCCGAACCACTCCCGTGCGAACGGCGGCCCGCTCCATGCAACCCACCCCTCGACAACCAACAGCACGATTGCGAGCGCTGAAAGTGGATACCACGTCACGTTTGCCACCCGGCGTGTCTGTATGTCACGCCATGCAGCCCATCCGAAAACGGGCAGTACGAGCAGTCGCAGAAGGTCTGGAATCGGAGTATGCACCACGCGGTAGCGCTCAGGGAGGGATGTTAGCTGTTACGGTCTCCCCAAAACGAAACACGAACGAATTACTAATTTTATCGTCCAATACTCTGTAACTGAAATATGAGCCAACAAAACACCGAAATCGTGAAAATACGGGCATCAACGTTCATTCCAACGGCGTGGATTTCGAGCTCAGGCGATGGCAAACAGCTCGTCGAATTCCGCGGCGACGACAGGGAGTTTACCCCGCACGCCGTCAACACGGGTCGCTCCCGGATCGAACAGGAGGCCGTCGTCGACTTTTCGCGACGAACACTCACGGAATACGCCGATACCGGTACCTCGGTTGAACGGATTACTCACGCGGACGGAAAGGAGGACGTTCGAACGGAAAAGGCATCCACTGACGGTATTTTCTGTACCGACCCTAGCTGGTACGATGACCGTGTCGAGTTCGAGATGCATGCCAGCGCCAGCAACCCGCTGGTCCCACATCCCTCCCCGGTCGATTATTGTCTCGAACTTACAGTTCGATACGGTACTGTCCAAGTCCGTGGTCAACACGACGGATACCCCTGTTACGAATTCTACGTCCAAACCGACTTCGGGTCCTTCGAAACGCTGTATCGCCACGATTTCCGGGAAACAGGCGATGAAGCGCTCGCATTGTCCGGGGCGATGGAGTACGAGTTCGACGCGCGCATCTGAACGTACGAGCGCCTGTTCGGTTGCACTCGGATGTATTTGTGGTTCGTTCCCGTATGGTGTATGAGGTATCGATATGACAGGACAGGATTCGACGCTGGATGAGCAAGGGCCTCTCCAAGCGGACGTGAAACGGGGAATCGAGAGAAACGAGGCGTCCAAAGGACCTCCTGCAATCGAAACGGACGGATTGGAACTGACCTACGCCGACGGAACGCGGGCCGTCAACGGCATCTCGTTAACGGTGCCGAAAGGCGAGTTTTTCGGCTTTCTCGGACCGAACGGGGCCGGAAAGACGACCGCGATCAAGGTGTTAGCGACCCTGCTTCGACCGACCGCGGGGGACGTACGGGTGAACGGATTCGACGTCCAGACGGAAGCGCGGAAGGTACGCGAATCCATCGGCTACATGGCACAGGAGACGAGTGTGGACCCGGAACTAACCGCAAAAGAAAACATCAAGTTCGCGTGCGAGGCGTACGGCGTCCCCCGAAACGAACGTTCACGTCGAATCGACGAACTGCTCGACCTCGCTGATTTGGCGGCCGTGGCGGATAAGCGCTCGGAGGATTTTTCGGGCGGGATGAAAAAACGCCTCGATACGGCGTCTGCTCTCGTGCATCGGCCGCCGCTCGTTTTCCTGGACGAACCGACGACGGGGTTGGACCCGAAAGCACGACTGCGACTGTGGGAGTATTTCCGAACGATCAACGACGAGGGGACGACGATATTCCTCACGACACAGTACCTGGAGGAAGCGGACCAACTCTGTGACCGAATCGGTGTCATCCTCGACGGCGAAATCGTCGCGATAGGGGCGCCCGACGAACTGAAACGACGCGTCGGCGGTGAAATCCTCGATGTCGAACTCGACGACGATGGTACCCGCGAACGTGCGATGACAGTCACTCGTGAATCCGGGCTCTTTGGCCCGAATGCAACGATAGACCGCACCGACGACGGAATCAGTGTGACCGCCCAGTCGGCGCGAACGAACGGTACTGACCTCCTCGTCGCGCTTCGTGATGCTGGTTTAACGGTCACCGGTTTCAACGTTCGAGCGCCGACGTTGGACGACGTTTTCCTCGCGATTACGGGTGAACACGTCGAGGACGCACAGCCACTGGCTGATTCGGCGAACGGAGACGGCGGATGAGCACCTCATCCCAGGAATCGATCGATGGCGAAGTCCGACGGTCGAGCAACTCGTTTTTCGGAGACGTATGGGTGAACTTCAAACGCTGGAATCTCAAAGCGGTTCGAAACCCGTTCGTTCTCGTAGTGTCACTCGTTCAGCCGATCATCTTCCTCGTGCTGTTCACGCAGGTATTCGGTCAGGTCGCGACCGGTGCCGTCAACCGCGGCGGTTCCGGCATTTCCTACGAGACGTACCTCGTTCCCGCGATCTGTATTCAGGTCGCGCTCGCGGCGGCCGCGACTTCCGGCGTCGGACTCGTCAACGACATCGAGAACGGGATGTTCGAGAAAGTGCTCGTAACACCGATGAATCGAACCGCGGTGTTCGTCGGCAAAACCGCCGCCGAAGTGCTTCGCATTGCGGTACAGATTTCCATTATCATCGGCCTTGGCATCCTTCTCGGTGCCGAAGTCGCGACCGGACTAGTTGGGGCAGTCGGTATCGTCGCGGTTGGCGTGTTGTTTTCGCTCTGGTTTACGTCGCTGTCGAACACGCTCGCCGTATTGACCAAAGATCAAGAATCGACCATCATCGGCGCGAACTTGCTCCAGTTTCCACTGTTGTTCGTCTCGACTGCGTTCTTGCCACTGGACGTGCTCCCGTCGTGGATTCAGACGGTTGCCACGTACAACCCCGTCACCTACGGCGTGGACGCTGCGCGGTCGATCATGCTCGATGCGGACGTGATGCAGGTCATTCAGGTGACGCAGTTCAGCGGCCCATGGAATACGATCGTTCCGGCCCTTATCGTGCTCGTCGCGCTGGACCTCGTATTGGGTTCGATCGCCGTCTACATGTTGCGACGAGCATCCAGTTCGAACGTGCAGTAGACGCTCTCCGGCACACATGTCGCTTTCCGATAAAAAGAAAACCCCCTCGAAGTCCGTTGGGGTTTATATAACGCGGTTCTGCAGGTAGTCGAGGTGCTTTGCGTTGTAGACGATTTTGACCTCGTCCGTCGCCGCGCTGCCGATGCAGGTCAGGCGGACGTTTTTGTCGTCGACTTCCTCGTCGCTGAGGATCTGCTGCATGTCCATGTCGATTTCGCCTTCTTTGACGATGGCAGCACAGTTCGCACATGCGCCTGCGCGGCACGAGAAGGGCCAGTCGTAGCCCTGTGCCTCTGCAGCTTCGAGGATGTACTCGCCTTCGTTGACATCGAGCGTGCCGTAATCCTCGGCGTCGAGGCCAGCGTCTGCGGCGGTGTCGAACAGATCGTCGTCGTTCAGGTCCCAGCCTTGGTCGTCCAGCACTTCGTAGTTGAGATATTCTACGGTGGGCATCACCCGAGGGTTTGTCCGGGGGATGGTTAGTAGTTGTTGTTTCGCTCGCCCGTATTATGAATCAGGAACGACTCATGCGGGCGAGAGCGGTACTAACGAGAACAATAGATAGGACGCGATGGCGGAAATAGACGGCGTGAGTATCCATAGGCCGACAACACGGGCGGTCGTGGACGGGTTGAACAAGTCGCTCGCTTCGAGCGTATCCGGGTCCTCCTCACCGATTTTTGCCACTTCCTTCTGCTCGGCAGTGAGCGCGTTGACGGACATTCCTGGGCGCTCCACTTCGTCGTCGCCGCGGCCACGAACCGCGACGGCGGCCGCGTCGGAAATCCGAACGGTTCGCGTCGCTCGACCCCATCCGAGTCCGACGATACACATCGTTGCACTCACCGCGAGGCTGGCCGGAATACCGATGAACGAGAGGAAGGTAATGAGGCTCGCACTAACGACTTCGACGATGAGTGCGGCAAGGAGGGGAAGGTCCGTCAGGTCGTTCCCGACCGTATCGAGGGTTCGACGGGCAATGGTGAACGCGCCAAGACCGATCGCTCCGGCGGCAAGCAGAACGCCTTGACTTTCGCCGATCGCACCGCTTCCGACGAGCGGTGCGACGGCGTTGGCGACGTTCGACGCACCAGCGGAGAACGCCATATAACACCCGATTCCGACGACGAGGACGGTCACGAACAGCTCTTTCGCCGTCGCGTTCGATGAAACGGTTGGATACGGTACCGATCCGACACGGCTGACCTGGAACAGCGGTCCTTCGGACTGCTCGAGTCTGAACCATACGTCGAGATACGGGTAGAGATATCGTCCGATAACTGCACAGAGCCAGAACGCGAGGACGGGTGCGATGAGCCACCACGAGACGATTTCGAACATCACGTCTTGATTGAGCGTTCCAGTTGCGACTCCCAACCCGGCAATCGCGCCGACTGCGGTCATCGACGTGGATGCGGGCACGCCGAACAGGTTGGAAATGAGAAGGGCCATCCCAACGAAAAACAGAACACCAACGCTCATCCCGAGCGTAAACTGCATACTGACGATTTCTCCCCCCATCGTCTCGATGACGTTTCGCCCAACCGTCCATCCGCCGAGGAGGGCAAACCCGGACATCAGCCCTGCGGCACCGAGTTTCGATACTGTTTGACTCCCGACCGCGGGGCCGAACGCAACGCCAGTCGAGGAGCCACCGATGTTGAACCCGACAAATACCGCGACGGCAAGACCGACGACCAGCAAGACTTCGACCATATCTCTACATTCTCGCCTACCTCTTAAACGGTAACGACTCGTTGGGTTTAGACGACTCCCCGTCCAACGATGGGTATGTTCCCAACGTTCGAGGTCGTTCCCGCGGTCGATATGCAAAACGGCGAAGTCGTCCAACTCGTGCAGGGTGAGAAGGGCACAGAAACCACCTACGGTGATCCAGTTGTGGCCGCACAAGAGTGGATAGAACAAGGCGCAAACACGCTCCATCTGGTCGATTTGGATGGCGCGTTCGAGGGCGAACGTGCGAACGCCGGTGCGGTTGACGCGATTTTGGACGCGGTTGATGTCGATGTCCAGCTTGGTGGCGGTATCCGAACGGCGGACGATGCGATCGATCTACTGTCCCGCGGGGTGGACCGCGCCATCCTTGGAACCGCAGCGATCGAGAATCCGGATATCGTCGCAGAAATCAGCACGGAGTATCCCGAGTCGGTGATGGTAAGCCTCGACGCCAAAGATGGTGAGGTGTTGGTCTCCGGATGGACCGAATCGACCGGTCTCGACCCGGCGGAAGCGGCGACGAGATATGAGGAACTCGGCGCTGGAGCGATTCTGTTTACCGACGTAGACGTAGAAGGACGGATGGAGGGCGTTCAGACCGACCCCGTTCGGCGTGTTGCTGAGGCCGTTGAAATCCCCGTCGTGGCAAGTGGCGGTGTCGCGTCGGTTGACGACGTTCGAACCCTCCGCGATACGGGTGCCGCCGCCGTCGTCGTCGGAAGTGCACTGTATCAAGGGGCGTTTACGTTAGCGGACGCACGGAACGCGTTGGACTAACGAGCTTTGCTGGCGATTCGCTCCAGAACATCGGACTGCGCCCCGAGACGTGGCTCGGCAAGTAGAAAACAGCCTGCCGTAGCCATCGGTGCGCCGAGGATGAGGCCAGGTACCGTCCCACTGAGGAGGACACCGATGACGATCATCAGTACACTCAGGACATCACGTTTCATGGTCTAATTATCCTTTGGGACTCCACATAAATATATTTACGTCAGACGCTCCGCGATCAAACCCAAGCGGAACCACCTTGTTTCTCCGGCCGAATCGTACCATATGAGCGACCGAACCGCCGCCGTAAGCCGTGAGACGGCGGAAACGACTATCGAAGTGACACTCGACGTCGATGGTGATGGCGACACTACCATCGAGACCGGAATCGGATTTTTCGACCACATGCTCGACAGCTTCGCGCGCCACGGCCTGTTCGATCTCACGGTGCGCGCCGACGGCGACCTGCACATCGACGACCACCACACGGTCGAAGACGTGGCAATCACCCTCGGCGAAGCCTTCGATGAAGCCCTCGACGACCGCCGAGCTATCCAGCGGTTCGCCGACCGAAAAGTCCCATTGGACGAAGCAGTTGCCTCTATCGTCGTGGACGTGAGCGGACGCCCGCTTTTCGAATTCGACGGCGAATTCTCGCAGGAACGCGTCGGCGAGATGACCAGCCACATGGCGGAACACTTCCTCCGCTCACTGGCGATGAACGCCGAATTGACCCTTCATGCTGGTGTTGTCGGGCAAAACGCCCACCACGAAATCGAAGCGCTGTTCAAGGCGACTGCCAGGGCGATGGACGATGCAACGCAGATTGATGAGCGACGGAGTGACGTGGCGAGTACGAAAGAATCGCTGTAACAGCGGTTGGTGATGCGACCCCTCCATTCGATTTTTGCGCAGAAATCGGGTCTGTATCGCTGTCGGTTTTGCAGTTCGTATTCATCATCCCTCTCCCGTTCTGAATTTCTTGCCTTCCCTTTCCTTTTTATACTGCTCTGGAACGATAGTGATGAGCGCAAGAACCAATTTCCCCAAAATAGAACGCTAAACAGTGTAAGGCCGAGTAGAACGAAAGTGAAGCGTGATTCAGAAGCACTTGGAACCGGCCGAAACGAGAACATGATTGGATGTTCGATATTTTGCACGAAAAGTTGATTGGCTACAGTTGGCGGTAGCACGGACTCGATACTGGATTAAAACTGATAACGAATTCTGTCACCTACAACTCCACCCGCCGAAACACGTCGGGATAATCCTCCACAACACCATCCGAATCGACCGGCAACTCGGCAGTAAATCCGCTCTCCAAACTCTCGTACCGGAACAGACCACCCTCAGAATCCAGTGATTCCAAGCAAGTGTATCGCTGCTTGACTGCCGTCGCGGTCATCACAGGGACGTCGAGATAGACGACGGAAATCGTCGCGCTCTTCCCCGATTCCCAATCTAATCGCCGAATCGGAATCGTGTTCGTGAACGGCGTCACTGCGATATCCACATCGAAGCATCCTGCAAGTCTCGGGGCGGATTCTCCATCTTTCGTCCAGTTGCCCTCGCCGTCGTGTTTGAGTTCGATTCCGGAATCCGTGCCAGGACTGCCAATTTCGACCTCTCGAACCGTCTCAGAATCATCACAGTCCACGCGATAACGAACCCGAAACGGCGCTTTCGCTTCCTCGCTCTCTGCAACCCTCACGACGACTCCGTCCGCATGGACAGGGTCGAACTCCACGATGAGGTGTTCTGTGCTGATGCCATCGACCAGCTCCCAGACGATATGTCGTTTCATGTGCTATTCACGAAGTACGACGTGATGAACCCCGCTATCCGAACCCCACAGACTAAATCTTCGGGGGCGTCTACCATCGACAAGGATGTTCGACAGAATAATGCAGAAGTTCGAGGGGAGTCCGAGCCAACAGCAGGTCATCCGACTGCTCCTCGAACGCGGCTTCTCGGTGAGCGACGAGGGGCGCGTCGTTTCCGGCGGCATCGAGATTCCGAACACGCAAATCGCCCGCGAAATCGGGGTGGACCGCCGAGTCGTGGATTCGACGACGGATGCGATTTTGGCGGACGAGGAACTCCGGCGTATCTTCCAGAACATCTCCTCGATTCCGAGCCTGATGGATCTGGCTCCTGTGCTGGACTTGTCGGTGTTGACTATCGAGGTCCTCGACGCCGACGAACCGGGTATCGTCGCGACCGTCACGTCGCTGTTGGCGGACAACGACATCTCGATTCGACAGACGATAAGCGAAGACCCGGAGTTCACGAACGACCCGCGTCTCTATCTCGTCACCGACGAGGATCTCCCCGGTGACGTACTGAACGAACTGAAGAATCTCGAGTTCATCCGGCAGATTCAGTTGAGCTAATCGCCGAACTCGGTTCTCGGATATGTCGTCCGCGTCACCAGTTAGAAATCCACGCCTTTTCAGTGACTCCCCACGAACCGTTCGTCGATGGGTGGCTCAACGTACCGTACCGTGGCAGGACAGGGGGAGGCAGCCTTCGAGGTTCGGGGGTCGGAGTTCATCGGCTACGCCGCTCCCGCCGAGAGCATCGATACCGCGGAGGCCTTCGTCGAACGAATCAACGAGCGCCACCCGGATGCGACGCACAACGTTCCAGCCTATCGAGTTCGAGCCAGTTCCGCTGGTGCTGATCGTTTCAGTTCTGGTGGCGGCTTCCTCAGGGAATATTCTAGCGACGATGGCGAACCCTCCGGCAGTGCGGGGAAACCGTCGTTGAACGTCCTCCAGCAACGTGACGTGGAAAACGCCATCGTCGTGGTTACGCGCTACTACGGCGGTACGAACCTCGGCGTTGGCGGACTCGTGCGGTCGTACTCCCGAGCCGTCAAGGAAGCCGTAGATGACGCCGGAATCGTCGAGGAGCGCCCGCACGAACGATTGCGAATCAGGGTCACCTACGACGATTCGGGAACCGTACGTGGAATTTTGGAAAGCGAAGCCGTCGAATTCGAGGCTGAATACGGTGAAGACGTCTCGTTTACGGTTCGAATCCCCGTCGAAGAGACGGACGCGCTCTGTGACCGCCTTCGAAGCGCGACCAGCGGGCGGGCCGAAATCGACGCTGCTGGTTGATCAGAAAATCGTCTGAACCGCGGCGAACACGCCGTAAGCGACTCCGAGCGCGAGGGCCAGTGAGAGCACCCACGCGAGTATCGTGTAGAGCATCTTTCTTGCACTGACGCCACCGTCGCTGGCAGCGTAACCGCTTCCGATGATAGTGCTGACGATGATTTCGTTGAACGAGACGGGAATGCCGAAAAACACGGCGGCTTGTGCGATAGCGAAGGCCGGGATGAGTGCGGAGATCGAGCGACGCGGTCCGAGGGCCGAGTAATCCTGTGCGAGTGCTTTTATCATTCGAGGCGCACCGGTCCACGACCCAGCGAGCAAGCCGAGTCCGCCGCCGACGAGCACCGGCACCAGTGGAATCGAAAACGGTTCTAACAGAGGGAGGAGCGGACCGATTGCGAGGCCGACCTGACTTCCGCCTGCCGAGAACGCGACGAGCCCACCGAGCACCAGCAGGAACCGGCGCTGTCCCCGGGTGATGTCGATGACGAGTTCCCGCCGAAGTGCAACGCCGACTAGCCCGGCGATAACGAGCGATGCGACGATGATACCAGCATCAACTCCGAAAACAGCAGGTAGTGAAACCAGCCCTGCGACCGTTTCGGCGATCGAAGCGCTCACACCGGATGGACCGAGGAAGACGAACCCGATGTTGGCGATGATGAGTCCGACGATGCCTCCAAGAATCGGAATTGCGACCGTTTCAGAGACGTCTTCGTGTCGAAGCGTTCGCGCAGTCGCGTAGGCGACACCGCCACCGACGAAGGGCGTCAACACCCACAACGAGACTATCTGTTGATATTTCGTCCATGCTGGCGCACCGCCCAGTGCCAATCCGACTCCGACGATTGCTCCCGTCACTGTGAACGCGGTTGCGATGGGATATCCGGTAAACACCCCGATTGCGACCAGTATCGCGGCCGTGAGCAGTCCCGTGGTCGCGGCGAGTGGTGACAGTTGGACGCCGAGAATCAGTTCTTTCCCGACCGCCTCCGAAACGTTCGCGCCCTGTAAGGCCGCTCCCAGAAATCCGAGAATACCGACGAGAAACCCAGCGCGCATCACGGAAAGGGCGTTCGCTCCGACCGCTGGGGCGAATGGAGTCGACCCACTCGACCCCGCACCGATGGCCCACGCCATGAACAGGCTTGCAACACCGGCGATAATCAACGTCAACAACCCGCCATCCATGTCTGGCCAGTATTCTCTCTCGTGTGAATAGTGTACCGGCTTGAAATGTAGAAATTATTATGTTCTGTCGGCTTGAGGACCATCCCCCGGCTTCGGGGCTTCGACCCCTTCCGCGGCCTCCACCGTCTCCGTCTCTTTTACGACATCCACGTGCCATCGATCGATTTCGTCCTCGTACGTGGTGAGTAGGTCCGAGACGCGCTCTTTGAGTTCGTCATCGTTGACGTTCACTTCGAAAATGAATCCCTCTTCGCCGTCTTCCATTCGACTCGTCTGCTGGATGTTCGCACTGACGAGGTCGTTGTCGAAGTAGTACGGCGCGAGTTGGGTCATCACTCGCTGGTACACCGTATCCTCGACTTTGCGAATCGCTTTTCTGCTCGCCGAGTCGGCGGCACGAGCGACGTAGTTTACCGAATCTTGCCACCGGTCCATCGCACCTTCTGTATCGTCCCTTTCGAGTTTTTCGTACGATTCGGTCAGTTTCTCTCCCGCTGTTCGGAGGTCGTCGTCGGGCGATTCACCCGCTTGTTCGCCCTTCCCTTCGCTGACGTGTGCCTGCTCGGCGGTCTTTTCGGCGACGTCCTCCCCGAGCCGTTCGTGTGATTTCGGTCGCCATTCGTCCCATTCTTCGAACGCCGCACCGGAAACGTCTGCTTCACGAAGGGCATGCGTGATTCGTTCGCCGTGCTCAACGATATCTCCCCAGCTACCACGGAGCTTGAAGCCAGAGATACTCTCTTCCATTCAGTGGGTAGGCCGTATGTCGTGCAGGGTTTTACTTCTTACTGCCAGTGCCCGGAAATCACCGTCTTATCGGCCGAAATGAGGAATTTTTGATTTTGGGTAACGGAACGTTATTCCCGTATGTTTCCGTATGTAACTCGCTCGGCGAACGCGTTTAGTTTGTTTTTGGCCTTCCCGAAAAATTCCGTATGCCTACTGACCGCTCGCATCTCCGACTCGGATACCTCGATACGGTCCTCGCCGTACACATCACGTGGTTCGCCGTCCGAAGTCGCGTCGATAACGGACGAGAGACCGCATCTGCCACACGCTTCGGTCCGTTTTCCACCCATGACCTTCGATACGGACGCATCAATGTTATGTGTTATCCCTCTCCGCTCCTTGCTTGTCTTTTCGTCTCATTCACCGTTTTTCCAGTACGGCTTTGTAGTACCCCTCGTTTGCCTGCACTTCGGCGACTTCCCACTGCGTCCCGACCGTAACATCGCGGAGTCTGTCGGGCGAGAAGAGGACGAAATGAAGGTCGCGCCCGACTTCGCGCTCACCGTCTCTGACGTATTCGAAGTGGAAGGTTCGATGGGCAACACCCCGACGTGGGTCGGGTCGATAGCCGAAAAACTCGCTCGGGTCGAGTGCCGATGGGTCGTAGTTATCCACGACAGTCACGCCATCGTCGGCCGTGATGCGGGCGACATCAGTGAGGAAATCGCGAGCGCCAGCGAGCGACTGCGCGAGACCGATTTGGGTTCCGTTGACGAGCGCGGACTGGAACCTGTTCCGTGGGAACTCCAACTCGAACATATCCATCACGCGAACATTCTCGATGCCGCGCTCTCGCGCCGCCTCGATTGCGCCCGGACTCACGTCGATTCCGACGACTTCGCCCTGTTCTTGAAGATATTCGGTGTAATGGCCCGACCCGCATCCGACATCCACCACGGGCGATTCGAGCGAATCGAGGAGGGCTTTCAAGTCGTTGCTCCACTCCTCCGGCGGTCTGAAATAGTGTTCGTAGATGTGGCCGTTCTGTGTGTCCGCTCCATCTCGGTACTGACAGCTACCGCGCAGTCCACCTTGCTGATAGTCGAGCATCGCTTGACCGAGTGGGTCAGCTTGCGTCATGGCTCTATCACCATCCCAATTTGTCACACACTAACATCTGTAATAAATATGCAATGAACCTCGGTACCGACCCACGTTCAACAGTGGATATTTATCGCTCCCGACCAACCGGTTGAGCATGGATGGCGGTATCGAGTCACACGACTCGGGTCGAACGGATGCCGAACGCTCCGGCATGGAAGCGGACGCTGATGTCCCTGACTGGGAAGACGAATACGTAGACCGGGTGAGCGACCGACTGTTCGTCAACTACGATCTAGAGAAGTCGTACTCGGTTCACGGGGAACAGTTCACCCTCTACGGCAAGTTGTTGATGGAGAGTCGGAAACACTTCTTCCACGAATCGCTCAACTACGCCAATCACGCGTCGATAGAACACGTATTCGTTCGTCGAACCGATTCGGTCCGCTGTTCCGACCTCGAACGCCTCACCGACTTCGGCCACGAACTCGCCGACGAGTGGATAACCGCCGACGAGGAGCATTTCGGTACCGACTTCACGTTCGTCCTCGTCGCCGATGGAATTCCCGCCGAGGTGCGCGAGTTCGTCGCCGACTTTCGTGACCGAACCCTCCTGAAATTCGGCTACTATGGTCGCTACGAAATCAATCTGGTCGTTGTCGCACCAGAGCGAGAGGAAATCGTCGCCAGCACGAACGCCGACGTGAGTCGGGCGTTCGTACTCTGGCAGCGAATCGAACCGCAAAAAGCAGGTCTTCTTCAGCGCGTGATGCGCCGACTCAAATCGTAGGAATCGGTTTTCCCTATTTCCGTTCGGTGGCCGACCCAGTGAGGTTTTTCAGTCGTCCGATTCGCCTCCGTCGGTAACCGGAGCGCCGGTTCGTCCTCGTCGGGCGGACGTGATGTTTTTGTACCCCTTCCAGACGAGTGAGAGCGCGAGTCCGATAAGGGTGAGCGCGATGGCGGTCTGCAGTCCGGCGGAAATCATGCTACCAAGGGTTGCACCGCCGTCGCCCCATTCTCCTTGCACGAATTTCAGAATCACGTTCTGGTAGAGTGCGAGGTAAAGGAGGCCACAGATCGTTACGAACGTCATCAGCACCATCGGAACGCCGGTGCTGATCAGTTGTTTGTTCTTGCTCCAGTTGGCCAACCAGACGGTCGCGGTCAGGAGCGCGAGCGCGGCAAGCAGTTGATTCGCGCCACCGAACAGCGGCCAGAGGTCGGACCACGTACCCGTCGCAACGAGTCCGAACGCGATGACACACTGGAATCCGGCGTTGAAATACCGGTTCGACCCGACGCTCTGGACGGTCGTTTCCGGCGTGCCGACGATTTCCTCGAACATGTATCGACCGAGGCGAAGCGCCGTGTCGGTAGATGTGAGCAGGAAACTCACCATGACGAGTGCCATGAACGGTTCGCCGAATCCTTGCGGAATGCCGAAACTGGTGAGCATGATGCCGCCACCCTGTGCGAAGTTCGGGAGCGCTTGCCCGACACCGCCGCCTTCGGATGTAAAGCCGACGAGCGCGACCGTCGAGAGCGCGAGCACCGCGAGCAGTCCCTCACCGAGCATACCACCGTAGCCGATGACCCGGGCGTCCGATTCGCGGTTAAGCTGCTTCGCCGTCGTCCCCGAGGAAACCAGCGAGTGGAACCCGCTGATGGTCCCACACGCGATGGTGATGAACAGAATCGGGAACAGTGGTTGGTCGGTCACGCCCCAGAACCCGTTGAACGCGTTGAGCTTGACCGTCAGGGGTTCGCTCGGTGTGACCGCACCGATACCGAAGGCGCTTCCCATCGTGCCGACGATGACTGCCAGCAGCGCGCCGCCGACCCCCGCGTACAGGAGGAACGACGACAGGTAATCACGCGGTTGAAGGAGCGTCCAAACCGGAAGGACGCTCGCGATGAACGCATAGACGAGGATGATCGGTACCCACGTGCTCGCGGCGAGTTCGATGGGATACTGCATGCCGACGAAGACGCTGGCGAACACGCCTGCGACGAACACGATCGTTCCCGGAATGAAGGGAAGGTCGAGTTGATACAGGTACACCCCGAAAATCATCGCGAGAGCGATGTACAGAACGCTCGCCGTCGCGGCGCTCGGATACGCCTCGAAGACGACGCCGACGACGAACGCGAACACGCCGACGACGAGAATGATAGTGAGAAACGCGAACCACAGCAGCATGTTTTTCCCTCCTTCGCCGACGTACTCCCCGATGATGTAGCCGATGGACTTTCCTTCGTGCCGAAGACTACTCGACAACGAAATGAAGTCGTGAACCGCGCCCATCAGTGGATTGCCGATCGCAATCCACAGCAGGGCAGGAACCCATCCCCAAATGACTCCTGCCGTAATCGGGCCGACGATGGGTGCGCCGCCCGCGATACTCGAATAGTGATGTCCTAACAGTACTGGTTTCTTCGCTGGAACGTACTCCTGACCGTCCTCGTACTTATGCGCCGGTGTGTCCCGACTGTCGTCCAGATCGACGAACTGTGCGAGATACCGTGAATAACCGAGATATCCGACACTGAAAAGCACCAAAACGGTGAGTACTAGCCATATGATTGCGGTCGCCATGCTATTATCCCTCATGGCTCAAAATATGACGAACGATAATAAGTGTTCTTTTTGTTCTTACCAGTATGACGGGTTTGTATTGCTCCTTTCCGTGACAATGTCAGCTTTCACTAGACGGCTGGCTAGCAGATTTCGGTGTCGGTTCGACGGCAACATCTAACTCGTCTGCCACTTCATCTAGAAGCGAGCCTTTTACTTCTTCGACCCGTGATTCGATGACCGCAACGACCGATTCGTCGAACGATTCGCGGATGTGTTCGATACGTTCCCGTTCGGTCCGGCAGCGATCACGGAGGTATCTCGCGCCCCTCCCCGATTCGTTTTCGTCCGGTTCCGGCGTGACCTTGTTGATGACGAGTCCGGAGACGCCGAGGTCGTACTCGGTCAACTCCTCTACTGCACGTCCCGTCTCACGAATCGAGAGTTCGTCCGGATTGAGCACGAGGAAGTAAGCCGACTCGGTACGAAGCACCTCTCCGGCGAACTCGAACATCTCCTTTCGTTCCTGAAGTCGAGCGATGATGGGGTCGCCTTCGGCCATCCGTCGTGGTTCACGCCCGCCGATGGCGGCCTTCTCGAACAGGTCGATGCTCCGCTTTCGTTTGTGGAGGAGTCGCTCTATCCACCCTTCGAGGAACTCCGGTAGCGAAAGCAGTCGAAGCGTTCCACCTGTCGGGGAAGTATCGAATACAACGCGATCATACTCCTCCGCGTTTTGCATCACATCGACGAATCGGTCGAACAACGCCGATTCGTGTGCGCCGGGCGTTTGATGTGCCATCTCGACTTGGCGGTCGATGGCGTTGACCATTCCTGGGCTCACTTGGTCGCCCATCGCTCGCTTTATCTCCATCAGATGATTTTCGACCTCCTGTTCGGGATCGATTTCCATCGCCCACAGGTCGTCGTGGCCTTCGACTGGTGCGGGTTCGTCACCGAACTGCTGGTCGAAGACGTCCGAGGTGCTGTGTGCCGGGTCAGTCGAAACGACGAGCGTCTTCAGTCCCGCCTTCGCGCTTTTCAGCCCGTACGCGCTGGATACCGTGGTTTTACCGACGCCGCCCTTACCGCCGAAGAAAACGAACTTTTTCATGTTAGAAATGGTACTGCTGCCCCTTCCGTTCGATGAGCGACCCACGGTCCCACATCCGTCGTTCCCACGCCTCGAACTCGTCGGTCAGGTAGGGAAGCAGTTCGGCGGTGTAGTACGAAATCGGACTCGGGACGCCGAACACGTCGGGAAAACACGCGAGCATGAATTCGTCTTCGATGTCCTCGGCTTCTTTTTCTATCAGTTCGTACGCTGGGTGAGAAACCAGTCCGTGATAGAGCCCACGAAGCCACTCCGAGACGTGCCGACGGTACGTCTCTATCCTGTCGGCTAGTGACATACTACCACAGTGTCGTCCTCGCTATTTAAGCAACCGGGTCGAATTCCTGCTACGGGTTTCGGATCCATCTCCCGCCGCTAGCCTGCGGGTAGGCTTAAGATGCTCCGGTTCGTGCGACGGGATAGCAAATGAGTCAGGGTCGAATCCCGGTTACGATTTTGAGCGGCAATCTCGGTGCAGGCAAGACGACGACGCTCAATCACCTCCTGCGAGAAAGCGGCGATAGGGACATCGCGGTGCTCGTCAACGACATGGGGACGATAAACATCGATGCCGAACTGATAGAGGATGGAACCGAGCTGACAGCCGAAAACGGCGTTGCTGAACTCTCAAATGGCTGTATCTGCTGTGAATTACAGGACGACCTCCGGACCGAGGTCAGCCGACTCGCTCGCGAGTGGGAGTTCGACACCCTCGTCGTCGAATCCTCGGGAATCAGCGAACCGGCCCCAGTCGCTCGACTGTTCACGACCGAATCGCGCGCCGCTGCACGGTACGAAGTGGATACGACCGTTACCCTCGTTAGCGCGCGCCAGTTCCGCGACTTCTTCGATGGCGACTCGCCGGTCGAGCGAACCGAGACGGAGGATGGAGAAACGCGACCCCTCTCCGACCTCATTATCGAGCAGATCGAGTTCTGTGACGTGCTCGTCCTCAACAAATGCGACCTCGTGACCGACGAGGAACTGGACGAAATCGAGGCGACTCTCCGCGCGCTTCAACCCCGAGCCGAACTGATTCGAACCGAACACGGTCGGGTTTCGCCGGATGCGGTTCTTCAGCGAGGAGTGTTCGATAGAGATGCAGTCGGTGATTCGGCTGGCTGGAAACGAGCGATGGTCCACGCTGGTGAACATCCAAACGATGGGAGTGGTCGTGACCACGACCACTCCCACGAAGAAGAAAACCACACCCACGCCGAACATAACGACGATCTCCACGTCCATCGCCATCCCGAGGAGACCTACGGCGTCTCGTCGGTCGCATACCGTCGCCGCCGACCGTTCCATCCCGAACGTCTCGCCGACTTCCTTCGATCACTCCCTGACGGCATCGTTCGGGCGAAAGGAACCTTCTGGCTCGCCGGGCAAGAATGGGTGATGGAATACGGGCAGGCCGGGTCGTCCGCCCGCGTCGAAACGGCGGGTAAGTGGATTGCGAGTCTTCCCGAAATCGACCAGAAACTCTACCGCGACAACCGATCTAACCTCCAATGGGACGACGAATGGGGGGACCGCGAGACGAAACTCGTCTTCATCGGAACGGACGTGAACGAGGACGCCATCATCGCCGAATTGGACGACTGTTTGCTAACCGACGTGGAGATGGGTGCGGACTGGACGACGTTCGAAAATCCGTTTCCACAGTCCGAGAACGGGCTACTGACGCTTGGCGTATGAGTCGAGAGTCCCGTGTCAGAGTTTCCCGATGCTTCGCTCGTATCGTTAGCTTATAGCCCCTCGCCGCGCACGAATCGCATATGACTATCGAGCAGCGAGGTGACGCCCACCTCATCACGCACGCGATGGCGAAGGACACGCTCTCGAAGATTCGGGACGAGAACACGGAACAGGTCGGCTTCCGTAAGGGACTCGTCAAACTCGGTCGTATCTGTGGCTACGAAATCATCGACGGTGCGATGGACACGGAGTACGTTTCCATCAACACGCCGCTTACCGAGACAACCGGCGAGCGCGTCAAAGGACTGGACGACGTGGTCATCATCAACGTTCTCCGTGCCGCCACGCCATTCGTCGAAGGACTGCTGAAGGCGTTCCCACGCGCGAAACAGGGCGTTATCAGTGCTGGCCGGAACGAGGACGCCGGAATGAACGAAGACGGCGAGTTCCCCATCACCATCGACTACGTGAAACTCCCCGAAATCACGGAGAAAGACACGGTCATCGTGGCCGACCCGATGCTCGCTACGGGGAGCACGATGTGCGCCGTCCTCGAAGAGGTCCTCAACGAACAACCGAACCCGGAAAACTTCTTCGTCCTCTCCGCGGTCAGCGCACCGGACGGCCTGCTCAACGTCCACGAGAAGTTCCCCGAGGCGGACCTCCTGACGGTAAGCATCGACGACCGACTCAACGACGACGGCTTTATCGTCCCCGGATTGGGAGACGCTGGCGACCGCGCGTTCCGCACGCAGTAATTCGAACGATTCGATCTTCTCCTCGCTAATCCAACGGACAGCGACGACACACGAATGGGATAGAGGTATTTCGTTTTCGGTCGTCTCCATTTGCGATGTCCCCAACGACTGTCTGTTTGACCTATGATTTCGACGCGGTATCCGTCTGGATACACACGTTCGGTGCGTCCGACGCACCGACGCAACTGTCACGGGGAGTTTACGGCGCATGGGTCGGAGCGCCTCGCATCCTTGACCTCCACGATACACACGATATTCCCGCGACGTGGTTCGTTCCCGGTCACACGATAGAGAGTTTTCCGGACCGTGTCGAGGAGGTTTCCGACCGCGGTTACGACGTGCAGTGTCACGGTTGGCGACACGTCAACCCGAGTACGTTCGACAGCAAGGAAGCGGAGAAGTCGGAGTACGAGCGCGCGATTTCGAACATCGAGGATGTAACGGGACGCAAACCCACTGGATTTCGCTCACCGGCATGGGAATTTTCCGAACACACCCTCGAAATCCTCGAAGAATTGGGGTTCGAATGGGATTCCAGCCAGATGGGTAACGATTTCGAACCGTACCATCTCCGCAAGAATTGGAGCGCACCCGACGACGCCGCGTTCAAACTCGGCGATCCGACTGACATCATCGAAGTCCCGATTTCGTGGAAGCGGGCGGATTTTCCGGCGTTGATGTTCGTCTGGGAGCAGTCGATACTGTGGGGATTCGCGGATGAACGGTCGGTGTTCGACCTTTGGCGAGCGCAGTTCGATTGGATGGAAGAGAACGTGGACGACGGGATCTTCACGCTCGCTATGCATCCACAGGTCATCGGGCAACCGCCGCGAACGAGGCGGTTGGAGGAGTTGATTCGTCATATGCGAACCCAACCCGGCGTCGAGTTTGCAGACCTCAGCACGGTCGTGAGCGAAATTCAGGACGGTGACAGAGCAGTTTTCGAGGTGATGGGTCGCAAGTGAGCGTTCTCCTGGCCGGTTCGAACCGGCATCTTCGCGGATAGCGCCCCGTCTTTTGAGAGACTGGTGAAAACACCTTTTCCGACGGCATACGTCAATCTATAACATGGCAAAATACGTTGCGCTCGTCGATATTCGCGAGCAAATCCAGAACGCACAGGAGTTGGCGTCGGTATGGGGCAACGTTCGTGCCGAGTTCGAAGAGTTCGGCGTCACGCTGGACGGCAGTTATGCAGTACTCGGCGAGTACGATTACATCCTCATCTTCGATGCGCCGGATCGGGACACTGCATTCAGAGCGGGAATCGCGGTCGAAAGTCACGGGATGGATATGCAGACGATGGAAATCATCCCGATAGACGATTTCGCTCAACTGGTCGAAGATTGACCACGTTCTCGGATCTCGTTCCACCACGAGCGAAAAAGCCTATTCCCCATCGACACCTTCGCCCAACCATGACCGAGGAAGTCGCGCTCGCGTTCGACGACACCGATCTACTCCCCGCAATCACCCAAGACGCCGATTCCGGCGACGTACTCATGCTCGCCTACGTATCGCCCGAAGCGGTCAAGCAAACCCTCGAAACCGGTCTCGCACACTACTACTCCCGAAGTCGTGACGAACTCTGGCAGAAAGGTGGTACGAGCGGCCACGTACAACACGTCGAAGACGTTCGAGTCGATTGCGACGGCGATGCATTCCTCTACCGAGTCGAGCAGGAAGGCGGTGCTTGTCACACCGGGTACGAGTCCTGTTTCTATCGCGAACTGGACGCCCTGAACGAGGACGACACCGCCGAAGCCGAAGTCGTCGGCGAAAAAGTGTTCGACCCCGACGAAATCTACGAGTGAGATGTCTGACCCACTTGCCGACCTCCAAAACACGGACGAACTCTGTCGGGAAGCGGAGGCAGCGGTCGCGGAGCACGGAAAGCCGCACATCGAGGCAGTTGCCGACGCCCACGACCGCGCGACGCGACTGCTCAATCGATACGAGGGCAAAGCCACCGGAACCGGGGATTTCAAATCGTTCGTGGAGTTTCAAGGCCAGTTCGCCGATTTGGTCGAGAGCCTCCCCGATGACGTGCCCGCCCGCGAGTCGTTCGAGCGAGCGGAAGACGTCACCGACAAACGCAGGTTGAGCGAATCGGATTTCGACCGCATACGAACGATACTCCAACCCGCTCGGGAAACCGCCTCCCTTCTCGAAGAACGTCGGGAAGCCACCGAGCGATACCGCGATGCCCGTCACGCTGTCGCCACCAGAATCACCGAACTGGAGGAGCGAATCGACGATTTGGATCGGTTGCAGGAGCTAGGCGATGCCGATTTGGACGCTCCGACGGATGAACTGCGGGAGCCGATCGAAACCGCGGACGAGGCCATCTCATCCGCATTCCGTGCGTTCAAACACGATTCGACCGCCCGCGAACTCGTTCGATTTCTCACCGCAACTGAACAGTATCCACTCATCGAGTTCGACGCTCCGCCGGACGAACTCAGAACCTATCTGCTCGAGAACGATGTGGGTGAAAAATCGGTTCCGAAACTACTCGAACTGGCTCGCTACTCTCGATCGAAACTCGGCCACTACGTCGACAACCCCGTCGAACTGAAACGCGCCGTCGCCACGAACGAAACGTATCTCGACCGCCTCGACGCCGAACCGTTGCTCATCGGCTGGCCGCCAGCGCCCGCTAACGAACTTCGCTGGTGGTGTGAAGAGGCAATTCGCATCGCGGATCGGTTCGCCCCTCCGGAGGCGGTCGCTCGACTTCGTGACGTTCAGCAACTCACGTACGACGACCGGTTTGATGCCTTACGAACGGCAGCGCAGGCACGGGCAGAACTAACGGACGAGGAGCACGACCGACTCGCTCGTGGTGCTGTCGAGGACGAACTTCAGCAAGCACGTGAGCGAAAAGCCGAACTTTCGGACGCCCTTTCTTCGTATCCGGAACGCTGAATTCGAACGTATCGTTCCCGTTTCGATTTCGGAATCAGACGCTCGCCTTCGCGATTCGAAGGGCAGCCTCCATCTCCTCTGCGAGTTCCTCGGCACGATGACGTTCGCGCGCCTCGGCGTAGATGCGAACCATCGGTTCGGTTCCACTCGGCCGCGCGAGCACCCACGCATCGCCGAAGTCGAGTCGATAGCCGTCGCGAGTGTTCAGCTCCGCATCCGATTCTTTTGCTCTCTCCTCCGCGGCGGAGAGGAGGGCGTCGTGCTCCGCGTCCGTCGTGTACGAGATGTTCGTTCGAACGTTCTGATACCCGTTGTACGGTTCGACGACTTCACTGGCACTCCGTTCGGTGAGTAGTTCGAGGAATTTCGCGGCGGTATATGCCCCATCGCGGGTCAGACGATAGTTCGGGAAGAAAATACCGCCATTGCCCTCGCCAGCGACGGGGACCGCCACGTTCTGGTCACGCAGCTCTCGGATTCGGGTGATAATGTTCGTACTGCCGATCGGCGTCAGTTCGAGTGTCGAACCTGTTTCGTGGGCAACGTCCACGAGTCGCTGGGAGACGTTGACGGCGGAGACGACGGCATCACCTGGCTCGAGTTGTGCGGCGGAGAGGGCGGCCAGCGTCGCGTCACCCTCGATGTACTTGCCGGTTTCGTCGTAGAAGATGGCGCGGTCCGCGTCCCCATCATGTGCGATTCCAACGTCCGCATCTGTCGATTCGACCAATCGGCCGAGGTCGCGGAGGTTTTTCGGAACCGGTTCCGGATTGCGTCCGGGGAAATGTCCGTCCGGCTGGCTGTTCGCCGTCACGACTTCACAGCCAAGCTCTCGGAAAAACTGTGGCGAGGTGAGCGACCCTGCGCCGTGTCCGGGGTCGAGGGCGACGGTGAGGTTTGCATCGGCGATTTTCTCCCTGTCGATGTTGTCGAGCAGCTGTGAAACGTACCAGTCGCGAGCGTCGTCGATTCGATGGCTGTGTCCCGTTTCGCTCCATCGAACTTCCTCGAACGCCTCAGTCAAGAACTTTCCCTCGATGCGTTCCAAACTCCCGACGGCGAGCTCGATACCATCGTCGCCGATGAGTTTTACGCCGTTGTATTCCGGTGGGTTGTGGCTCGCCGTTATCATCAACGCCGGGATACCCTCGCGCTCCGCGTACGCCTGCGCACCGGGTGTCGGAACGATACCGAGTCGATCTACGTCCGCTCCGATGCTTGCCAATCCGCTGGCTGCGGCGTCGGCGAGCATGTCGCCAGTAGCTCGCGTATCTCTGGCGAGAGCGACTCGGTCGGAGCGCCACACCGTCCCCGCCGCCTTCGCAATCTTGAGCACGAACTCGGGGGTCAACTCGTCGTTCGCGACCCCTCGCGTCCCACTCGACCCGAACACCTTCATGTTCGGTGGTGGGGAGTCTGTCTTGAAAGAGATTCCGAATACTGGTGCTACTCCGCCTCAGCGGGGTGTCCCATGGGTGATTTGACGGGAGATTCCCATACAAGAACGGCGAACGACCCGACTAGCAGAACTCCACCAGCAATAGCGAGAGCCGTCAGCGGCGACGCCACATCCGAAATCACGCCACTACCGAGTTGGAACGGGATGACCGCGATCGAGCTCACCATGGCGAGCGCGGAGAGCACAGTTGCTCGTCCGAGGGTGTCGATCCTGTCGTTGACGTACTGCGAGGCCAGCGAACGCGTCGTTTCCGAGATTCCACGGGCGAAGAGGAACGCTGGAATCGCAAGCATCGGCAGTGCCCTGAGGGCGACAAGCCCGATACCAACGACGAACGGAATAACGAGAAACCACTGGCGGAGTCCCACGCGGTCCCGAATCGTGCCGGTGTGATAGCTCAGTCCCGCCGAAAAGAGACTGACTGCGGCATAAAACCAGCCGAGAAGCGGTTCGACTTCGCCTGTCGGTACCCCAACCTGCGGAAGGACGGTCTCGAGCACCGGTTGGACGTACATGAAGACGAGATACGAAACCGCAGAAAAAAGGACGAAGTAGTAGACGACGAACGCGCGAAGCCGTGGATGCGAGAGTGTTTCACTGATGACGCTAACTGCCTCTCGCAAACCGAGTTCGTCGGCGTCGCTCTTCTCGTAACTCGTGGGTTCCTCCAAACTCAACAAAACGGGTACGCCGAGGCCGGATACTCCCGCCGCCATCAGAAACGGATAGGCGAGGTCGATGTTTCCGAGATAGCCACCGACGACGCTTCCGACGACGCCGACCAGCAGGGCGACCGACTGCCCCCGCCCTCGAACGGAGGCGAACTGGTCCGCGGACAGTTCATCGGTGAGTGTATCGTAGAGCCATGCATCGTCGCTTCCCGACCGAAAATTGTACCCCATCGACCAGCAGGCGTACAGCACCGCGAGCTCGAGGAAGGTCTCCGCGAATCCGATTCCGACGAGCGTCAGCGTAATGACTGTCGTTCCAAACAGCAGACTGTTTCTGCGTCCAACTCTGTCGCCGACGTACCCCGTCGGAATTTCGCCGAGAACGGTCGTGACGTTGTAAATCCCTTCGAGAATCGCAATCGCAGTGAAATCCAATCCGAGTGAAAGGAAGTAGAGATACATTATCGGCCGATAAAACTCGACCGCCTTGGTCGATTTGTAGGCGTAGTAGAGTGCGATATTTCGACTCAAGCTCCGCATACGAATTTGGAGGAACTGACGTATTGAAGCCGTTCTGCGCACGCGATTGCACATGGAAATCTGACATCTTTTCGGGAGTGATATACTCCTCCACGTACGAACATCCCGTATGGGAGATCCCCGTCCTGACCCGGCAGACGCGCTCGCCGCCATCGGAAACGAACGACGGGTTTCGATGATTTACGAACTCCAACAGGCGTTCCGGAACGGTGAGTATTCTCTTTCATACGCGGAACTCAAGCAGCGTGTCGGCCTCCGCGATAGCGGGAATTTCAACTATCATCTTCAACGTCTCGTCGGACAGTACGTTCGGAAAACGACCGCTGGGTACGAACTCACCTATGCAGGCCGAAAAGTCGCGAGCGCGCTGACGGCCGGAATATTCACCGAACAGGCGGATGGGACGACTCTTCCTGCACCGGGGACGTGCTACAACTGCCACGAGGAATCCATCATCGCTCGATACGAACATGAGCGAATTCGTATCACCTGTGATGACTGCGGCGAAGAAATCCTTCATAACCCGTTTCCACCCGCTCCAACCACGCGTCGAGACGACCTCCTTTCGACGTTCGACGTGTGGACTCGTCGTTGGAATGCCCTCGCATCCGCCGGGACGTGTCCGGAATGTGGCTCCCGAATGGAGGGGCAAATAACCGAATCGGAGCCGACGCTCAGCATCGGTGACGTGCCATACCGACTCCGAGTGTCGTGTCGAGAGTGTTGGGCGATGTCGAACCTCCCCCTCGGTTGTCTGGTTCGCGAGCATCCACGAGTCGTCGGCTTTCACGCCGCTCACGGCGTCGATATCGACGCCCGTCCGTTGTGGGATATCGACTGGGCACTCCACCACGAGTACCTCTCACTCGTCGGAACCGATCCGCTTTCATTCCGGCTGCGAATCCCGTTGGACGACGAAGAACTTCGATTGACGTTCGACGACGAGGGGACCGTCGTTTCGACCGAATTCCGGGGTCGGTAGCCCGAACCCGAACGTTTTCCACAGTTCGCATCCCTCACTTGGATATGACGAGTATCGACGAAAAACGCGTCTACAGCGACCAGTCGGGGACGACGACTGCCTACGTCGCCACGGAACTAGGTGTCGCCCGCGTCGAGATTTCCGGTGACATCGTCGGTGAGTTCTCGATCGCTCACCGCTGTGTCGCTCGTGACGTTGCGGTAACTGGCGATTCGCTCGCAGTCGCCACCGACGAGGGCGTTATCGACGGCGACTTTTCGCCGCTCGGTTTCGGACCCGCAGTCGCGGTCGATTTCGATGGAGACGACCTCCTCGCGGCAAGCGAGGACGGCATCCTTGCACGGTACGATAGCGGCTGGAACGAACTGGCTTCGCTCCCCGAAGTACGAGCTATCGACGGTAATTTGGTGGCGACTATCGACGGTGTCTATCGGATCGTGGACGATGGTGTCCGCCACGTCGGCTTGAACGACGTCCGGGACGTCTCCGCGAAGGGCGTTCCACTTGCGGCTACCGCCGACGGCCTCTACTGGCTCGGTAATGGTTGGATGGATGCGATGGAGGGCAGCTTTCACGTCGTAAACACCACCGATGAAGACGCCTATGCCGCGGCCGATGACACGTTGTTCGTTCGAGACAACGATGAGTGGGTGGAAATCACGCTTCCGGTCGATGAACCCGTCGCCGACATCGGATTCGGCGAGGGTGTGTACGTCGTGACTGAACCGGGGACGTTTCTCTCGTCCATCGGCGACGGATGGCGGAGTCGAAATCTCGGTCTCTCAGGAATTCGAGCAGTTGCCGTGCACTACTCGGCAACGAGTTCGTAGAGTCCACGATGTCTCTTCCGGACGAGTTCGAGTCGCGTGAGGTCACGGAGACGAGTTTTGACACATTCCTGTGTGACGTCGAGCTCCTGAGCGAGGTAGGCCGGTATCGCCCGTCCTTCGGCGAGTAGGTTGAGGATTCCTCGCTCGGTCGGTGTGAAATCGTCGTCTTCGAACGGAACGTCAACGAGGAGCGTTTCCGTCGTTCGATATTTCGAGCTGTCGTCGGTTCTATCGAGTCGAAGCTCGTACAGACCACGGTAGGGCTTTCCGACGATTTCGTACTCTCGCAACCTATCAAGCGTTCCCCTGGCCGTGTCCGCCCCAACCGCCATCTCGCTGGCCACGTACGCGGGAGTACATCGACCTTCGGCGAGTAGATTGAGAATACCTGTCTCAGCTGGTGTAAGATCGGATTCGTCTACCGACGACACGTCCATACTGAGCCGAGTTACCGATACCATTGACCAGCACTACTATTTAATAACATAAATAATATATTAATATTTTTGAACAGGAAATATAGGTCCCGACACCCGATCGCACTCAGTCGATTACGTTTGTCAAAGACGTTCACAGTCCCACACCGCCGAGTGAAAACGCGTTTAACCTGGGATGTCCAGTTTTTTCGTATGATACTCAGTGGGTCTGCCTCGCAATCCTTGGCGGCCACACTCGCTGCCGAACTAGACGAACCGCTCGCGTCCGTGGAGTATCAGTCGTTCCCGGACGACGAACTGCTCGCAAGTGCGCCTGGCTTCGACGGCACTCGTGCTATCGTCGTTGCTTCGACGGTTTCGAGTGATGCCCACATCGAACTGCTCCAACTGCAGGACGCCGCCCGTGAATGGGGTGCCGAGGAAGTCATCACTGTGCTCCCATATATGGGATACGCCCGACAGGACAAGACGTTCGAACGTGGTCAGCCGATTTCCTCTCGCGCGGTTGCTCGTGCCATCAGTACCGGAACCGACCGGGTACTGACGGTCAATCCGCACGAAACTGCCGTCTGTGACTTCTTCGACGTTCCTGCGGAACCGGTAAATGCCGCCGGGTGCCTCGCTGACCCGCTGCCAGACGACTTGGCTGATCCGGTGTTTCTCTCACCCGACGCGGGTGCACTCGACATCGCCGACACTGTCAGAAATGCGTACGGTCGTGGTGTCACGGATTACTTCGAGAAGAAGAGACTCTCCGGAACGGAGGTCGAAATGACGCCAAGCGATACCGACGTGACTGGCAAGGATATCGTCATCACCGACGACATCATTGCGACCGGTTCGACCATGAGCGGGGCGGTTTCTCTCCTCCAGAAACGGGATATCGGTCGTGTGTTCGTCACTTGTGTCCACCCCATGCTCGCGCTAAACGCTCGAACGAAACTCGCAAACGCGGGTGTCGTGGCTGTGTACGGCACGGATACCATCGAACGTGCTGTAAGTCAGGTATCGGTTGCGCCCGCTATCGCCGACGCGTTGTAAAATTACCTTTTGTTGCACTCGCTCACTGTCGCTGGTAGTATCTTGAGCAAAAAACTATCGTCACCGTTTCTGGCTTAGTCACTTCGGTCGTCGTCAAAGGTTCTCTGCCCGCTCGCGATGTTCGCGCCTGGATTCTATAGCTCCACTTCCGCGAGTGGCACGATTGCAATCGTCATCGTAACACCTTCGACATCCCACTCTTTGCGGTGGCCGTCATCGACTTCACCGACGCTTTCGGCGCGAACTTCCTCTTTCACGAGCTCCATATGTTCCTCGACGAAGTCGGCAACTCGATCATCGTGAACATCGAGTTCGAGACGGATTTCTTCCTCGATGTCGAGGTCCATCTCCTTGCGCATCTCCTGTACACGGCGGATGACTTCGCGTGCGTAGCCCTCGCTTTCGATGTCCTCCGTGAGTGTCGTATCGACGTAGACGACGCCGAGTTCGTTGCCGTCCACGCTGAAGGACGTGCCGCTTACGTCGTCCGGCGTCTGCGTGACGAACTCGACCATTTCGTCGTCCAGTTCGATCTCTTCATTGAGCGTTTCCGCAACAGCATCTTCGAGTTCCGCGAGGCTTGCATCGCTGACTCGTGCCTCGTTGAGCGCGTTCATCACGCGCCCTGCATCGTCGCCGAAGGTTGGACCGAGGACGCTCATATCCGCCTCGGCGCTGTAGGCCAGTTCGCCCCAACCTTCATCGGGCATCACGAGTTCGACATCACGAGCGTTCAGGCGATCAGCAAGCAGGTCGGCGTGCTTTTCGACCGCGCGGACGACGGAGTCGTCCCGCGCGTCCACGACGATTCGTGAGACTGGCCAGCGGAGCTTTCGTTCAGCCTGCTGGCGGGCGTTCGCTCCTGCTTCTTCGACGGCACGAAGGACTGACACGTCGGCTTCCATTTCCTCGTCGTGCCAGAATTCATCGACCTCGGGCCAGTCGAGCATATGCACACTCGCTTCGCCCTCGTCGCCCGTGAGGTTCTGATAGATCTTCTCGCTGATGAAGGGGGCAAACGGCGAGAGCAGGGCCACGACTGTCTTCAGAATGTGGTGGAACGTCGCGTAGGCGGCCTGCTTGCTCGCGCTGTCCTCTTCTTCCCACATTCGCTCGCGAACGACTTGGATGTAGAACCGTGACACGTCTTCCACGACGAAGTCGAGCAGTGCGCGAAGTGCGCGGTCCTGGCGGTACTCCTCCCACTGCTCGGTCATCTCCGCCGTCACGGTCTGTAGACGCGAGAGCACCCATTCGTCCACGAGTTCGGTTTCGGCATCTTTGACACCGACCTCGTTCGGATCGAAGTCGTCCAACCGCATGTAGGGCAATGGGAACCGGAACACGTTCCAAAGGATGTTCAGGCTTCGCTGCATGTTCTGCATCTCATCCCACGAGAAGCGCATGTCCTCACCTTGCGGATTTTGCGAGAGGAGGAACAGACGCATCGGATCCGCCCCATGACGCTCGATTGCCTCCTCGGGAGCGACGATGTTTCCGATAGATTTCGACATCTTACGCCCGTCTTCGGCGAGCGCCCAGCCGTGCATCAGCACGTCATCGTATGGCACGTCGCCGAGTGCGGCGGTTCCCATGCCGAGTTGTGACCAGAACCAACCGCGGGTCTGGTCGTGGGCCTCCATGATGAGGTCGGCGGGCCACAGTTCCTCGAAGTCCTCTTCATCGCTCGGATAGTCGAGCGTACCCCACGACGCGACTGAGGAGTCCAGCCACACGTCGAACACGTCCGGGACGCGGGTGTAGGTCGTCCCGTCTTTCGTGATCGTCAGGTCGTCCACCGTCGGCCGGTGAAGATCGACTTCTTCCGGGTCTACGTCTTGGTCAACCGCTTCAGCGAGCTCCTCACGGGTGCCAACAACGACCACGTCGTCCATGTTTCCGTCCCAACCGTCCGCGGACTCGTCCGCGCTTGGCGTCCAGATCGGGATCGGAACGCCCCAGTAGCGCTGCCGCGAGACGTTCCAGTCCGGCGAGTTCTCCACGAAGTTGTAGAACCGTTCGTCACGGGCTTCCTGAGGATGCCACTCGCTATCCTCGATGTTGTCGAGGAGTTCGTCCTTGATGTCCGTGACCGTGATGAACCACTGGTCGGTGACGATTTGGAGGATACCAGTGTCACACCGCCAACAGTGGCCATAGCTGTGGTTGACGGTGCCCGAGGCGAGCAGATGACCGTTCGAATCGAGGTCGGCCATGATGTCCTCGTCGGCATCCTTCACGAACTGCCCTTCGTACTTACCGCCCGCTTTCTCGTACACGCCGTCACCGCCGACGGGACAGAACACGTCGAGTCCGAGTTCCGTCCCGCGATTGAAGTCCTCCTCACCGTGTCCGGGTGCGGAGTGGACGAGTCCGGTACCGTCCCCATCGACTTTCACGTAGTCGGCTTCGTACACCTGCAGCGTTCCATCGCCGCTCGGGTGGTTCGGCACTTCGTCGTCGAGTGGATGCTCGTATTTCCAACCGAGGAGTTCCTCGCCGGTCAGTTCGGAAACGACATCGTAGTCGTCGTAGCGGCCTTTCTTCAGGACTTCTTCGACCTTCGGTTTGCCGACATAGAGCGTTTCCGTCTCGCCGTCCGTGGTTGCTCGGACCTCGGCGTAGGTGCCTTCCGCATCGACGGCGACGAAGGTGTTCGCCGGAACCGTCCACGGCGTCGTCGTCCAGACGACGAGACTCCCTTCGCGGTCGCGGAGCGGGAACTTCACGTAGATAGATGGATCATCAACGTCCTCGTATTCGACTTCGTTGTTGGCGATGGCGGTTTCACAACGCGGACATTGGCTGATGGAGCGCTTGCCCTGCTCGACGAGACCTCGTTCGTGAGCGCGTTGGAAGCCCCACCATGCGGCTTCCATATACTCGGGACTTACCGTTTTGTAGGGGTTGTCCCAGTCCATCCAGACGCCGAAAGATTTGAAGTCGTTTTGAAGACCCTCGAGTTGGTCGTCGGCGAACTCCTTGCACTCCTCGATGAAGTTCTCCATCCCGAACTCCTCGATGTCCTTCTTGTTCTCGAAGCCCATTCGCTCCTCGACTTTCGTCTCGATGGGCAGCCCGTGCATGTCGTACCCCGGTCGGTCGGTCACATCGTACCCTTGCATACGCAGGTAGCGGATGTAGGCGTCCTTCAGCGACTTGTTCCACGTCGTTCCCATGTGGGCCGCGCCGGAGGTGTAGGGTGGGCCATCGACGAAGAAGAATCGCTCCGCGCCCTCCCGGTTTGCCTTCGTTTTCTCGTAGGCGTTTACCTCGTCCCAGTAGTCGAACACCCGGTCTTCGACCGACTCGGGTTCGTACTGGTCGTTTACTTCCGCGAATCTACTCATGTGCGATGTGAGTGCCCCCGACAATAAAGTGGGTTCGGTTATGCAGTTGGCCTGTACACCGTGGCGTAGCATGGGTTCGAACCGAATCCACGGTAAATACTTGTAGTATCAATACGGACTCATGTCCATGCCCTCCCTGCCTCCCGTGTATCTCGTGTCCCTCGCCATGTACGTGGTCACGGTTCTCTCGGTGAACTACTGGGTGTACTCCGACGCCACTGCTCGAGGAAGTTCGTTTCCTTCGTTCTGGAGCATTTCGTCCGTTTTCTTCTGGCTCCCCGCACTGTACTACTTCATCAGGTATCGTCACCTTCACGAGCGACAGCGACCACCGACACGTGGAAACCGTATCGCGCAGACGCTCGCAATCAGCAGTCTCTCTGCGACGGTTGTCACGACTTTTTTCGCACCACCCGACCAGTTTACGCGAACACTCCTCGTGCCTGCCTGCTTCGCAGGTACCCTTTCAGTCACGTACGTTCTCGTCTACCGGCGTCAGTACAAGCGAATTCCGGGGATTGCCTGACGGCGTACACTGACAATCGATACTCGATTCCGGTTGTGGCGCTCCCTTTCAATATCAGCGAGTGAATTTATAAGCTAGTCTCTCGGACTGTGTATGGACAGGACTCCGATACAGTCTCTCCGGGTTCTCGGAACACCGTGTTGGTACCGTCAACACACCTTCCGGTCGTCCGTAACTGCTTTCGTGAGTTTCCGAACTCCCGTGATTCCAATGCCCGACCGATTCGACGACCTCACAGACGAGTTAGCACAGTCGCTCGCGGACTTCGAGAGTTCGCGGTCGGAACAGCCACCTGCGGACGACGACGCCGACAGCTCCCTCGAAGCGTTCACGGATCGCGTTCGGACGTCCGTCGGACGACTCGAAGCCGCCTTCGAATCCGCCGAAACGTTCGACAAGGTAACCACCACGGCTGACGACCTCTGGACGGTTCTCGACGAAGGTGAAGACGTCTTCGACTCGTTCGACGCGGAGGCGTTCTTCGAGACGGTTGACGTTTCGGAGTTACCGAACGTCATCGAACTCGCCAACGTTCCGGAAGCGGTCGAGAGTGGTGACCTTCGAAAGGCGCTCGACCTCAAAGCGCTCGCGAAAACCGTCGATTTCCGCGAGTTCTGGAGTTCCGAGGAGATGCAGAAGATATGGGAGGAGAGCAAGGAGTTCTCGGACGCCCTCGGCGGCGGTAGTGGGGAAGACGATGCGGATTCGGAACTCGCCGAAACGACCGACAAACAGTCCGAAATCGCCGCGGAGGCCACCGAAGGAAAGCTTCAGTCCCAGCTGGCGGAGAACGTGGAGGATTTCCGCGAACAAATAGAGACGGCCCGCGACCGACTACAACAGCAGATAGAAGCAAGCGAATTGGGGTCGGGTGGCGAAGGCGGGTCCGCGAGCGAAAGCGTCACCGCCGGTTCGACGATGCCGGAAAACCGTCCGGATATGGAGGTCAGTACGGGATTCTCGACGATGCCGAGCGATCGTCCGGATATCGACGTTACCCTGAACCATTCCACGATGCCAAAGGGACGAACGGAGTCGGGCGACGAATAGCCGACTCCGTGGTTCTCTTTTCCAGAAGTCCGCTCGAAACACGACGAAAACGAATCCGCAACGGAAGGACAGTAGTCGGGTTAGACGCCGGTCGAATATCGCAGGATGCCAGCGACGCCACCGAAGGCGTTCAACAGCTGTTCGCCTTTCTCGAAGTCCGTACTGATGAACTTGGTTTCCGTGCCGCGCTGTTCGGCGATGGTCATCAGGTATTCGATGGCGTCCTCTCGTTCCACCATCTCGGCCTCCGAACCGTCACCGCAGGTGTGTTCCGGCGTGTTCTTTCGCCGGTCGATGAACTCGTACTCCTCCTTGTCGCCACAGTCGTAGACGACCACGTCCCTGCGAAGGTCTTCGGAAAGGAGGAGGCGGTCAACAGCACCCATCACGAGGTTTCTGCGCGTCGGCTCGAACCCGTACGTGGCGAGGTCGCCCTCGTTGAGCTCCTTGAAGAACGTCTCCATCTCCTGTTTGTCCTTCATTACCTCGGCATCGGCAAGCGTGTCCGATGCGGCGTCTACGATGTCATAGAGCCCGGATTCGTCGGTGTAGGACACGTCGAACTTTCCGAGAACCATGTCCCGAAGTTCGTGATGGAGATAATCCCCGTCGAGGAATTCGTCCTTGGTCGGCGATGGGCCGCCGACGAGGACGCCGTCCATCTCGTGGCGCTTTGGAACGAACAGGTCGTTCGCCATTCCCGCGACTTCCTGATAGAAGTTATCGATCGCTTCCAATCGAAGGCGGGCGAAACGCTGGGCGGACTGCCCACCTTTTCTCTGCTTCCCTGGCACGAGCGACGATGCGGATTTGACGGGTTCGACCCGTTTGCCCTTCAGCCAACCGACGTTGGCCTCTCGTCGGTCGAGCACGACGAGACCGTACAGTCCCTTGTCGCCGAGCATCTCCTCTAGCGGTTCCGTGAGGAACGCCGAGTCGCAGTGGTACCGGAACGATTGCACCGGTTCTGGGGGGTCTTCCAGCGCTTTGGTGACCATCTCGGTCTGGCCGCCGCCGGAGTTGATCGCCCCACTGAAGAGAACGAGACCGTTGTCCGGCGGGAACGTATCGTAGTAGCGAAGCCTGTCTTTGATGGACGTTAGTGCGTCCTGAACGTTCGTTCGCGTTTGTTTCGACTTGATGTTGCTCGCTTCGCTGTGCTCCTGTGTAACGTGCGCGACCACGTCGCTGATTTGCTTGTCCGATGGAATGTAGATGGTGACGAGTTGTGTCCCAGAGCCTTCGTACTGTTTTAGGTCCTCGATGACCTTCTGGAACTCGTATTTTTTCCTGTCGGACTGTCCTTCCTCCTGCTGGCTCATTACTCCCATCTAGCCGCCTCAATCGGTAAGTACCCTTTGACCTCCCATCGTCTTTGCTGACAAACCTATTTTCGAATCGGCCAATTATCTTTTACTGCTTGATTTAATATTTTATAATTGTGGTATAGAATATGATCAACAGAAACGAACCGACGACGCCGCCCACGGCCTCAACGCGCCGGTCGTTCCTCCAAATGACCGGTCTTACCGCCGGAATCGTCGGTATTAGCACGCCGACCGCAATCGCAAACGACGAAACTACTACCACGACCATGACGTACGAACTTCCCCCGCTCCCGTACGAGTACGATGCATTGGAACCGACCATCGATGCGAAAATAATGCGATTACACCACGACAAGCATCATCAAGGCTACGTCGATGGTGCGAACGCTGCGCTCGAATCGCTAGCGGAAATGCGACAGTCGGGGAATTTCGACGACGTAAAAGCAGTCAAACGCGATCTTTCGTTTAACCTATCGGGGCACGTCAATCACTCCGTGTTCTGGAAGAGTATGTCACCGGACGGTGGCGGAAAACCGAACGGTGAACTCGCCGACGCCATCGACGAGCATTTCGGATCCTTCGAGGGATTCAAGGAGGATTTCTCCGCAGCAGCCAAAAACGTCGAAGGCTCCGGTTGGGGTATGCTGGTCTTCGACCACATTTCGAACGAGCCGATGGTCATTCAGGCCGAAAACCACAACGATATCGCAGTTCAAGGCTCGACACCCCTTCTCGTTCTGGACGTTTGGGAACACGCTTACTATCTCCAGTACGAGAACAAACGCGGCGACTACGTCGATAACTTCTGGAGCGTCGTAGACTGGGACAGCGTTGCAAAGCGGTACGAGACGGCTCGGAACGCGAACGTCTTCGACGACTGCTGACGACTCTCCTCATCGCTGCCCGTTCCGGCGAGTCGTCCAGTTCCAGTACGCTCGATCTTTTGAAGTCTATTGCAAAAGTGGCCAGTACAACCTTCGTTGAAAGTCGATAGGAAGCAGTACGGCGCCGGATGGGAGACCGTTCACGTATCCAGTCATGACCGTGCCGTTCCATTATCATTGTGCTCCGAGTAGTTGGTCGATCGTAAGGCGCGATAGTTTCGTCCCGCCAACGGACTAGGTTTATATACGTGCTATTGTTCGGTTTGACGTAACAACCATGACTGGGACAGTATACGCGGTTGCTAGCGGAAAAGGAGGTGTGGGAAAGACGACGACCGCAATCAATCTCGGCGCGATGCTCGCGGCGGCAGAGCATGAGGTCATCGTCGTGGACACCGACCTCGGGATGGCGAACGTCGAAGGATATCTCGACTTCGACCCGGCTGGTTCGACCCTCCACGAGGTGCTCGCGGGCGAAGCAGCTGTCGAGGAGGCGATTTACGATGCACCGGGGAATATCGATGTACTTCCGAGCAGCACCGATATTCACGCCTTCGCCCAATCGCAGACGGCGAAACTGCAGCAGGTCGTCGCCCAGCTTCGTGAGACGTACGAGTACGTCTTGCTCGATACTGGCGCGGGAATCAGTTACGACACTATTCTTCCCCTTTCGCTCGCGGACCGCGTTCTCCTCGTCACGACGCCGGATGTCGCTGCAGTGCGCGACACCGCCAAAACCGCGGAGCTCACAGCACGTGTCGATGGTACCGTCCGCGGTGCGGTGCTCACGCAGCGAAGCAACGATATTCTGAATGCGAACGACGTGGAGGGCACGCTCGATACCGACGTTCTCACCGTCGTTCCCGACGACGAGACGGTTCCGTTGGGAATCGACGCGGGTAGACCGCTCGCCGTGTTCGCGCCGAATGCCTCCGCCGCGACTGCCTATCGCGAACTTGCCGATATCCTCACTGGCGAGACGGATACGCCGGAGCTTTCCGGCGAACCGAACCCGACGAAATCTTCGGAATCCATGTTCGTTGACGATGACTCGACACAAGTAGAATCCGACCCGGACCGTGTGCAATCCGATGCCGAAGCCGACGGGACGGATACTGATTCCGACATCCCTGACCCCGACCCCGTTCACGATCTTATCGATAGACGCGTCATCAAAACTGACGACACCTCCGATGACGGTGAACCGACCGTCGAGGCGGTGCCAAACGATGCCCCCGCGACCGTTGAATCAACGCCTGATGGCGCTAACGGTGATGAACCGGCGTTCGAAACGAGCTTCGACGAGTTGGATGCGGCTCCGGAAGACGAACCCCTCACTGCTCCTGTTGACCCCGATACAAATGCTGCGGTCAGTCCGTCCTCAGACAGCGATGATTCGGGTGAGGCCGATTCCGCGGAATCGGCCTCAATGACCGTGGCTTCGACCGAAGCTGACACGGAAACGACCGAATCCGATACTGCCATCCCCGACTCGATCGAACGTCCCGAAAAATCGACGACTGATGGGGAACTGACGGCCGCTGAGGTATCAGCGAACGATGGAAAATCGGCTGTGGACGGGTCTCCGGACCTACCGGACGAAATCGTCGAAGCCGAACCGGAGAGAGACGAGGATATCGACGCGGTTCCGTTCCAAAATGAACCGGTCCGACCGGAGTTGGACACTGACGAAATCGACGAGGAAGACGGCTCCGAAGGGAACGAAACGAACGGATTGTTCGGCCGCATCGGTTCCCTGTTCCGATAACGCGACAACACCCAAGTGATCCGGCGTGATTTACGAAGGTGGAATGGCGGATGAGGGTTCGGTTCCGTTCTGGTGGATAGTGCTGTTCATACTGCTCGCACTCGGTCTTGGGGCTGGCGCGATACTCTTCGTCGGCGGTGAGTTGTTCGTGAGCCTCCGATTTCTCTACATCGACTCCGGTGCTTCGATGCCGATGACGTTCAGCGCGTTCGCGATGGTGTGCTTTGACGCGGCTACAAGCGCGAGACGTGAATCGCGCAGGTCGTCGTCATCCGCCGTGAGGACGGGGCATTCGCGATAGAACGTGTTGAACGTCTCCGCGAACTGGCGAGTGTAGGTGGCGACAGCGTGGGGTTCGAGGTCGTCTGCGGCCTCCTCGATGACGTGCGGGAAGCGTGCGATGACTTCGATGAGTTCCTGCTCCGCGTCGCTGTCGAGAAGCGATGGATCGATGTCCGTCGGAACTTCTCCACCCGCCTCTTCGATGATTCCACAGCAGCGTGCGTGAACGTACTGTACGTACGGGGCGCTCTGGGCTTCGAAATCCAGTGCACGTTCCCACTCGAACGTAATCGTCTTGGTCGGCTGTTTCGAGATGATGTCGTAACGAACCGCGCCGATTCCGACCTGTCTTGCGATACGGTCGATGTCCCCCTCCGTGAGATCGTCGTCGCGGATGCGAGTATCTATCCGCTTTTCGACCTCTTCCCTGGCGCGTTTTTCGGCCTCGTCCAGCAGGTCGTCCATGTCGATACCCGTTCCTTTGCGGGTGCTCATGCCCCCCTCGGGGAGGTTGACCCACGAATAGTGGAACGCGGTCAGTTTCTCGGTGTCGTTACCGAGGAGTTCGAGCGCCTGCGCGAGTTGCTCGGCTTGGAGTTTGTGATCCTCGCCGATGACCGTCACGGCACGGTCGTAGTTGTCCAACTTCCATTCGTGATGCGCCAAATCACGGGTCGTGTAGAGGCTCGTGTCGTCCGAGCGGAGGAAGACGAGGTTCTTCTCGAAGCCGAATTCGGAGAGGTCGAGTTGCCACGCGTCTTCCTCGTACACCGAGTGTTCGCTCTCCTTGAGGCGCTCGACGACGTCGTCGGTGCTCCCATCGAACATGAACTGCGTCTCTTTGACGAATTCGTCGAACTCCGCCGGAAGGCGGTCCAACGTGACGCGCATTCCGGAGAGGACCGTATCGACTACTTCGCTGACACGCTCGTAGGTCGCCTCGTCACTCGCTTCGAGTCCCTGTAGGATGGTTTGAATCTCGGTTTCAGCCTCGTCCACGTCCTCGGGGTCTGCCTCTTCGAGGTAGGCATTTCCTTTGCGGTAGTAGCGCACAAGGTCGTAATCGGCGCGTTCGCGTTCCGGTTCCGGTAGGTCCTCCTCGTCGAATGTTTCGTAGGCCCAGGTGAACACGGCAATCTGTCTGCCAGCGTCGTTGACGTAGTAGTGACGCTCGACGTCGTGGCCAGCGAAATCGAGAATTCGAGCGATAGCGTCGCCCGTAATCGGGTTGCGGGCGCGTCCGACGTGAACCGGACCGGTCGGATTCGCGCTGGTGTGTTCGACCACGACGCTCTCACCGCTCGGTTCGAGGCGACCGTACTCGTCGTCCTGCCCCGAGGTAACCGCCTCGTCGTAGTACGCACTGCTCGGAAGGAAGTTGACGTAGGGACCCTGTGGTGACGCGTCGGCGATGTATGCGAACTCGCTGGCGTCTATTTCGTCCGCGATATCGACCGCGACTTTCGGTGGCGGTGCGCCAACTTCCCCGGCGAGTCGGAACGCCGCGCTAGAGGCGAGAACGGCATCTACGCCTTCTGGTGGCGTTTCGATTCCGAGGTCGTCGGTCGGGAGCGAAAGCGAAGAGAGCGCCTCGTGAAGGGCGGTCTCGACTTCCTCCCTGAACGTCAGGAACATACCCGTTCGTTCCGGGTCTGCCGGTAAATGGGTTTCTGAATATGGCGGCGGTTAGGTGGTTGCACGAACCAACCGCTCGCCAAGCGAATCGATCCAGAGGATTCCGAGGCCGACGCCATACGCCAGCATGATTGTGGTTCCGACAGCGACCATTAGTAACACGCCACCCGGCAGCAGCGACGTTGCGACCAACACGCCGACGGCGACCTGTCGCCAGTACGTTCGCATCGTTCGGTATCGGACGACACCGCTGTGGTGGAACAACAACATCGTCACCGGTACTTCGATCCAAAGGCCGATACCGACCGTCGTGGCGAAGACGAGCCAAAAGAACGCGGCAGTGCGATACGCGATGATCATATTCGCCGCGAGCGCATCAGCGACGAGGTAGGAAATCACGCTCGGCGCGACGAATCGATAGCCGACGAAACTCCCACCGAGGAGTCCGAACGATAGTACGCCCGCCCAGACGAAGAACACGTTGCGGTTGGCACGCGCCAACTCACGTGTTTCGATGGCTGGCCACGCATAATAGAGCACGAGTGGAAGGACGGCGACGACGCCGACCAGCAGGCTGACCTTCATCTCGAACGCGAGCGCTTCGACCGGATGGAGAAGGACGATGTTCACGTCGCTCGTCGGCGTCCCTGCTGGAAGGTGAATCAGGAAATCGCGTTTGATATCCCCGATTCCACCCTGATAGAGGTAGGTGAACACCAGTGCGACGACGGCCATGAAGACGCCGATGATGCGGAAGGATTTGCTTCTGAGACTCCCAATCACGAACCGCAGGTCGTAGTAGTAGCCGCCGATGTCGTCCTCCGTCGTCTCCTCCTCGGCGAACGCCGCTGCCATTCTGCTCGCGGTTCGCTCGACCGTTCCTGACATATCTCCCTCGATTTCGTTCTGCGAATCGTTCGCGACTCGTTCGTCGCGTTCGTCGAACCGGTCGAGAATCGCTTCCGCCGATTCGGAATCGCCCGAATCGAGTGCTTTGTCCGCGAGTTCGAGCGCTTTGTGTTCGGTGATATCGGCGAAAGCCTCGGGCGGCGCGGCGCGAATCCCGCTCGCATCGAGATCGACGAGGTCGATTTGTGACGGGTACCCGTCACGGGTGTCGTTTCGGCCGCTAGCCCGGTCGATGACCCTCGCGGTGCCGACCCCGACGAAGTAGAGCGCCGTCATCGGAATGGCCACGAGCGACATCGAAAACGGGTCTGGCGACCCATTCACCATCGAACTGATGACGACGATGGCGAAGATCGCGTGTCGCCAATAGTCCCGAAACAGGTCCGGTGAGACGATATCGGCGTACACCAACCCGCCCATAATCAACGGGAGTTCGGCAGTCAAGCCCAAGACGAGTGTCAACAGGAAAACGAACTGCGTCCACTCCACGATGGAGTACGTCGGCTGAAAACCCGCCGTTACCGCGTTGCCGATGAGAAAACCGAACAGGAGCGGAAGAAAAACGACGTAAGCGTATACGACGCCGCCGACGAACAGACCGATAGCAAGCATCCCGACGAGCAGGTGTGTTCGCCGCCGTCCTGGAATCCTGACCCCTCGTGCGACGAGACGATCGCGGGAGCGATACACAATCCACCCACCGGCGAACAGCACCCCGACGATGGCTCCGATTTTCGCTTGCAGGAGGACGACGTCGAATGGCGTGACCGCGACGACGACGGCGTTCGTCCCGAGCAGTTGTCCCTCCAATTCGGGCCAGATGAACAGTCGGAGGGCGTAAAACGTTCCCAAGAACCCAACGACGCCCACGACGCACGCGATTCGTAGTTCGGACCGCACGCTCCTGAGCGCAGTACCCAGCACTCCCTCTAATCGAAGTCTTTCGTGTCCCCCCATTGAAACCCCCGCGCAATCGCACTACGTAGTATCGTCTCGCGCAACTATCAACTTTCCTCGTGTGGTCGTCTCCCCTTCACCGAACGGTCCGTCCCCACCAGCGCAATATATCCGCGAACGTCAGGAACGGGTCGTTGTGCTCGTCACGTCGCACTAACCGAGTACCCCGAACCGCCAGCAAACTAAACGTAATTTTCATTCGAAGTTGCGGCGGTATCGTTTCGGAAAGGCGTCTAGGAATATTCAGAATATTGAACGAGGTTATACAAAACCAGACACAAACTGTCCGAGCGAACGGTTTTCCACAGCAAGACCTCCCAACGGAGTAACCGACACTCCCGCTACGAGTCGTCGATGCTCTCGATAACACGTTGGGAGAAATCGACCTCGGACAGCTCGTCGTTTTCGAGCGCCCGGAGCCATTCGGACTCGGCATGCCAACGTCCTATCTGCTTGCCATCGAGGTCGGTCACCGACCCGCGAAGGTTTCGTTCGACTTCGGTCAACTCACGAACCACGTTGATGACGCGCCCGACTTCCCTGTGCGGAACGACGCCTGCCTGTCCTGCCTTGATGGATTCGTACTCGACTTCGATTCGTTCGTCGTCGGTTTCGAGCGACGTAACGTAGACGCCGTGGCTCATCAGCCGCGCTTCGAGCTGGTCCGGGTCGAAAGTCATGGTCGAACAAGTGTTGGCTATCGGTAAAGGGATTGTGAGAGTATCGTTTGAAAGGGAAGACAGGTCCGAACCCGAATCCGGAACAGAGGAAAGAACGTTTTACGATTGGACGACATTCCCCCTACAATGAGCGAATCGGACACCGTCGAGGAAACCTCGACGAGCAACCAGAACTCGAAGCACTCCGATGATGGGCCAAAACAGGTAGACAACCCGGACTACCACAGCGAGAATCACACCGCCGCCCAAACTTGCGGGTGGACGGCAAACGCCCTGCGGGGTGAGGGGAAGTGTTACAAAAACATCTTCTACGGCATCGAGTCCCACCGTTGCATCCAGATGACGCCGGTTGTGAAATGCAACGAACGCTGTGTCTTCTGTTGGCGCGACCACCGTGGTCATTCCTACGAACTCGGCGATGTCGAGTGGGACGACCCGGAGGCTGTCGTCGACGCGAGCATCCGCCTCCAGCGACGACTCCTCTCGGGGTTCGGCGGCAACGACGATGTCCCACGCGAAGTCTTCGAGGAGTCGATGGAACCGCGTCACGTGGCGATCAGCCTCGACGGGGAACCGACGCTATATCCCTACTTGCCGGAACTCATCGAAGCGTTTCACGACCGGGATATCACCACTTTCCTCGTCAGCAACGGAACGGACCCCGAGATGCTGGCGGAGTGCGACCCGACACAACTCTACGTTAGTGTGGACGCCGCTGACCGGGCCACTTTCGACCGCGTGGTTCGCGCGGTGGACGACGATGCGTGGGAGAAACTCATCGACACGATGGACGTGCTCGCTGAGAAAGAGGATACAAGAACAGTCCTGCGAACCACGCTCGTCGGCGGCGAGAACGTGGAAAATCCGGATTGGTACGCCGGTTTCTACGAGCGTGCTGACCCGGATTTCGTGGAACTCAAGGCGTATATGCACGTCGGCCACTCGCGCGGCCGCCTCGACCGCTCGGCGATGTTAGACCACGAGGAGGTCGTGGCGTTCACGGAGAGGGTCCAAGAGCACATGCCCGACCACGACGTGCTAAAACAGGTTCCTGCCTCGCGGGTCGCACTGCTCTCGAAAACCGACGACACGTGGGTTCCAAAGCTAAAGAAGGATAGCGAGTTCTGGGCGCGCGATTCGATAACTGGGGAGTGGAAAAAGACCAATTGATTCCGTTCCGATTCAATACGGCGCGTAGAACACCCAGCCCTCCGATGGAACCGTAATATCAACCCAGCCGTTTCCGTCGGTCGTGATGTCACTGCTCGTTCCGCTGTAATCCTTGAGCGTCGTGCTCGTCCACGAGGTGTACACCGACTGGGTGCGGGAACCGCCGCCATTGTTGATGCCGACGAGTAAGTTATTGTATCGCTCGTAGACCGCAAGGTCACCGTCAGCGTGTCGCCAGTAGGTCTCGCCGCCTGCGAGGTTCTTTTTGGTCCACACCATGTTGTTGACGTCGCTGTCGTCCAAAATGGCGTTCGGGTAAAGGTTGTAAATCATGGGCGTGCCCTCGCTGGTGAGAACGAACGCGTGGGCGAGATAATACTGCGAAGGCGCTCCCTCGTCGTGGTTCTGCACGAAGGGGTGGGCGTGCCACGGATCTTGTGCCACGACGCCCGCGCCCTGAAGACGGCTCATGTCGCCGCCGGAGAACACGTCGTGGAGTACGTAGTACAGTGGATAATCGAAGGCGTCCATTCCCGTGTCGATGTAGCCTTGAACGTAATCCACGCTTCCGTCGAACACCTCGCCGATTCGGGCCATTCCGAGTTCGTCGGCCTTGGGATTGGCGTAATCGCGCCAGTACTTCTCCTCGACGTGCTTGACCGCGTCGTAGCGATAGCCGTCCGCACCGAAGGAGGCTATCTTCTCCATGTAGTTCATCAGTTCCCCACGGACGTAGTCGGAGGTGGACCTGTCGTACTGTGCGAGGTCGGGGAGGCCGAGGAGTTCGCCGTGTTCGACCTGATGGTCGTCGTTCCAGTCGTCGATGGACCCGACGCAGTGATGAAAATCGTTGTACGAAAAACGAGGGAAATCGTAGTCGTATCCCGTCGCCATGTGGTTCATCACGCAATCGACGTACACTTCGAGTCCGTGGTTGTGGACTTCATCGATGAGTGCCTGGAGGTCGGCCTCCGTTCCGAACTCGCTGTCGAACGTGGTGAAATCCACCGGTTGATAGCCGAGTGGAGGATCGTTGCGGCCGTTCTGGTCCCCCCACGTCAGGTCGCTCTTTTGTGGTGCCTGTATCCAAATCGCATCGTAGCCTCTGTCGGCGACCTTCGAGAGGTTGTTCGTGATCGTCGGCCACGTCTCGTGGAAGTATTGGAAATGGACCGGTTCACCCGCAGCTTCCGTTCGCCCCGTGAGTTCGGATAACCCAACACCGAGTCCGGCGACTGAAAGTCCCCCGACGAACGCACGGCGCGTCAAGTCCGGACGCCGAGCGCTCGGTTCGTCGGATGCTTCCCTGCTCTCCTCGTCTGCGTCTTGCCCATTTTGAACATCGGTATCACATTGTGTGTTATCCTCTGCCTTCATACATCTATGATGTACTATCACAACATACATTAAACTAGCCAATTTTCAATTAAATTCCAATAATTTCGATAGGTATATTGGGGGCAAATGCCCCCTCGTGGCGTTGAAAACCAGCAAACTTAGATATCGTCACACAGTAGGTGTTATTCCAACTGTGGGGCTCCGTCCCACTCCATCACACTTCTGTTATGCATATCGCTTCCGGCATACTTAAACGAACGAAGCACTGAATACCGAGTATGCCAGCGACATCGCTCGTGGTCGGGTACGACGAACTCGCCGCTCTGAAACTGCTCGCCATCGATGGTGCACTCGAGAGCGAGGTCAAAGTGTCGTGTGCGGACCTCGCCGACCGTCTTGATGCCTCCAATCAGACGGCCTCTCGTCGCCTCCAGCGATTGGACGATGCGGGTCTCATCACCCGCGAAATAGTCAGTAACGGTCAGTGGGTCGCCATCACCGACGACGGCGAGTGGGAACTGAAACGCGAGTACGAGGACTATCGGCGTATCTTCGAAAACCTCTCCGGCGTCGATCTCTCCGGCACGGTTACCGGCGGCATGGGGGAAGGTCGTCACTACATTTCACTGTCGGGATATATGGAACAGTTCATGGACCGATTGGGCTACGAACCGTTCCCCGGCACGTTAAACGTCGAACTGACGGCCGAAAGCGCTCGCTCCCGGTCCGCGATGGACGCACTTGACCCAGTTCCAATCGATGGCTGGGAAGACGGCGAGCGAACGTATGGCCCTGCAGTTTGCTACCCCGCGGCTATCGAAACAACGAATGGGGACTCGTACGAGCACGCCCACGTCATCACGCCCGAACGAACCCACCACGACGAAAAGCAGTTGGAACTCATCGCGCCAGCAAAACTCCGTGACGAACTCGAACTGAGCGACGACGATCACGTAACGGTCCACGTTGAGGAGGCACCATGAACAAGACCACACCCACGACGGTCGAGCAAGCAATCGAGCAGTTCCGTAAGGGTTCTCCCCTGCTCGTCCACGACGCCGCCGACCGTGAAGGTGAAACCGACCTCATCTATCCTGCGGGAGCAGTCACATCGGATGCCGTCTCCCGACTTCGCAACGACGCCGGAGGACTGATTTGCGTCGCACTCTCACACGACGTCGCAGATGCCTTCGACCTCGCGTATATGGACGATGTTATCGACCACCCCGCGAGCGAAGGCCACGAACTCGGCTATGACTCCCGGTCTTCGTTTTCCCTGACGGTAAACCACCGCGACACCTACACCGGCATTACCGACGATGACCGCTCTCTGACGATTACCGAACTGGCGAAAGCCGCGAATACTCCCCACGAACTGAACTTCGCAGATGAGTTCCGCGCACCGGGGCACGTCCACCTTTTACGGGCCGCACCTGGCCTTCTCGACGAACGACGAGGCCACACCGAACTCGGAATCGTGCTGGCGAAAGCGGCAGGACAGCCCCCCGCTGTCGTCGTCTGTGAGATGCTAGACGACCAGACAGGCGGCGCGCTTTCACCCGAAGACGCACGAGCATACGCGGAGCGCCATGGATTCCCGTATCTCGAAGGCGCACAGATCATCGAAGCGTTAGCATAAATAGTCCGCCTTCCTCTACCGAGAGCGCAACGCATCCCTTCCGTAACGGAATTTCTCCCGCCCAATTGCAGCAATGTCTAAATACGTCTCGTAATTATGAAAAATGTTCATCGATTCACAAATCCATACTACATGTATGGACCTCAAACTAAGAGCGGTCGTATACGGAATCGTCGCAACAATCATCATTGGTTTCCTCAGCGGAGCAGCCGTTCCGTTTACCGACATGTCGCTTCCCATCGTCGGTGCTGGCTTGACCGGCATTATCGGCGGCATCGTAGCCGGATACGTCGCGGGGAGCAGACTCGGTGACGGCGCGCTCAACGGCGGTGTCGCAACCGCTGCGGGGGCAATCGTGGCACTCCTGCTCCTGACCCTTTTGGGACTGATGGCAGGACCGATTCCGGCCATCGGACTGTTCGGCTTCGGCGTGCTGTTCGTCGTCGTTGCCGCAATCCCCGGCATCATCGGCGGTGCTTTCGGCTCGTGGTTACACGGCCGTTCGGATCGCCGCGCTACCGGGCGACCCGCGGGTCGCTGAACGATCTCGTTTTTCGACGCTTCGTTCGAGTTTTCCGTTCCGTATCCGACCGCGGAGCGACGACCATGGAACGGTGACTCCCTGCCGGTTACTCTCCCCCGAGTAATTCCGAACAATCGTTCGGAGACAATCGCCAAAACTGATTACCTTGGCCTCCAATGGGACTGACGTATGAGCTTTGACGAGATGGATGTGGACACCATTTGGATGAACGGCGAGTTCGTCGATTGGGACGACGCGAAAATCCACGTCCTCACGCACGGACTACATTACGGAACGGGTGTCTTCGAAGGGGTTCGCTGTTACGACACGGAAAACGGTCCCGCGGTTTTCCGCTGGGAAGAGCATCTTCAGCGTCTGTATGACTCCTGTAAACCGTACAACATGGAAATCGAGTACGAACCGGAGGAACTCACGGAAGCTACCCTCGAACTTATCGACCGACAGGATCTCCACTCCTGTTACATTCGACCGATTGCATACTACGGCTACGACAGCCTCGGCGTCAGTCCCGGCGACTGCCCGACCGACGTAACTATCGCCGCATGGCCGTGGGGCGCGTACCTCGGCGACGACGCCCTCGAAAACGGCGTCAAAGTGATGGTTTCCTCGTGGCGAAAACACTCCTCCAGCCAGATTCCGACGAACGCCAAGACGACCGGTCTGTACGTCAACAGCCTCCTCGCTGGCGAGGAAGCCCGCCGAAACGGCTTCGTCGAGGCAATCGTCCTGAACAAGGAGGGTAACGTCGCGGAAGGTCCCGGCGAGAACATCTTCCTCGTGCGCGACGGTGAGATTTACACGCCCGGCCTCTCCCAGAGCATCCTCGATGGTATCACCCGCGACAGCGTCATCACGATCGCCGAGGAGATGGGCTACACCGTCCACGACGATGCGACTATCAGTCGCGGCGAACTCCACACCGCAGACGAACTGTTCTTTACCGGCAGCGCGGCGGAGGTCACGCCAATCCGACAGGTCGATAACGTTGAAATCGGCAGCGGAACCCGCGGCCCGGTCACCGAGGAAATCCAGTCGAAATTCTTCGACCTCGTCAACCGACGCATTGACGACCACGAAGAGTGGTTCACGTACGTTTAAACGCTCCTTTCGTTCCCACCTTTTTGCGGCGTCGGGTGTGCTCACTCACGAGACGCGTTGCGTCTCGTTCGCTGTGGGCACCGCTCCTTGCAAAAATCTGGACCAAAAAGGACACGCTCGCTTGGGCCACGCCCTCGCTCGCATCTTTTCGACCCTTAAAACTCCTCTGCCAACGTAGTCACCGTTGCATCACCTCCGGAGATGTTGGTACTAACTCAGAACCCAACAATAGAGAGAATAGACACCAGCAACAGCGTCCCAACGTCTGCACTCGGAGCTATCCACTATTACCTGAAAAGCTGGCAATATAATTTACAGCTGTGGCTACTGGTAACAGAGAAACACAGAAGAAAATTCGTAGAGATTAGCTCGTAACCGCAACTTCGCCTTCCGCGCGTTCCGGTTCGCGGGCTTCCATCTCTTCGTCCTCCTCCTCCTCCTTCTTGGCCTTGATCTTCTTCATCCGGAAGATCTCCTCGCGCTCTTGTTCCTCGAGTTTTTGCTCGATGTAGTCCTGCGCTTCGTACAGCTCCGGCAGGAGTTTGAACTCGAGTGCGTTGACACGGCGTTTGGTCGTCTCGATTTCGGTGAGCATCTTCTTCATCGCCGTCTCGACCTCCGCGGCGAGGATGATGCTTTCGAGCAGTTCCTCGTAGGCGTCCGCCGTTTCGTCGATGCGGGCGCTCGTACCGAGCACGCCGTAGCCCCGCTCGTCGAGCGACTTCTTGACCTTCGAGGATTCGATCTGCGGAACCACGACACCCATGATGTTCTTCGACTCGGTCGTGATTTCCGGGTGTTCCTGTAGTGCCGCGGCAGCTCCACGAACCGCCACGTCACCCTCCATCGCGCGAGCCATGTTGATGGTCTGCTGTGCGCGCTGGTAATCCGCGTCGAGGCCGGATCGAACATCCTGTGCTTGGTCCAGGATGTCCATGAACTCCATGATGAGTCCGTCCCGTTTCTTCTCCAGCGTGTCGTGGCCCCGCTCGGAGAGGTCGATGCGGTCTTCGATCTGCATCAGTTCCTTCCGAGTGGGTTTGACGTCCTTGGCCATCTTGCTTGACTGTAAAAACTCGATGGGGATAATTCTTTACAGTCAGGATTCGTGGTGCCGGGGTTTCTGGAACCGAGATCGATGGCCGAACACACGCAAGACGGTGGTCTCTGCGCAAACTACGTTCGAAAAATCGGACGAAATAACTGGTTTAGTCAGCCGTGACTTCTTCGGCCTGCTCTTCCGGGTAGTACTTCTCGATGAACTCCTCGTCGATCCGGTTGAGCTCCTCTTTCGGGAGCATGCTGAGCAGGTCCCAGCCGATCGTTAGGGTCTCCTCGATGGTTCGGTTCGTCTCGAATCCCTGATCGATGAACTCCTTCTCGAACTGGTCAGCGAAGTCGAGGTACTTGTTGTCACGTTCGCTCAGCGCTTCGCGACCGACGATGTTCACGAGGTCACGGAGGTCCTCACCCTGTGCGTACGCGGCGTACATCTGGTCGGACACGCCGGAGTGGTCCTCACGGGTGAGCCCTTCGCCGATACCATCGTCCATCAGGCGCGACAGCGACGGAAGCGGGTTGATCGGCGGTTGAATGCCCTGCGAGTTCAGGTCACGGTCGATGTAAATCTGACCCTCGGTAATGTACCCGGTCAGGTCGGGAATCGGGTGCGTGTCGTCGTCGCCCGGCATCGTGAGAATCGGAATCTGCGTGACGGACCCTTCACGACCTTCGATACGACCTGCGCGCTCGTACAGCTGTGCAAGGTCGGTGTACATGTATCCGGGATAGCCACGACGGCCCGGAACCTCTTCACGTGCGGCACCGATTTCACGCAGTGCCTCACAGTAGTTGGTCATGTCCGTCAGGATAACCAGCACGTGGTAATCCTTGTCGAACGCGAGGTACTCCGCCGTGGTGAGCGCGAGACGCGGCGTGACCGTCCGCTCGACTGCGGGGTCGTCCGCGAGGTTCATGAAGACCACGGAGCGTTCCAGCGCACCGGTTCGCTCGAAGTCCTCCATGAACTCGTTTGCCTCTTCGGCGGTGATTCCCATCGCGCCGAACACAACTGCGAATTCGCTTCCGCCGTCTTCGTCGCCATCGTCCTCTTCCGGCACGCTTGCCTGTCGCGCAATCTGGAGCGCGAGTTCGTTGTGCGGAAGACCGGATGCCGAGAAGATGGGCAGTTTCTGTCCACGAACCAGCGTGTTCATGCCGTCGATAGCGGATACGCCGGTCTGGATGAACTCTTCTGGATATTCGCGGGCGTACGGGTTGATAGCTGCACCGACGATGTCACGACGCTCGTCCGGAATGATTTCCGGGCCGCCGTCGATCGGGTTGCCGGACCCGTCGAGCACGCGCCCGAGGAGTTCTTCCGTAACGGGCATCTTCATCGTCTCGCCGAGGAATCGGACCGACGACTTTCGGTCGATACCTTCGGTTCCTTCGAACACCTGAATCGAGACGAGACCATCGCTCGATTCGAGTACCTGTCCACGCAGCGTGTCGCCGTCAGGTGTCTCGATTTCGACGATTTCGTCGTATCCGATCGGCTCGTCAACCTCGGCGAACACCAGCGGACCGCTGATTTCCGTGATTGTCTGGTATTCTTTCATTAGTACTTCTCCCTGAGCTGTTGGGTGATGTTTTCTTCGACTTCGTCGATGAAGTCCTGCCACTCTTCGGCCGTTCCCATCCGGTTCAGACGCGGTGCCGCGTCGATGTCCGTGATTTCGGTGACGGGGACGCCTGCTTCGAGTGCGTCGAACGCTTCCTCGTTGAAGGTCTGGATGGCTTCGAGCATCCGGTAGGTTTTCTCCGGAGAACAGAACATGTCCACGTCGTGGAACGCGTTCTGCTGGAGCCACCCTTCTCGCAGGTAGCGCGCGACTTCGAGCGTAAGCTGCTGGTCTTCCGGAAGCGCGTCCTTACCGACGAGCTGAACGATTTCCTGCAGTTCGTCCTCCTCGTCCAGCACGTCAACCGCCCACTGGCGCTTCTCCGGGAAGTCCGGCTCGACGTTCTGCTCGTACCACGGGTCGAGTTGGTCCTTGTACAGCGAGTAGGACTCGTTCCAGTTGATGGACGGGAAGTGCCGCCGTTCGGCGAGGTCCGCATCCAGTGCCCAGAACGTCTTCACGATACGCAGGGTGTTCTGCGTAACCGGCTCGGAGAAGTCGCCGCCGGGTGGCGACACTGCACCGATGACCGACACCGAACCCTCCGTACCGTTGATATTCTCGAACTTGCCTGCTCGCTCGTAGAACTCGGCGAGACGGGCGGCGAGGTACGCCGGATAGCCCTCTTCGCCGGGCATCTCCTCGAGACGCGAGGAAATCTCACGCATCGCCTCAGCCCACCGTGAGGTGGAGTCGGCCATGAGCGCAACGTCGTATCCCATGTCACGGTAGTACTCCGCGATGGTGATTCCCGTGTAAATACACGACTCACGTGCGGCCACGGGCATGTTCGAGGTGTTCGCGATGAGGCACGTCCGCGACATCAGCGGTTTGCCAGTTCGTGGGTCCTCGAGTTCCGGGAAGTCCTCGATAACTTCCGTCATCTCGTTTCCGCGCTCACCACAACCGACGTAGACGACGATGTCCGCGTCCGCCCACTTCGCGAGCGAGTGCTGGGTCACCGTCTTTCCGGATCCGAACGGTCCAGGAATCGCGGCCGTCCCGCCCTTCGCGATAGGGAACAGGCCGTCGAGGATACGCTGACCGGACACGAGCGGCGTCCGTGGCGTCTGTTTGTCGACGGATGGGCGCGGTTCACGAACTGGCCACTCCTGTTGCATCTGGATTTCTTCACCGTTGTCGAGTTCGACGACGGTGTCAGTGACGGCGTAGTCGCCATCTTCGATGGAGACGACTTCCCCACCCTCGTAGTCCGGCGGGACCATCACTTTGTGGTCGATGCTTTCGGTTTCGGGGACGATTCCGACGACGTCGCCGGGTTCGACCACGTCACCTTCCACTACTTCGGGGTTGAACTCCCAGGCCTTCTCCTGGTCGATACCGGGTGCGTCGACACCACGGTCGAGGAACGCGCCCATCTTGTCTTCGAGCACGTCGAGCGGGCGCTGAACTCCGTCGTAGATGGAGTACAGCATTCCCGGTCCGAGGTCCACTGAAAGCGGTTCGCCCGTGTTCTCGACGGGTTCTCCGGGTGCGACGTTCGAGGTTTCTTCGTACACCTGAATCGTCGTTTTGTTTCCTTCGATTTCGATAACCTCGCCCATGAGCCCTTCTTCCCCGACGTACACAACGTCGTTCATCCGGGCACCGAGGTCCGTGGCGGTCACGACCGGACCACTCACGCTCTCAATGACGCCGTCCTCACGGACGACGTCGCTGTCTGTTGCCTGGCTCATTCGTTATCACCTTGTTCGTCTTCTTCCATAAGGTCGATACCGATTGCGCGCTTGATTTTGTCGCGGAGACCGCCGCTTCCCGCGCCACCACCCAGCGTCACAAGGGTGGGTTCCACGCTCGTCTCGACGTCGTTTCTGACGTTTCGAGAGAGGTGTGTAAGGTCGTCGTCGTGCATCACGATGATGCCCACGTCGTCGTCGTTCAGTGTTCGAGAAACAGCGTCGTCCAACTCCGCGTCCTTTTCGTCGTCCGGGACGTTCGCAAACTTCCGGACTCCTGCGAGTCGGAAGCCAGTCGTGAAGTCCGGACTTCCGATGACAGCGATTTCCTGGCTCATAGTATCACCAGCTCGTCTTCGATTTCGTCCTCGGACAATCCTGCTTCGCGTCCGCGTGCGATGGCACGAATGTTGTCCACCTCACGCTGTTTTGCGAGTACGTATGCGAGCACCGGACACACCGACAGCGGGAACACGTGCGAGAGATGGTCGGAGTACTCGAGCAGTGCCGCGTCGAGGGCATGTTCGAATCCGATGAGACTGTCGGCTCGGTCCAGTTCGTCGAGCGCCTCGTCGAGGTCGCTTCCGTACGTGCTGTCGCGAATCTGGGTGATCAGTTCGTCCGTGTTTCCGGCGAGCTGTGACAGCTCCGCGGCTTTGAACAGTCGCCCACCCGAAATGAAATACTCCGAGGGGTCGATGTCCGCGCCACTTCGACTGATTCGAAGGGCGTTTCGGATGTTTCGGAAGTCGATTTCCGCTTGCAAAAACTCGACGTACAGTTGGGTCGCACGGTTTTCCGTCTCGGTAACGCCTTCCATCAACCCTTCGTAGTACGCGCGATCGACCGCGTTCTCCAGCGGAATCAGCAGTCCGCTGGTCTCGTAGTCTTCGTACGCGGCGTCGAGGTGATCGCCGAAAATCGTCCCGTTCAGCATCTCGACGACGTCTTCGATGGCGCTTGCGTCGGCCAACCGATCGAGGAACGACCGGTCGAACTCGCCCGCGTGAATCAGGTCATCATGAACCGACTGACTGTCGGCATCGGCGTAGATGCCCCGAAGAACCGTCTTGACGTTCCACGAATCGAACTTTCGCAGGTACCGCGCGATAAGCGTGTACAGTTTCCCGCCGGACCAATCCAGCAGGTCGTCGAAGTTCTTCGCGAGGTTGCGGTTCAGTGCGTACTCCACGAGGTCGACACCGTCGTAGCGTGCACCGAGCGCATTGACTTCCGATTCGTACTCGGTTTCCTCCATGTAGCGGGCGATTTCACTCGGCCCCATTCGGAGGAGCTTCCGATAATCCTCGTCGTCGAACAGCGCGGCTCGTCGTGCCCGAACGCGGGCGTTGACGTACTCGTAGTTCGATGTTCCGTCTGCCGAACTCATTGCTCGAACAGTCGCGAACTGATTTCTTGGAGGTTGTCCTCCCACACGTCTTCGAGCACCGAATCGAACGTGTTGTTCACGCGAACGCGGGATGCCTCACTCTCGGCGACGACGCCGCCGAGGCAGTCGTACTCACCCACGTATTCGAAGCCGTCGTAGTCCGCGACGATGTCGGTGAGCAGTCCCTCGTCGTCGGCTCGCCCGTACACGCGTACGGAGTCGCCCGACTCGAACTCCTCGGCCGCCGCGTCGAGCAGCGTGCGCGTCAGTTCTTTGCGGTCGTCACCACTCAGCGTGGCGATTCGCTCTTCCACGTCGGAACGAACGTCCTGCAGTACGTCCCGGCGGGCTTCCAGTCGCTTCTGCTTGGCTTCGAGTTTCGCGCTGGAGAGCTTCTGCTCTCGTTCGCGCCCGATTTGGGTCTCGATTTCGCGCTCTTTCGCCGCGAGAATCTCCTCGGCGTCCGACTCCGCCTCGGCGATTATCTCGTCCGCGCGGGTTTGTCCTTCCGAACGGATTCGTTCCGCACGCTCGCGGGCCTCGTTTCTAATATCCTCAACTACCGTTTCCAGGCTCATTTATAAGAGGGAAAGTGTGTGTGTTTAGACCACGAACACAACGACGAGCGCCAGAATGACGAGCGTCTCCGGCAGAACCGTCAGGATGAGTCCCGTACCGAACAGGTCCTGGTCTTCCGTGACAGCGCCGACTGCTGCGGCACCGATACCACGTTCCGCGTATCCTGCGCCGAGGGCAGCGAAACCGACTGCGAGTGCTGCGGCGGCTTTTGGTGGAATGGCAGAAGCGGCTCCTTGGGATGCGCCATCCTGTGCAAGCAGTACAGCTGCGTCGACGAATGCGAGTATGAATTCGAACATTGGTTTAGTCCTTTGTGGCTCTATAGCCTAACGAGTCGTATTTCGAGTCACTGGATTCTTAAAACTTCCCAAAGCGTTTCGTCCGATTCGCTCGTACTCGCGGCTTCTACCTGCTAAATCATGGTAGCAAATGCCAGTGTCGAGGGGTGACCGAGGCCAAGTCGGTCGTGAAAAAGTGAAAACGAAGTTCCGCGTTCAGTCTTGCGTCGTGTGCGTCCGATCGTAGCCGAACGGTTCGTACTCCTCGCCGCCGCCTTGGTAGAACTTGCCGAAGAACTCGACGTATTCGAGACGCACCGCCTGCAGACCCGCACTCGTGACACCGAGTGCCAGCACCAGCAGGTGCCCCACGACGAGGATGAGGAGGCCGACCAGAACGCCCGCGATGCCCGAGTGCATCAGGCCGGAGAAGATGATTTCGGCTCCCTCGTAGTGACTGTTCACGTAGCTTGGGCCGTACGAGAGCATGAAGTGCCATTCTCCGTGGTGCTCGTACGCGCCGAAGAACAGCAGGTTGATGACGAACGCCATTCCGGCCTTCGCCAGCAACACCGCGGCGATACGAGTGTAGGAGATGACGTCCGACAGCGATTTCAGGCTCTCCAGCGCGCCGATGAGTGCGCCGGGGCCGCCCATGTGGGAAACCTCACCGGCAATCATCAGCACGAGGCCGACTGCGGCGACGACGAGCGCCACCGTTCCGACGCCGGCCGGGAAGCCACCGAAGCCGAGCGCGAACGGCTCACCGTTGAACACCGTAAACAGGAACTCCGGCTTCGGACCGAGGAGCTGCTTGCTGAAAATCCAGACCCAGACGCCGACCATCAGGAGGATCCACGACCCCTTGTGGAGCACGGCATCCTTGACGCCGTGTGAGAGTTCCTCGAAGAATCCGAACAGGTAGCCGAGCGTGAGGTGTGCCAGTCCGACGAGCAGGCTCAGCACGAGCCACGTGCTCGCGAACTCGGCTTCGACGGGCTGGAGACCCTTCTTGATCGGCGGTCCGGCGTGGCCGTAAATCGCCTCGCCGAGGATGTGCAAGCCGAAGATTTCGCCGTACAGGACGCCGAAAATCGCGGTGAACAGCCCGGCCCACAGCGCGATGCCACCGAGACTCTTCAGCGCGAGGCTGTCCGTCTTCGAGTAGATCGCGTATCCGATCGCGAGGTACATCAACCCGTATCCGAGGTCACCGATCATGAACCCGAAGAATATCGGGAACGTGAGGAACAGGATGACTGACGGGTCGAACTCGAAGTATCGGGGTCGGTTGATCGTTTCGACCAGGATTTCGAACGGTTTGACCGGTCCGGGGTTGTCCTGCACGACCGGTGGCTGTTCGTCATCGTCGACGATGTGGCCACCGTCGGTCGTGGCGACTTCTTCCGCCTCTTCGGTCAGGGTGTGTTCGTGCCCTTCCTCGTAGTCGGCGCGGCGGAGTTCGTCCACTTCGGCATGCTCGCCGACCGTTTCGTTGAGGCTGCGTTCGAGTCGGTCGTACTCCTCGGTCGGTATCCACCCTTCGGCGACGAAGGCGTTCTCCGTGGTCGCGAACTGAAGTGGTGCTTCCGCCTTCTGCACTTCGATGGTCAGCTTCTCCTCGGCCGCGAGGAGGAAGCCGGTCGCATCGAGTTTCACGTCGTGCAGTTCGTTTTTGACGCCGTCGAGCTTCGACTCGAGCTTTTGTCGCTCGTGTTTGAGCTCCTTGATGTACTCCTCGGGACTGCCCCGGGCATCCGGTACCTCGTACGATGCGAAATCGACACCGACCAAGGCGTCGTCCAGCACGTCCTCGTCCGCGTGGTCCGCGGGATACGCGAAGACGGCGACCGTCCGCCCCTCGGTGAACAGCTCGAACTCCCGAATCTCGTCCGATTCGGCCAACGCCTGCTCGATTTCGTCCGTATTTCCTTCACCGACCGCGACGTGTAGGTTGTCGTAACCCGACAGCAAATCGAGGTCGATGCCGAGTTCCGCGAACGGTTTCATCGAGTCGATGCGGTCTTCGACGGTCCGAAGTTCCTCTTGGAGTCCGTTTCGCTTGTCGTCGAGCGTGTTGACTTGTGCGCGGATGTCCTCCAGTTCGCTGTTCAGCGCTTCGTCGGTGACGATTCGCTGTGGTCCCGCATCCTCGTCGTCCACGTCGAGAATGCTCTCGATGGAGCGAACCGTGACGAGCTTATCGGACGCCTCGTTTGCGCCATCAACCGGGTTACCGGGGTCGAACCCTTTCCACGATCCGTCGTAGTTCGACAGATGAACGAGGTTCAGTTCGTGAATCGTCTCGATAACGTCGGACATGACGGTCCGTGACCCGGTCACCGAGACCTTGCTCATTTGCTCAGGTCTGAGCATGCACCGCCTCCTTGAACCGGTCGAGGACGAACTCTATCGTATCCTCGACGTTGCCTTCAGCTCGTCCTTCGAGTTGCTCGCGTTCCTTTTCACCTTCGGCGAGCAGTTTCTCGCGCTCGGCTTCGATTTCCTCGCGCGCTTCCGCCAATCGTTTCTCCTCCAATTCTCTGGCCTCTTCCTCGGCTTCCGCGCGGAGTTCCTCCGCGGTCTCGCGCGCCTCCGAAATCCGCTGTTCGCGATCTTCTTTGGCTTCCGCGACGATGTCGTCAGCCTCGTTTTCGGCCTCCGTTATTCGTTCGAGAACCTCTGGCCTCGGCATATGCTGTAATCACGCGAAAGGTTGCGCTAGCGGCTATAAACTACTTGCGGAACCGCCACGCGACCGTTTACGACGGTCGAGAGGCAAGGACGCCGCGATTCGCGCCGTCTTGCCCGTTTCCCTGTAAAAACTGGGTGTGAAAGGTGGGGATTCATGACAGCACGGTCCCAAGCGCCCGCTAATGGGTATCCTCGAAAATAAACGGCGAGCACGAATCTTCTATAAGTATCTCTCGAAGGTGTACGACACCGTCAATCCGTTCATCTGGAACGAGGAGATGCGAACCGAGGCGCTGTCGATGCTCGATATCGACGACGACGACCGCGTGCTCGATGTCGGCTGTGGGACTGGCTTCGGAACCGAGGGGCTGCTCGAACGGACCGATAACGTTCACGGGCTCGACCAGAGCGTTCACCAACTACAGAAAGCGTGGGCAAAAATCGGCAAATACGACCCCGTCAGCTTCTACCGCGGCGACGCCGAGCGACTGCCGTTCAAAAACGACTCCTTCGACGTGGTTTGGTCGTCCGGTTCTATCGAATATTGGCCGGACCCGGTCGAAACGCTTCGAGACATGCGCCGTGTGACGAAACCGGGCGGACAGGTGCTCGTTGTCGGACCGAACTACCCCCGGACGGGTGTCATGCAAAAAGTCGCGGACGCAATCATGCTCTTTTACGACCGTGAAGAGGCAGACCGAATGTTCCGCGAAGCTGGCTACGAAGACATCCGCCACAGGGAGATGGGTCCACAGTACGATCCGGATATCGCCATCACGACGGTCGCGCGTGTCCCGGACAACTGAACATCCGTCTACTCACTCGTCGTCTACGTAGCTGTCGTCTCTACTTCTACGACGATCGTTTTTCTCACGGCTATTTGAACGACAATTTCATCCCCGGCCTCGAACAGTGGTGCATTCGTCCCTGCCACTTCGAAACTCGCCGTCTCGCCCGGGCTCCACGTTTCATTTGTTGCGCTGTTGAACGGTCCGGTCGGACCGGATCGGAACCCCTTCGCCGAAAAGAACGGGACCGGCGGCTGGTGTTCGAGCGGTGTCCCGTTTACGCGAATACGAATAGAGAGAGTTTGGACCGTGAGCGAGTCGCCAGCCTGATGAACGAACGTCAGGCGGTCAGCAGCAGCATCGGCGGACACGTCGATTGCGACCCGTGTTGGCTCTCGAAACGACGTCGATTGGACTGTAACTGCGCCAATTGTACCTGCGAGAACGAGCGTAACGACGAGTAACAGAACTGTTGCAACGACAGGAGAGAGGGCGCGATTCGACACGACACCAGATGGCCCCGTCTCGGTATTTCAACGTTCGGATGGGATGGGTATCGATTGTGGCGGCCCAGTTGTCGTATTCGACCGAGCCAATCCGTACGGAGTGAAGGTTGCATTGACCGTCGTCGATTCGTAGCGTGCAGAAACGGTCACTGTCCGTCTTGGGGCGATCGTCCAGAGCACTCCATCGCTTCCGGCAGTTCCGATTTCGGTTTCTCCGATCGATATTTGACCGGTAACGGGTTTTCCGTTACCGTCGGTCACGTTGACTCGGAGCGGTCCACCGACGTACGTTCGGTTGACGGTGAGTTCGAGATTTGCCGTTTCGTTTCGAATGGGGTGCCCGTATGGAATGTGGGTAGCTCCGGTAAGGGATTTGAACTGTGTCTCCCTGAATATTTTCTCCGTTCTCCCATCGAGAACTGTCTTGATTACCCCATGCTCATGCGGCAGGGTCGTCATGAATATCCCTGTCCCATATCTGGAGTTCGTACTCAGTTCGCCATTGCTGTGATTCTTCGCCCACGGGTACTGTTTTGCGGTGATGTTCTGCGCCTTTTGACCTAGCAACTGGTTCGTCCCATTCGTGTCCTTGTTTTTACCAAGATACGCTTCTCGAACGTACTGATTTCCGTGTACCGTCGAGAGAGCGACGCCAGTTTTCGTCGTCGCTACGTAGATCATCCGTGGCTCCGACTCTCCCCGATATTGGTTGACGGCATACTGTCGAACCTTCCCCTGTAACGGAATGAGATTCCCCCGAAGTGTCCACACTTCCGGTGTAAATCGTGGAACGTTGCTCCCGCGAGCCTTCATGTGGGCTATCGACTGGTCGATGTTCTCCGCTCTCGCATGGAGGACTGCGAGCCGTCTGACGTACTCCGAACCTGACAATCTCCCATCGTTGAATTTCTTCCGGATATTTCGCTCCGTGTATTTCAACGACGAAAGTTGTGATCCGATTTCGTATCGATATCGTCGAAGCGCTTGTTCTTTGACCTGGTTATTTTCCGCATTTGATAGCCTCTCGTTGAGTATGTACATCCGCTTCTGTGTCCGTACCTCGTTCCTGTCCATCTCCAGGCTGGCACTGAGGCTCATCGACGCCATACTGGTTTCAGCGCGGTTCGGGGTTCCAAGGCTCAACTGCGATGTCGTATTGTTGAACCCCGGTGGCTCTACTATCTCTTCTACGTCCGTTTCCGCGGACATCGATGTCGTGGACCCAGTTTCGAAGGCAACTGCGGGAGGGGCGAGGGCGAGGAGAACCGCCAATACGACGGGAAGAACCCGGGTCATGTGAATGCTGTACGCACGTCCTCGTTAAAATACATACGGGATTCCGAGGCAGTTGTTTGAATAGGCAAACGAGCGAGAAATCATTCAGATCTGCCACTGATGTTTTATCGCGTGGATGGAAAGTATTTTCTTTCCCGATTTACCACACAAGGGTATGCGGTCACATTCCGCCCTCCTCGTGGTCTTCCTTACCCTCCTCGTCGTGGGTTCCGCGGTTGTTGCAGGTGACACGCGGCAGGCGTCCTCGGCTGTCGTCGGTGATTCGCCCGGCGTCGAGAGCGCCGCTGTGAACCCGTCTGCAGCGAACGAAACGGCAAACGGAACGACGATTCGTATCACACCACAGCCTGACGGTGACGCTCGGTGGAATGTTTCGATGGTGTTCACGACGCAAAACGAGAACGAAACAGCGGCGTTCAAAGAGCTCGGGAGGGATTTCGAAAACAGCGGCGGGGCCATCGGTCCCTCCAAAGACGTGTTCATTCGAATCGCTCGGAAGGTGGAATCGGAGACGGGCCGCGAGATGAAAATTCTCGATTCGGAACGGAAATACACGCCCGGGAACACGACTCACACGCTGTCGCTCACGTTCGTCTGGACGAATTTCACGCAGGTCAAGGGTGACAAAATAATTCTCGGTGATGCGTTTTTACTCGATGACGGCACATCGACGTGGCTCGGTTCGCTCACTGCCGACCAGCGACTGATCATCGAAGGGCCGACCGGCTATCGAATCCAGAACTCACCAAACTTCGGTCACAGCAACGCGACGATAACGATAGAGGGGCCGAAGGCGCTAAATACCGATACCGAAAGAATCGACGTCACATACACGAAAACGGGAGGCAACGGTCCGAAATCGATCCTCTCAGCGACGAACGTCTTCCTCTTGTTGCTCGTCGTTAGCACTGGGGCTGTGGGAGTGTACGTCTTGATGCAACGGCGCGAGGATAAATCGGTAGACGACCCCCGACAAGAACCGCCCGTTGCAGCGGAGGAAGCGGACTCGGCTTCCGCTATCGGGGACGGTTCTGCGTCGGAGAACGACGAACCCAACGTCGAACTGCTGTCGGACGAGGAACGCGTCGAACACCTGCTGAAACGGAACGGTGGGCGAATGAAACAGGCGAAAATAGTCACTGAAACGAATTGGTCGAACGCTAAGGTGTCACAGCTTCTCTCGGCGATGGACAAGGAAAACCGGGTGGATAAACTTCGAATCGGCCGCGAGAACCTCATTACGCTCCCCGATGAGGATATCGTCGATTTCGACGACGAATAACTCCACGACCCGACGAAACGAGTAAGATAATCGATTAGTACTGTTCGTGCATTGTCGACTGTTTCGAAAACGTTTACCCCCTACCCGGAAAGGAATTGATTATGAAGGTCCTTGTAACCGTCAAAGAAGTCGCCGAACTCGCGGATGACTTCGAAGTCGAGGGAACCGAGGTTGACGACCGATACCTCGAATACGACCTCAACGAGTGGGACGATTACGCCGTCGAAGAAGGCGTTCAACTGAACGAAGCAGGTGTGGCCGACGAAGTCGTCACCGTCACCATCGGTCCCGAGCGTGCCGAAGAAACGATTCGAATGGCGCTCGCAAAAGGTGCGGACCGTTCGATTCGCGTCTGGGACGAATCGTTCGAGGACGTTGACCTGCTCGACACCGAAACGAAGGTTCAGATCCTCTCCGCCGTCGTTGCTGAGGAAGAACCCGATCTCGTGTTGACTGGTGTGCAGGCGGGCGACGATGCATTCGGCGCAACCGGAGTTGCACTCGCCGACGATATCGATTTCGAATGGGCTGCAGTCGTAAATGACCTCGACATGGACGCCGACGCCGGTGTCGCACACGTCCACCGCGAACTGGAGGGTGGTGTCGAGGAACTGACCGACGTGGAGCTTCCTGCGGTGCTCACGATTCAGACAGGTATCAACGAACCACGATACGCAAGTCTGCGTGGTATCCGACAGGCCCAATCCAAAGAAATCGCACCCAAAACGCTCACCGACCTCGGTCTCGATGCCGACGCGGTGCAGAGCGACCTGACGCTGACCAATATGTACGAACCCGAGAGCGAGAGTGACGCAGAAATCTTCGAGGGTAGCGCCGACGAAACCGCCGGGAAACTGGCTGAAGTGCTTCGCGAGAAGGGGGTGGCAGAATGAGCGACGTGCTTGCCATCACGGAACATCGACGTGGTGAACTCCGCGACGAGAGCTTCGAAGTCATCTCTGCAGGCCGTGAACTCGCCGACGATGCCGGTGGCGATCTTCATCTCGCAGTCATCAGCGGCGACGTGGATTCATTTGCCGATAGCCTGAATCGAGAGGGTGTAGATACCATCCACACCGTCGAAAACGGCGAGGAATTCAACCACGACGTCTACGTGCAGGCCATCGAAGCACTGTACAACGACCTCGCGCCGGCGTTCGTCCTCATGCCGAACAGCGTAAACGGACTAGATTACGCGCCCGCAGTCGCCAACCGACTGGACCTGCCGCTCGTAACGGACGCCATCGGCTTCGAGTACGACGGAACGCTCACAGCGACCCGCGAGATGTACGGTTCGAAAGTCGAGACGACCGTGGAGGTCGAGGGAGACCAGTTCGCCATCACGACTCGTGGTGCGGAATGGCCGACGGCCGAAGGTGTCGGTGATGCCGAGGTCTCCGCGTTCGATTTCGACGTTGATGAAGCAGCAGTTCGCTCGACCGTCACTGGTTTCGAGGAGGTCGGCAGTGGCGACGTGGATATCAGCGAAGCCGAGTTCATCGTCAGTATCGGTCGCGGTATCGAGGAGGAGGACAACCTCCCGCTCATCGAAGACCTCGTGGAGGCAACTGGCGCGACCCTCGCATCCTCGCGTCCGATCGTGGACAACGGCTGGCTCCCCAAGAACCGTCAGGTCGGTCAGTCGGGCGCGCAGGTCACGCCACAAGTGTATCTCGCAATCGGTATCTCCGGCGCGGTGCAGCACGTTGCCGGAATGAAAGGTGCGGACACCATCATCGCCATCAACACCGACCCGAACGCACCTATCTTCGACATCGCGGATTACGGAATCGTCGGCGACCTGTTCGAAGTCGTCCCTGAACTCACCGAGCAGTTCAGCTAGGATCGCTCGGTTCGTATTTTCACCCGAACGACGAGCGTAGTTCAATTAGCGACCTTTTTGACGGTTCTCGCCGAGTGCAGATTATGAGCGACGACGGAGACCTGCCGCTGGCCCTCGACGCATACGAGCAGTTGGCAGACAGCTATGCCGAGCGTGCGCCGACGAAACCGTTCAACGCTGATCTCGAACGCCCGACAACGCAGGGCTTGTTGCCGGATGTATCGGGCATGAACGTACTGGATGCGGGATGTGGCCCGGGCATTACGACCGAACACCTGCTAAACGAAGGCGCGGAAGTAACCGGTATCGACGCGAGTAAGGCGATGCTCTCTCATTCCCGCGAACGAGTACCGAACGCGGACTTTTTGCGGTGTGATTTCGGCAAGGAACTTCCCTTCGAATCGGAGCGATTCGACCTCGTCTACAGTTCGCTGGCGTTCGATTACGTCGAAGATTGGAAATCACTTTTCTCGGAACTCGCCCGGGTACTTCGTGCTGACGGCGTTCTCGTCTTCTCGTCCGGTCACCCCATCGCGGATTACTTCTATTTTGACCCGGAGAACTACTTCGAGACGGAAGTCGTGAGCGCGGTTTGGGCTGGTTTCGGCGACCCGGTGGAGGTTCCGACGTACCGCCGACCGCTCGCCGCGATACTGAACCCTCTCCTCGAATCTGGGTTTCGACTCGACCGCATCGAGGAATCCCAACCGACCGAGACGTTTCGAGAGAAAGACCCGGAAACGTTCGCCCGCGTTTCACGGGAGCCGACGTTTTTGTCGGTGCGCGCAGTGATGACAGCAAACTGAACCCGTCACGTATTTGCGTGCCCCGTCCTGAAGCACAGATGAATGGAGTACCTGATGGCCCGCAGGACGCTCGTCGAAGACCGGTTGGAGGAAGTCGTCGAGCGGGTCGAGCCACGCGAACTGTCGGAGCGATTGGCACATACTGCGCTCTCGGGTGGAAAGCGTGTTCGACCGACGGTGGCCATGTTGGTTTGCGAAGCGGCGGGTGGTGATGCCAAAGACGCCGTGGATTTCGGCGTTGGTATCGAACTCGTTCACGATGCGTCGCTGGTGGTGGACGACATCATCGACCGTTCGGACGTACGTCGAGGGACGCCAAGCGCGTGGGCGGAATACGGCTACGGCCCGGCCATCATTGCCAGCGACGGAATGCTTGGCGAGGCGTTCGAACTGTTTTCCTCACAGCCTCGAGCAATGGAAGTCGTCGCCGAATCGATGATCGAACTCGGGATGGGCGAAGCATCGGAACTCGTCGATTTGCCGTCGAATCAGTCCGAATACATGGAACTCGCACGGCGGAAGACGGGCGCCCTGTTCCGCGCCGCCGCCGAACTCGGTGCGATTGCCGCGGAGGCCGACCCGGAAACGGTCGATGCGTTCGGGGAGTACGCGGAGCGCGTCGGCATCGCGTTCCAGATTCGGGACGATGTCTTGGACGAGACAGCCGACCCCGACGACCTCGGAAAGCCGACGGGACAGGACGAGGAAATCGGCCGCCCATCCATCGTGCAGGTCACTGACCTCAGTGCGGACGAAGCCAACGAACTGGCCCACGAGCAGTCCGATGCGGCACTCGCCGCGCTCGGCCGCGTCGATGCCCCGGACTCGGCGGCATTGGACTACCTACGTGATTTTGCGGAGTTCGTCGCTACGCGCGAACACTGATTTCCGGCTCTCGAGCCGCGATTACAGTTTTCTGGATATTGTCATTCCGAGGAGAAGAAGGATTTTGGCGACGATGTTGGCGAGTGCGAACATAATCCCGTGAACCGGGTGAATCGAGAAGAGAACCAGATACAGACCATAGACTCCGATAATCATCGTGGTCCGGTAGGTAAACGTCCGTCCGAGTTGTTTGAATCGCTCTCGGGTGTAGTGGAGATAGTTCACTCCACCTCCGAGAAGGACGCCGAGAAACACCGCAACCCAAATTATGACCGCATTTGCTTTCTGCGAACTGTCAAATGATGTGATTCCGAGCGAATCAGTGAGATTCAACAGTAAGATGTAGAGTACGATTTGAAGCCCTATCTGCCATAACCCGCCGAAAAATCCTCGTACAGTCGAAGAGTCTTCCCAATCGTCGGAAAATCGACTAAACCATCGCTCGGAAAGACTTGCCATTGCTCCAATTACTTCTACAAACTATTTGATTTCGATGGCTTCCCGACTCGCAATTGGTTCCTCGAATTTTCACATCCTTCAGGAAGCGCGATGCGGACAGTTCGCGCGCCTTGCGCGAACTGTCCGTATGCCCGGGGAGGTCGGGGGACGCCAAGGGCGAGTGCGCCAGCGGTCGGCACACTCGCCCGCACGCGGTGGCGGTATTTGGAGTCGGCAATCGTCGGTCTCGTCGCTGTAATTTCCGACGACAGCAGATGATACAGAATTCTGTAAATGTTCAGTACCTCCGTCTACCTCTCCCCGTTGACGACACGCTTATCCGGCAGAACCGAATACGAATCGCATAAGCGTGGCTATCACGGACAAAATCTACGTCAAAAACCATCGTCAAATCTCCTCCCAACTAGAGACGAACATCCCGAAAGGAGCGTTCAAGGGTGCGACGCTGGATATCCTGTTTCAGGGCGATGGAATGCAAAAGCTGGACGGTGCGACGCGGGACAGAGTTCTCGACTTTGCCGAGGACTTCCTCGACTGTGACTGCCAGAGCAACCCGTACTGTGGCTGTCCGGAGCGGAAGTTCATGCGGTATCTGCTCGAACTGCGGGAGGGTGGACTCGGCCCGGACGCCATCGTTGACGTGATGAGCGACGACTACATGGTGTACGCCTATTCCGGCGACGTGCTATCCTTTTTGGACAACTCAGTGCGTACGCTGGAAGCCGTCGAGGAACTCGCCAACGTGGAGAATGACCACGAAGCGGAAGAACAGGCACGGCGCAAGAAACGCTCGCTGTCGGGATAGTCGGTTTCTATGGCCCTATCGGCTCAGCCGAGCCGGAACGGCTCGTCGTTTTCCAGTTCGTCATCCAGTTCTTCCAGCTGGATGACTTCCTCCTCCGTGTTGTCGTCCACTTTCGATTTTAGATGACGAACGTACTGTTTGTGTTCTTGTAGTTGGTCGCGGAGATGGTCCGCTTCCAGTTCGAGGCGCTCGTGCTCGCGAACGAAACTCTTCGGCACTTCGACTTTCGGTGGGAACGACGTTTCGTCGACGTCGGTAACTCGGTTTTCCGGAACCACTTGTACCTTCCCGTCGTGGGCGACCAGCATGTCCACATAATCGCGGAACACGGCCGACAGCGAAATGTCACGTTTTTCGGCGATCTCCCGCAGGGTTTCGAAGGCGTCCTCGTTGACCCGGAAGGAGATCGTCTTGTTTTTGTTGCCCATTGTTGTGTACATTACCGGTCTGACAGTACTTAAGGTTTCGTCAGACGAGCGGTTCCACCTACTATTTAAAAGACACCGCACACGGTGGTATGATTTATACCCTTTTCAGCTACAATTTGTGTGTCAATGTCTACCGGGAACGAATCGAAATGGACCGTGGATACCGAGCCGACCGTTCGAGACATCGATGATATCGAATTGAACGAATTCGACACCCGACCTGTCGCGAAGTTTGTCTTCGCGTTCGCCGTGGGTGCGTTTTTCTTTCTCCTTCCGATTCCGTGGGATGGACAGATAACCGTCCCATTCGACGTTGCTGTGAGCTATCTCACCGATACCTTTCCAACTGCTGTGGGCATCTACTCGCTTCTCATTATCCTTACCGGTGGCTTGCTCACCACCATCGCGCAGTTCGATGATCGGCGTCTCGGCTCGCTCGACCTCGCCTACTACGACAGTTCTCTCGTTTTCTGGTTCCTTCGGGTGGTCGGCATGCTTCTCGCGCCGGTCATGTTCTTCAAGCTCGGTCCGGAGTGGCTCCACACCGCCGGAACCGGTGGCTTCATGTGGGAAACGCTGGTGTACAGTGTCGGCGTTATCATCCCGACCGGGGCGATTTTCATCACCATCTTCGTCGAACTCGGCGGCTTGGAGTTCGTCGGGACGCTGTCCCGCCCACTCATGCGGCCCCTCTTTCGGGTTCCCGGACGAGCTGCCCTCGACAGCCTAGCCTCGTGGGTCGGTTCGTACAGTGTCGGACTCTACGTCACCCGGAACGTCTTCGAGCGCGGCGGCTACGACAAGCGAGACGTGTTCACGATAGCGACGTGTTTTTCGACGGTGAGCATCGGATTCGTCGGCGTCGTCGCCGACACGCTCGGATTGCTCTCCCTCTTTCCGGTCATTTTTCTCGCGTACTTCGTCTGTGTCGTGGTCTGTGGCTTCGTTCTCGTCCGAATACCACCTATCAGCACCATGCCTAACGAGTATATCGCCGAACCCGACCCCGAAATGCCGTTTCGAGGATCGGTGACGGAATACGTCAGATTCGCCGTGAGCGAAGCGGTCGGCAAAGCCGAACGGGGAGAGACGATCTTCGAGGCCGCGAAACGCGGTTTCATCGATGGACTGAAACTGACGAGTCTCATCCTCGGAACGATTCTCGCCGTCGGCCTCGCTGCTGTCCTTCTGTCGGCGTACACCCCGACGTTCGAAATCCTTGGCTCGCCGCTCGTTCCCGTGATTTCGTTGCTCGGCATCCCAAACGCGGAGGTCGTGGCACCGGCCTCTATCGTCGGCATCACGGAGATGTACGTGCCGGTTCTCATCGCGAAGGATGCTGCCCCGATGGCGAAGTTCTTCGTTGCCGTCCTCGCCGTCTCGCAACTCATCTTCTTCTCCAGCGTCGGTCCGATGATTATGGATATGTTCAACGATGTGCCGATTCGTTTCCGTGACCTCGTCTTCCTCTTCGTGCTTCGGACCGCCATCCTCGTCCCGCTCGTCGCCGCGATGACTCATTTCGTCGCTGCACTCGGTTTGCTTCAGTAGAACTCGATGATTCCATCGACAAGCTTGTTCTCCGCACGACGGAGATGCTCTTCCAACGTCCGGCGTTCGATTTCCATCTCGTCGGCAATTTCGGCCGTCGTCGTTTCACGCGGAATTCGATAATAACCCATCTCGTGCGCGATGACGAGCGCTTCCTGCTGACGCGGTGAGAGGTCGGCAATCGCGGTTTCTGGCGTGAGAAGGGGTCTGTCACCGGGGACTGTAGAAATCTCGCGCTTCGATTCGACGACGACGGGAAAATCGTCCACCAAATCCCGATAGAGTCCGGTGAGATTGCTCGAATCGAGTGCGAGTATCCGGCACCACTTTTCACCCTTCGCGTATCGAAGGGGTGGCACGAGTAGACAGCTGTGTCGGGCGAGATACGCTTCGATGGTATCAGTCTCGCGGTCTTTTAGGCACGTTTCGGTCATCGCCAGCCGCTCGTTTCCTTCGACCAGCAGTTCCTGCACGCCCACGAGTTCTTCGAGGTGCGCTAGCGCCTCTTTTCCCATCGGTCCGCTGACGTGGAGAAGGTCACAGTGGTCGTTACACCAGAGTTCGATGGTCGTCTCGGTTCCCAGGGTCGCGTCGGCGCAGGCACTGGGCTGTTCGATTCGCAGTACGACCTCGTGCATCGTCCGCTATTTCTCCGCGAATTATTTAAATAACCCTCCAAACGCAGGGACTGAGGTATTTGCAGTTCGCGCTCATATGACACACAATGAGCGAACAGACCGAAACGAACGAACGAACCGAAACACACGATGTGGGCGAACCGAGCGCCCAGTGGCGTGAGTATCAGGGTGCACCGACGGGATCCGATATCGAATGTAAGGGCTGGCGACAAGAAGCGGCCCTTCGGATGCTGAACAACAACCTCGACCCGGATGTCGGCGAAAAACCCAAAGATCTCGTGGTGTACGGCGGAACCGGTCGGGCGGCCCGCAGTTGGGACGCCTACGACGCCATTGTGACCGAACTGCGCGATCTCGACGACGACGAAACGCTGTTGGTTCAATCCGGAAAACCGGTCGGACGGTTCACGACGCACGAGCGCGCCCCTCGCGTGCTCATCGCCAATTCGAACCTCGTCGGGAAGTGGGACGATTGGGAGCATTTCCACGAACTCGAAGCGAAGGGGCTCATCATGTACGGCCAGATGACTGCCGGATCGTGGGCGTATATCGGCACGCAGGGTATCATTCAGGGAACCTACGAAACGCTGGCCGCCCTCGCGGACGAACATTTTGCGGGCGACCTGCGCGGGAAGATCGTCGTCACGGGTGGACTCGGGGGGATGGGTGGTGCCCAACCTCTCTCCGTGACGATGAACCACGGCGTCTGTATCGCTGCAGAGGTGGACGAATCCCGAATCGACCGTCGAATCGAGACTGGCTACTGCATGGAGAAGACGGATGATTTGGACGAGGCCATCGCAAACGCGACGGAAGCGGCCGAGGCGGGTGAACCGTACTCGATCGGCGTTCACATCAACGCCGCTGACATGCTGGAAGGCATGCTCAACCGCGACTTCGTTCCGGACGTTATCACCGACCAGACGAGTGCCCACGATGAACTGGAGGGCTACTATCCATCGGGATACACCGTCGAGGAAGCCGGCAAACTCCGCGATGTAAATTCCGAAAAATACGTCGAGGAAAGCCTGGACACGATGGCCCGCCACGTCCAGGGGATCCTCGACATCCAGGATGCGGGCGCGATCGCCTTCGAGTACGGTAACAACATCCGCGGACAGGTGAAAGAACACAGGGGGATGGAGCATGCCTTCGATTTCCCCGGATTCGTTCCGGCGTATATCCGCCCGCTTTTTTGTCAGGGAAAAGGACCGTTCCGATGGGCCGCGCTTTCCGGAAACCCGGCCGATATTCACAGAACTGATGAGGCAGTCGTCGAACTGTTCCCCGAGAAGGAACAACTTCACCGCTGGATAGACCTCGCACAGGAACAGGTCGAATTTCAGGGCCTCCCGTCGCGAGTGTGTTGGCTTGGATACGACACCGACGATGATGGCCTCACGGAACGCGCCCGGTTCGCGCTCAGAATCAACGAACTCGTCGCGGACGGCGAAATCGGGGCACCGATCGTCGTCACCCGTGACCATCTCGATGCGGGGTCGGTCGCCAGTCCGAACCGCGAAACGGAAGCCATGCGCGACGATTCGGACGCGATCGCGGACTGGCCGATTCTCAACGCCTTGCTCAACTGTGCGGCAGGTGCCGACATCGTTTCCGTCCACGACGGCGGTGGCGTCGGTATCGGCAACGCGCTTCACACGAACAACCACGTCATCCTCGACGGTTCCGACCTCGCGGCAGAAAAGGCCCGTCGTGTCTTTACCACCGACCCCGGAATGGGCGTGATTCGGCACGCCGATGCGGGTTACGACGTCGCACTCGATCAAGCGAAAAAATCGAACGTCCGGATCCCGATGCGTGATACAGAATGAGTGAGTTCGTACACACGTTCGACTGGGAGGGCACATCGGCCGACCCGAACGACGAACAGTTCGGTGACATCGTTGAATCCGCAACGATCGACACGGCAGACGAGTTCGACGCCGTCCTCGTCGGCGAACCCTACGACGGAGCGGTTATCGGCCGTGCGGGTGCGAGAGAAGGACCGTCCGCTCTCCGCAAACATCTCGCGGGCATCAAAACCCACCATTTCGACGCCGGACCGATCGGATCGCTCGGCGACCTCGGTGACGTTGCCAACCTCGAAAACGCCGACTGGGTCGAAGAAGCACAATCACTCGCGCACACCGCCGCCAGCGCGGTGCTTGACGGATCCTCGTTTCCGGTATTCCTCGGTGGGGATAACTCGCTCACCTACGCCAACGCCGTTCATTTGCTCTCCGACGAATCGTCACTCGGCGTCATCAATTTCGACGCTCACCTCGACGTACGCGAAGTTCGGGAGTCTCCGACCAGTGGAACTCCCTACCGTCAGTTGTTCGACTCGGAACTCGGCGGCGGACTCGATGCCTACGCTTGTGTCGGCGCTCGTCACTTCGAGACGAGCACCGAGTACGCGTCGTTCGTTCGTGAGAAAGGCGGCGAAATCGTTACCGCAGAAGAGGTCGGTGAGGACTCCGTCTCCGCGATCGACACCCCGCTCGACTCGATGGCCGATGTCGATACGATCTTCGTGAGCGTCGATTTGGATGTCCTGGACGCCGTGTTCGCACCTGGCGTCAGCGCACCCACGCCGGGCGGAATTTCTACTCGGGAACTGTTTCGGATGCTCCGACTTGCGGCGAGCGACGACCGAGTAGTCGGTTTCGAGATCGTCGAATGTTCGCCGTCGCTCGACCGCGATGGACTGACGGCGAAGGCTGGTGCACGGGCAATCGCACATTTCCTTTCCACACTCGGAGGTGGCCGATGAGCGGTCGAAACTCGGAACTTACAGCAGTCGTCCACGACGCAAAAGAAATCGTGACTATCGAGGCGGATGGGTCGCTCGGTATCTACGAAGATGCCGCAATCGCGGTGGTTGATGGGGAAGTCGCACGAGTCGGGGCGACTGGTCCTGTGACCCGAGAATACCCTCCCGAAGATGCGTCCTTCGCACTCGATGCGGGCGGGAAAGCAGTCATACCGGGTTTCATCGACCCACACACTCACGCCCTCTTTGCGGGCGACCGCTCCGACGAGTTCGAGGCGAAACTGCAGGGTAAGACGTATCAGGAAATCCTCGCCGATGGTGGCGGTATCCTCCGAACCGTCCGTTCAGTACGAGAGGCGAGCGACGAGGAACTGTTGTCGAACGTGCTCTCGCACCTCGATACCATGCTCGCCCACGGAACCACCACCGTAGAAATCAAATCCGGCTACGGACTCGATACCGAGACTGAACTCCAAATGTTGGCGGTCATCGCTCGCGCTGACGACCAGCACGCAGTCGATGTGATTCCGACGTTTATGGGTGCTCATGCGATTCCGGAGAGTCGAGACGCCGACGAGTACGTGAACGAAGTCGTCGAAGAACAGATTCCGGCGGTCGCCCAGCAGGGAATAGCACAGTTCTGCGACGTGTTCTGCGAGGAGGGCGTGTTTTCCGTCGAGCAGTCTCGACGTGTACTGGAAGCCGGGGAAGAGTACGGCTTGACCCCGAAAATCCACGCAGAGGAACTCGCCCACATCGGCGGGACGCAGCTCGCCGCAGAACTCGGTGCGACCAGTGCCGACCACCTTCTCTACGCAACCCAGGAGGATATCGACGCGGTCACAGAGGCAGGAGTCGTCCCCGTCTTGCTCCCGGGAACCGCATTCGGCCTGGGTGCGGAGTTCGCCGACGCTCGGGCGTTCCTCGATGCGGGTGCTCCCGTCGCCATCGCGACTGATTTCAATCCGAACTGTTACTCTCAGAGTATGGGATTCGCGGCCTCACTTTCGTGCGTGGAGATGGGGATGACCCCTGCCGAATCGCTGGTTGCGGGGACGAAACACGCCGGGATGGCACTCGATATGGCGGACGGGTCGGGGACGCTTCAACCCGGGACACCGGGCGATATCGCCGTTCTGGACGCGCCGAGCTACGTCCACGTCCCGTACAACTTCGGCGTGAACGCGGTGGAGACGGTGCTGAAGGACGGCGAGGCGGTCCATCGTGCGTGAAAACGATATCGAGGGGTGTGAGGGTACGAACAGTTCCCCGTCGGTTCGTTCGTCTGCACCCGATGGTTCGTCAGTCGGTTTACCGTTGGCAGTTGCGGACTCCAAGCGACCGCAACCGCACCATCGCAGGGGAGGCGCTCACCACCTGCCCGAGGAGCACGGCGTGGGGCGCACGAACATCGCCCGTGAGGGCTTTCGTGGCTACGACCGCCGAAACGGTTCTCACCCCTCACCGACCGACAACCACACCACTACGAAGGTGAACCTCTAATGACCGAAATACAAGTAGACGGCGAATCGCTCACGCCGGAAGACGTGGAACGGGTCGCTCGGGACGACGCGACCGTTTTTATCCCCGAAGAAACCCGCGATCGCGTCCAACGGGCCCGAAAACGCGTCGAACAGGTGGTCGAAAGCGGCGAAGCGGTTTACGGCGTCAATACCGGATTCGGCGAACTCGTGGACGAACGAATTCCACCGGAAGACATCGAAACGCTCCAAGCCAACCTCGTCCGGAGTCACGCCGCTGGGGCAGGCAGGGAGCTGACCCGTGAGGAGGTTCGTGCGATGATGCTCGGACGGGTCAACGCGCTCGTCAAGGGCTACTCCGGCATTCGTGAAATCGTCGTTGACCACCTCGTGACGATGCTGAACGAAGGTATCCATCCCGTCGTCAAATCGCGCGGAAGCCTCGGTGCGAGCGGTGACCTCGCACCCCTCGCACATCTCGCGCTGGTACTGATGGGTGAGGGTACCGCAACCGTCGCCGGAGAAAAACTGAACGGAGCGGATGCCCTCGAAACCGCTGGACTCGAACCGGTCACGCTCGCGGCCAAGGAAGGGTTGGCACTCATCAACGGCACACAGCTTTCGGTCGGATTGGCCGCGCTCGCCGTTCGTGATGCGGAACGCGCGATTCGCGCGGCGGACGTTGCCGGCGCACTCACGACCGAAGTGACGATGGGGACGACCGCCTCAGCGGACCCAGTTATCGCCGACATTCGTCCCCACGACGGGCACGCGGAGAGCGCACGAAACGTCAAACGGCTCACCGAGAACTCGGAAATCGTCGAATCACATCGCAACTGCGACCGTGTGCAGGATGCCTATTCGCTTCGCTGTCTGCCGCAAGTTCACGGTGCGGTTCGGGATGCGGTCGCCCATCTCCGCGGGGCGGTCGAAATCGAACTCAACAGCGCGACCGACAATCCCCTCATCTTCCCCGCTGACGCGGTGAACAGCCGTGCCAGCGGCACGGGCGACGCCGCAGTTCTTTCGGGCGGCAACTTTCACGGCGATCCGCTCGCACTCCCGCTCGACTATTTGACGAACGCCATCACCGAACTCGCGGCCATCTCGGAGCGCCGTGTGGACCGAATGCTCAACCCGAACATTCAGGAACCGCATCTCCCACCGTTCCTCACCGAACACAGCGGTCTGCGGTCCGGTTACATGATCGCCCAGTATACCGCCGCGGCACTGTTGAACGAAAACCGGTCCATCGGTCGCGCCTCGATGGACAACACGCCCGTCAGCGGCAATCAGGAAGACCACGTGAGCATGAGTGCCCAGAGTGCGTACAACGCTCGCCGGGCGGTCGAAAACACCCTCGCCATCGTCGGTATCGAACTTGTCTGCGGTGCACAAGCAAGCGAATTCGTTTCCGACGATCTCTCGCACGGCACCGGTACCGGTGCAGCTTACGACGTTGTCCGTGAGGTCGTACCCCCGCTGACCGATGACCGGCCGATTCACGAGGATATCTCGGCCGCCGAAACCATCGTCTGGTCCGGCCTCCTCGAAGAGCGCGTCGAGGACGCGCTCTCGGAACCCCTCGATTGATTTCGTTTCGAACTACTCCGCCTTCATTTTGGTCGGGTTGGATTCCATTCGTGGCGTTCCTGTCGCGTCCAGTGCCCACACGCCGTGATCGTCGCATTCGAACACGCGTCTAAAGATGCACCTCGACTCCACACCGCAGTCTGGACAGGGGTTGGCAGGTGCTTCGGCGGAGGTGTCTACTTCCATCGCACCGTACACCTCCCGCCACCCGCCGCTTGGGGATGTTCGATCGTCGGGCATGTTGTATCGTAATATCGTGGGTTTTCGACGGTTGTTCCTCTCGAACCGTTTGGTAGACGGTTCGCTATCCGACAACTCTTCATCCGACTACTCCCGAAAGAGATGTGACGTCTCGCTACTGGAGCGGCGTTTCGCTTTCACCGTCCGCTTCGTCGCTCACACCGCCGTCGCTCAGTTCCTCGTCGTTCGACTTTCCGTCCGTATCGAGACTTTCGAGCGCTCGGATTGCGTTCTCCCGATACGAGTCGATCGGTCGGTCGTACTGCTCTTTCGCCATGGCGGCGTAGCGGTTCGTCTCGTCTTCGAACGTCGAGATGCGTTCGAGCGTTCGCTCGGCGGTTTCGACCACCCAGCGGTCACGTGTCGATTCATCGACCACGGTGATGGATTCGGGACGAAGCGAGACGTTCACCGTTCCGTCGTCCATCTCGTAGGTTCGTGGTTTTCCGGCGATGGCGACGTATTCCGGCGCTTCTAGTTCGCGAAGCATCGCCGCGGCGTCGGGTTGGTACTGCCCCGCGTACACGAAGAACGTGTCGCCGTTCGGGTCAACTACCCGTCCACGCCAGTACTCGCTGTCTTCGCCGACGTCTTCTTTTTCGGTTAGCGTCCCGACGACGAAGACTCGGTTCGCTCGCTCGCCCGTGGGGAGGAGCAGGTAGACCGGTGCGCGTTCGTCATCCGACTCTTTGAACGTATAGCTCGCGTCGTTGAACTCCGCTGCGAACGTCCTGCGTGCGACTTCTCTGGTAGGTGCTCCACTCATGTTACATCGACCTCGCTTTGATAAGCGCCGCTTCCGCATCCACTGTTCCGGACAGTTGTTCGACATCGTTCGCCAGTACGTACCGACCCATGGTCGGTCCTGCCACGCGGTAGTAGTAGCCGAGCGTCTTTTCGCGCATTTCGTCGGCCACGACGGTGGTGTCGAGTGCGTCCATCGCCATCTGCTTGGCTTCGTCCAGTTCGATGCCGGTCAGATTCTCGGTCGCTTCCTGATTGAAGATGACCTCGTGAACGTCGTTTCCGTCGTCCACGACGCCCTTGATTCGGAGGTCGAATTCACCTTCCTGCTCGCCGTGTTCCGAACAGCGCCCGTTTTGGAGGACGCGCGTGCAATCTTCCTCGGGACAGCGCTTGATAAGGCCGCTGCCGGACTGGATATCGATCAACGCGCCCTCGATTTCGGTCGCGTTGTCGCCGACTTCGATGTCGGTATCGAGTTCCTCGACGGTCGTGGTTCGGTTGAGTTTCACCGAGTAGCGACCTTGATACTCGTCAGTGACGACGTTGCCGAGTCGGTAGACGACCCCCTCTTCGAGTTCGGGCAGGTCGGATTTCGCCCACTTGGTGAACTTGATCGTGCCCGTCTCGTCACCGAGGAGGCCGACCTGGCCGACCGAGTCGCTTCGCGGTTCCCAAAGGTCGACGACCTTGGCCGTGAGGTTTACCCACTGCTCGTCGATTTCGATGTCGTCAACCGCTACGTCGCTGGTACCGCCGGTTCGGATGTCGTCGCGTTCGAGTCCGGCCTCGTCCAGATAATGGCTGGTAACGCTCCGTCGTGCCTCTTCCATGGGCACCTTGTACTCGTTGACCAGACTGTCGAGACGCGATGCTACGTCGTCGACGGATACGTCGAGATGGTCGGAGAACTGTTCGTGTATTTCCTCTGCGTGCTGTCGCACATCGGTCATGGTTGCTCCGTCTCCACTTCGTTTTCTATGGGAGACGTATCGGTGTTGGTTCGCGATAGTATAAAAGGTTACGCGAGGGTACCGGAAGTGAAAAATGGGTCCTAACGCGGCCTCGTGGCTGTATTCTGTACCTGACCGTTTCGAACTGTTCGTCCATGGCGTGTGAGAGTGCGGCCCGCTCGTCGGGGAAACCTTTCATTCCTCGACCACCAACATGAGGTATGGACGACCGTCTCGAACGCTTCCTCCGCATCAAACTCAGGGAAGCGGGGAAAAAATATGCCAAAACCCGAGAATCGGCGGACCGGCAGATGAAAGAAGCGAAGGAAGCCTATCGAAACGCACATGACGCGGTACTTGCGGATTTGCCACAGGACGAACACGGGAGGGCAAAAATCGTCTGCCGGAGACATGTAGAACGACGGGCAGTACGACTCGATACGGAAGGTCGTCCAGCGTGCTTCGACGCGGAACATCCCGCCTGCGATGGATGTGTCGAAGATATTCGAGAGCGAACCATCGAGACGTGGTAGCCCCGATTTAAATAGCAGATTTCTGACTATCATTCCAAAAGCAAAAAGCGAGTGACAGCTATGCGATGCGGTGTCTATTCTTCCGAAAATGATTACTAGACAAATATATATTCTCAAAATCATGTCTGTAAAACGTCTTTCATTCCGATTTCGTATTTCGATAGACTGAGTCTCTCTTCGGGACGATATTGCTCAAAAACGGTCCGGTCTCGGGAATTTCCTTCAAATAAAGAACACAATTTATGCTCTTGGCTAGCATATACGGTATTCGGGGTACTATAACAATGAGCACAAAAGTAGAGAGCGGTGCTGAAATGGTATCGAACGCTTCGGAAACTTCGTGGCGGGCTTCGATGGGCGCGGGGGCAATCATCGCAGTAATCGGCGTTCTTGCCATCCTTTCACCGTTCGTGGCCGGGGTGTCGTTGTCGATACTACTCGGCGCGCTTCTGATCGTCGGCGCTCTCGTTCACGTCGCACACGCCTTCTCGGGTGGCTGGAAGCGATTCGTCATACAAGCGCTACTCGCGGTCGTTTACGCCATCGCCGGTATTGCGCTTCTGTCGAACCCGGTCCTCGGACTAACGACGCTGACCATCCTTGTGGTGGCGTTCCTGTTCGTGGAGGGCATCCTCGAAATCGTCATGGGATTCCAAGCTCGCGGTGACAAAGGCTGGGGTGCGCTCGTCGTGAGTGGCGTCCTCGCGCTGGTTATCGCCGGAATCATCTGGGCCGGATTCCCCGGAACTGCGCTGTGGGCGGTTGGACTCCTCTTCGGAGTGAACCTCCTCGTCACTGGCGTCTCGATGATGTTCATGGCACAGGGCACCAGAACTGCGGCCCGCAAAGAAGCTCCGTCCGAAACGGAAGCACGCGGCGCCTAAGCCGACTTGTTTTTGCGAGTGCAGCCTGACAACGATTACCGGAACTGTCGTAACTCCCGTGAGCACCGATAGACCGATTTTTGCCATCACCTATCGTTCCCTTTCGTATGACTCGCCCGCTCGTCGCACTCATCATGGCCGGTGGAACCGGAACGCGACTATATCCGGCGAGCAGAAGCGACCGTCCCAAGCAGTTCCTCTCGCTTCTTGGAGACGACTCCCTGCTGGCCCAAACCGTCGAACGCGCCGGCTTCGCCGACGAAGTGTTCGTCTGCACTGCCGCAGCACACGCCGACCTCGTGCGCGAACACGTTCCCGAAGCCGGCGTGCTGGTCGAACCGGAACCGAAAGACACCGGCCCAGCACTCGTGTATGCGGCCCACCGAATCCGCGAACAAATCGGCGACTGTGTCCTCCTTTGCATGCCGAGTGACCACCACATCGCGGGTGATTTCGAATCCACTGCTCGCCATGCCGTATCAGTTGCAGTGGAAACGAAGGGGGTTGTCACTGTGGGAATCGAACCCACTCGCCCTGCGACAGGATACGGGTACATCGAACCCGGTACGGAGCACGAAGACTACTTTGACGTTGCTCAATTTCGAGAAAAACCCGACGCTGAAACCGCAGAGCAGTTCGTAAAGGATTGTTTCTACTGGAACGCGGGACTGTTTGCGTGGACGCCAAACGCGTTCCTGCGAGAGGCCCGCGACTCCCCACTCGAACCACTCGTTACCGCGCTCGAAGATGGCGATGCCGAACACGGATTCGACACAGTCGAACCTGTGAGTGTCGATTACGCCGTGATGGAACGAACTGACGACACATACATCGTCCCCGCCGATTTCGAGTGGGACGACCTCGGATCGTGGGACGCACTGGAACGACTCGTTCCCGGGGAAAATACAGTTCTCGGCGATGCGCTGAGTATCGACGCGACAGGGAACGTCGTCGCCAGCGACAAACACGTGAGCCTCGTCGGTGTGGATGATTTGATCGTCGTGTCGTTCGACGATCGTGTTCTCGTCGTTCCGAAGGAAGAGGCACAGCGTGTGCGCGAAGTGGTTTCGCGATTGCGTACGGAAGACGCATTCTGAGTAGCCACCAATTTTCTTGTTGTCCTCGTCGAACAGCCCATGCTATGACAGACACACCAGCCGTTCAATCGGTCGAAACGGAAGACGAATACATTCACGTTCGATTCCGAGACCCGAACGAGTTCGACACGATTCGGACGCCGGATTGGGCAGCAAACGCCGCACAGGACGTCTCTTCGGGGGCGGAAGTCAGAACCGGGAAACGGGAGGACAGCGACGATTGGGTGGTCCAGAGCGTCCTCATCAAAAAACAGGCGGGCGAGGAGAAAGCCCGCGACGAAGCCAAACGAATACTCGAGAAAATCGAGTCGTAACGGAATCGGAACTTACCGCAAATCGCAGTAGTGAAATTCGCCGTCGCCCACCTCTCGTGTTACCGTCTTCCCGTCTTCGACCGATATCGACGAGTCGAAAATCGGGCCGTCCCGGACGAACGTGTGGAACTCCCCGTTTTTGCCGCACGGGTCGATATCCCGGGGTAAATCGGCGAGGAAAGCAGGGTCAAGTTCGCGGCCCACGAACGAGGAATCGAGCAGTGAGTCATCCACTGCTACGACGGTGGCGCGAAATCCGGCGTCGAGAAACGATTCGATTTGTTCCTCCGTGTTCGGATTCCATACCGGCCAGCAGCCGTCAATACTCGTCTTTTCGAGCCGGTATTCCCGATACCGCCGTATGTCTTCCAAGTACAGGTCAGCGAAGGCGACACGGTCGATGCCACGGGATTCATACTCGGCCATCACGTTCGCCATCCGTGATTCGTACTCCTCGTTCGAACACGCCAGTGGCAGCTCCACGAACCGAATTGGGAGCCCGATACTCTCCGCTCGCTTCTCGTACAGTTCCCGCCGCACGCCGTGCATACTACTACGTCCGTTTTCCGAAATCGTCGTCAGTAGTTCAGCTACGCTGTCCGTACCCAATTCGAGGAGAGCGTATGCAGCATCCTTTCCACCGCTCCATGACACCACCGTCTTTGGATCCGCCATCACGTCTGCTCTCCCATTAACTTCGGAGCCTACCACCGTCTACCGGGAGCGCGACGCCGGTGATGAAACTCGCGCTTTCGCTTGAAAGGAAGGCGACTGCTTCCCCGAGTTCCATCGGGTCGCCGACTCGATTCATCGGGATGTCGCTCGACCAGTCCGCGAGTCCGTCTTCGTAGCTGTCGTACTCACCGCGTTCGAGAGCCGCCTCCACGAGTTCCTGAATTCGGGGTGTCTCGTGCGCGCCCGGCAGAACCGCGTTGACTCGCACGTCAGGTGCAAACTCGCGAGCTTGGGTTTTCATCAATCCGATGACTCCCCGACGTACCGCGTTCGAGAGGACGAGACCGTCGATCGCCTCCCGAACGCTGGTGGAGGTGATGTTCACCACCGTACCCGCATCGCTGTCCGCGAGGTATGGATAGGCGCGCTTCGTCAGCCAGACGACGCTCATCACGAGCAAATCGTAGGCGGCGTACCAGTCGCGTTCGGTAGTGTCGAGAAACCGCCCGCTCGGTGGCCCACCCGCCGAGGTCACGAGGTGATCGAGACCGCCGAACTCCTCGACGGTCGCCTCGATGAGTGTCTCGATTTCGTCCGGATCGGTGATATCCGTCGGCACCGAGAGAACAGCGCCATCGCCCATTCCCTCGATTTCCCGTTCCGCGTCGGCTAGATCGTCTTCACTGCGGGCACAGATGACGACGTTCGCTCCCTCTCGGGCTAACGCCTTCGCGCTCGCCAGTCCCAGTCCACTCGAACTCGCCGTAACTAACGCCGTGTTACCTTCTATATCGAGGTCCATATTCCGAAATCCGTGGGAACTGCTAAAACTCCTCGGGGGATGATTGGCGAACCGTCACTTCACCGTCGTGCGTCACGCCGATGAGCAAGGGCGTTCGGACTCCCCGTCCTTCGACGGCGTTGCCCGCCTCGTCGCTGATTCGTTTCATCAGCTCCGGTGCGGCGTGGTTTACCTTCACACCTGCCTCGTCGCACGCGTCGTACACACGCGACGGCACGTCGTACAGGTCCGTGTTCGGTTCGACTTCGATTCGAACCGGTGCCTGGAGTGTTTCCGCGAACGCCACTGTTTCGTGTGCTTTGCGAACGTTTTCGCGGGCACTCGCCTCGACGCTGGAAACGTTCGCCCGCGAGGTACCGAGACGGTCCGCGATATCGGTTTGTGCAACCCCCCGCTCGCGGAGTGCCAGCACCTCTGCTTGTCGTCTGGTGAGAACACTCGTCTCCGCGCAAAACCCTGCCCGGTGGAGTATCTCATCCACGTCCGGTTCGTCGCTCATATCACTGCCTCCGGCATGCGTGACTGTACATGCCCAACCTGCAAAGGACTGTCCACTTCGCGGACTATCCGCCCCAGAAGTTGTCCCGACTTCCGAGGCGTTCGCGGCGTTCACGTTTTCTTCGGTTCGTCGTTTCCGGTTCCCCTTCTCCCGTGTCCTCCGCTTCGTCCTCCGGTTCCATCGGGAGGCGCTCGACGGGGTCGGCCGTCGCGTGATTGCCCTTTACGTTCGTGATTTTTACTTTAGCGCGAGCGTCGGGGAGGATGCCGTCCACGAGTACGATGAATCCTTCGTCGGTCCGACCGACGCCGGAGCCGCTCTCGTGAATGTCGTCGATCTCCACGATGACTTCCTCGCCCGGTTGGACGGGAGCGGTTTTCAGTTCCCGGATCGGCTGGTTGTAGTGGTTACACCACTCCGCACCGCCGCGGTCGCCGTAGTGGTGACAGCCCATTCCGCTGATTCGTTCCTCGAAACTGGGGCAGCTATCTGCCAGTGGACAGTCCGGCATGAGTGTGAATTTTGTGGCACTCGCCTAAACACTTCCGCAACCTTTTCTTGCGGTCGGGTGCCAACCCCCGCGCCGATTCGGCGCACTGCTCCTCGCTGTCGAGAACACGAAAAAACGAAAACGAGAGCGATTTACGCCAATGGCGTTCGTTCGACCACTTGCCCGTCGTAGGTTGGATACTGCTCCACGATTTCGCCTTTTTCCACGTCACCTTCGTCTATCATCTCCTCCAACAACCACCACGCGACTTCGATGTGGTCGGATTTGACGGTGTAGAACTCCTCGGGAACGCCGAGTTTCGCGAACCGCTCTTCGGTGGCCCACGTCTTTCCATAGATAAGCGTGCCATCGTCGGTCACGTCGTCGAACTCACGGCGGATTTGGCGCGCCATGCGCTTCAGGCGGTTTCGGTGCTGGGCGGCGTCCTTGAACACCGAGGTACAGAAGTATACGCGTGGATGGTCGCCCATCACGTCCAGAATCTGCTCTTTCGACCCATCGACTGCGGACATGTGACCCTCTTGGAGTTCGTACCCCTCGGCTTGCATTCGGCGGTAGTTACCCTGGCTCATCTCGAATTCGTTGACGTTGCAGAATTCCGCCGCGCCTTCGTCAAGGAATTCGAGGAACTCCTCTTCAGCCCGGATTCCAGGTATTTCGAACGAGGGCGTGATTCCTTCTTCACGCGCAATGTACAATATGTCCTCCCACTCCGACCCGTGCATCTCGCCCCAAAGTTCGTACGGCGGATGGAAGCGAATCTCGTCCAGTCCTGCCTCGGCGAGTCGGCGCATGTTCTCGCGCCCACCCGTGATTCCGGTGTAGAGGTGCGTGTGGTGGTCGTCACCGAACTCGTCTTTCAGCATCGAGATATAGCGGCACGTCTTGTTCATCGCCTCCTGTGGCTCGCCACCCGTGATGGACGTACCGAGGGCGTCCATTCGCTTTGCCTCGGTAATGATGTCCTCGTCGTTCTCGATCTTCCGCTCGTTCGCGTATACGTCGGTGACGTTTTTCCGGTTCTCGCCGAGCGGGCAGTAAAAGCAGTCGCGCTGGTCGCAGTACCCGTAGACGAAGAGCACCATCTTGCCACCCATGGCGCACTGTTCACAGCCCTTGGAAATCATTCGTTAGTCCGTTTTACCCGTGGAGACTCAAAAAGCGTGCGAATTACGTTACTCCCCGCCACAAACCGTGTTCAGGAGTTCGTTCATGAGCGACCGCATCGCGTAATCGTTCTCCTCGAAGGCATGCTGGCCGTGTGCACTGCCCGAAATTTTCTCGAACCGTTTCGGACTCGGAGCGTTTTCGTGCATCTGTTTCGTCGTCCGCACAAACCGATCCTTGTCACCTCTGCTCACGACGAACAGCTTCCATCCCTGCATCCCGCTTGCCGACTCCGTGGCTTTTCCGGGCGAGATTGCGAGCGTTCCGTCGATAGTTCCACTCCCTGCCCGCGAGTTGGCGCGAACGACTGCGTTCGCCCCCGCGCTGGCCCCGATGAGAACCACGTTTTTCACTCCGACGCGCCGACGGAGATATCGAACCGCGGCGAGAACGTATTCCGGGGTCGTGCTTCGGTCGTCCAGGTTCAGGTCGATTGTCAGACAGGTGTACCCCTCTTCGGCGAGCTTTCGCGCCTGTGGGAGCCAGCTTTTCCGGTCGAAACCGACCCCGTGAGCGAAGACGACCCCGCACGGCCCTTCCCCGAGAAGTGTCCCTCGTACTGTCGCACCACCGTTCGTCCTGAATTTCACGTCACCGCCTCCCTTCGGAGGATTCGTCCCTCCCGTCGTTTCATCCGTCTCCGTCTCACTGGTCGTCGATTCATCAGTCGTACTCGTCCCTCTGCTCGTCGTCCCGCCTTCGATTGTGGAACCCCTCGTCGTCGGTTCGTTTTTCGCTTCACTGGTCGTTTCTGTGGCTCCGTCACCGCTGGACGAGCACCCAGCGAGGCTGACCGCTGTGGCGGCCCCAACCGCTTGTAGAATGCGGCGCCGTGTCGGTGTTTTCGTCATGGTTGGGGAACTCGCGTATTGCTGTATTATTATACGCGACCTAATATCGCGCGAGCAACGCTCCTTGTACCGTTCACGCCGATTTAGACCGTTTAGAGTCGTTTCTTCGTCTGGTGTCTCGCTTCTCCCGAAAACAGTTAAACATCCCCCGCGTACCTGCGGGCAATGCTGCTGGTGCTGTGTGTAGACCTCGACGACGACCTTGGCCGAAAAACCGACTTCGAAACGCCGGTCATCGGCCGAGACGAAGTCGAGGCCGCCGCCGTCGCGCTCGCAACCGCAGACCCCGAAGACAGTGACGTCAACGTCATGTTCGAGGGCGTCCACCTGTACGACCGAATCGACGCCGAGGAGAGCGTCGAAGTCGCAGTCGTTACCGGAAACGAAGGGAGCGATATCAGCGCGAACAGGGAGGTCGGCGAAGAGGTAGACACCGTCTTGGCGAGCATCAGCACGAGCGAGGAGATTACGACCGTCATCGTCACCGACGGTGCACAGGACGAGAGCGTCGTTCCGGTCATTCGCTCCCGCATTCCGGTCGATGGCGTCCGGCGGGTCGTCGTCCGGCAGGCACAGGATTTGGAGTCGATGTACTATACGATCAAACAGGTGTTGAACGACCCCGAAACGCGCGGGACGATTCTCGTCCCGCTCGGTATCCTCCTGCTCATCTATCCGCTCGCCCTCCTCGCGGACAAAAACGGGATGCCCGGCGCTGTCGTCATCGGCGGTACGTCCGCACTCCTCGGGTTGTACGTCCTGTTCCGCGGACTCGGGCTCGAACGCCTGGTTGACCATGTCGCAGGAAAAGCCAGAAACAGCTTATACTCCGGTCGTGTGACGCTCATCACCTACGTCGTGGCCGCAGCCCTGCTCATCATCGGCGGCGTCAGTGGCGTCGAAACCCTCGAAGCGGTTCGGGCGGATCGCGGCGGTGCCGACCTCGGTGCGGTTCGAGTGCTTGCATCGTTGGTCTATGGCGCAGTCGTCTGGTTCTCGGCAGCGGGTATTACCTCCAGCCTCGGTCAAATCACGGACGAGTACCTCGCCGACGAGTTCGAATGGCGCTATCTGAACGCGCCGTTCTATGTCCTCTCTATCGGTGGCGTTCTGTACGCCGTGAGCGCCTACTTCCTCAGCCGCGTTTCGCTGGAGTTCCTCGCCGGAATGCTGACCGCAGGAACCCTGTTGGGATTGGCCAGCACGCTCGTTTTCGCCATCGCCGAATCGCGATACTCCCGCTCCGGGAAAGCAAGGATGAGCTAGAAACAGAACCGTCCTGCGCCGTCGTTGCTCGCGCTCGCCGCCGCTCCGTCGTCGCTCGCGGGAAACTACATGAAATCCGCAATGCCGGACTGCTTGTTCTTGTCGTTCTCGAACACGCTTTCCAACGACCGGTCGAGAATTTGGAGTCGCTGTTTGGTATACTCGCGGCAGTCGTACTCGTCGGCGACCTGAATCGCGGTGTCCATGTATTTGTTCACGGACCCTTGGTGAACCGTCAGGTTCACTCGGCCGCCGCACTCCCGGCAGTCCCCGGAAAGGGGCATTCGGCGGTACTTCACGCCGCAGTCCAGACAGCGCGTCTCCTGCCGTGAGAAGGCGCGAAGGTTTCCGATGAGGTCGGGCAGGAAGTGCCCTTCGATGACGCGCTCGGCCACGTCGGTCTGGTCCACCGCCCGCGTCTTCCGGGCCAGTTCCAACTGCGCGTTCATTTTGTCCATCATCGACCCGAGCGTTTTGTAGGCGGAGAGGTCCGGTCCCAATGCGATGTTCGAGGTGTCGTGGGTGTGTCTGAAGTTCGTGTACTCCTCGTCGGTGCCGAGATAGTCCTCCGCGATGGTGATGTCCACGTCTTCCGGGTCGGCCATCTCCAGCGTAGCCTCGTAGAACTCACGCGGATACCGGTCCACGATGTCCATGTTGTGTGCCTCGTCGTCGATTTCCGATGGGTCGATACGCGAGGACATTACCAGCGGGGCGTCCATCTGGCCCCCACGCTTGTCCGGCAGGAACTCCTTCGAGAAGTTGAGCAGGCCGTCCATCAGGAGCATTACGCAATCCTCGTCCCCATCACAATTTCTTCGCTTCGCCGCGTGAAAGTAAGGATGGGCATACCCAACCGCGGCACTCGTGAACCCGATAATTCGCCCGACGACCGCTGCGGAGGTGTGGGGGGCCATCCCGAAGACGAGTTCGCCGACCAGCTCCTCGCGTTCGTCCATCTCGTAGAACGGGTCGAGACCGTAGTAGTCGGTGAGGAGATTGTCCACGAAATCGGCCGTTTTGAGCAGGTGTTCGGCCGCGCCATCCGAGAGAACGATGTCTTGCACCCGTAGTTCCACGAGTTGGTCGTCGTGGCGGAGCGGTTCGCCGTGGATGTCCTCGTCGTAGCCCAGCGCGCGGAACTGATCCGCACTCACGTCCAGCTCGGATGGCCGAACCGCGGTCACGGGCAGGTCGGTCATGTCATATCGAATCGTCCCGTCCTTGAACGCGCTGACCCCGTGTTTCGCGCGGAGAACTCCTTTTTCGATGGGCTCCGGCGTCTTGTGCGACGATGTCAACCCTTTGACGCCCTTGAGCGTGTCAAAGACGTTTTGACGTTCTCCAACCGATTCGAGTGCGTTTCGGAACTCTTCGTTCAGGTTGATGGTCTGTGGTTCGACGCTCGTTGCGAGTATCTCACACCGGGGACACTCCGCCCGTCCGGACTGGTCGGGTTCGACTGTCGTCCCACATTCCGGACATTCGTAATCCGGATAAGTGTTGTCACCACACTCCGGACAGCGACATTTGAACGTGGGGTTGCCACAGGTTTCGCACTCTCGCCGACCGATACGCACTTCGGTCTCCCCGCGCACACCGGACATGCCTTCCGTGTGGTTCGCGGCTTTCGCCATGTCACGCTGGTTGCCACCCGTTTCGCCGATGGGAAAGAGCGTGTGAACTGCGGGGCTGAGTTCGCGCTTCTCCGACTTCTCAGGGCGACCCATTCGGTTCCCGATTCGCGTCGGCGCACGCTCCCTGATTTCGAACGGCGCGACTTCGTTCACTGCTTGAATCGCGTTGTCGCCGTTCTCGGCTTCGCCCCACTCGCGCGCTTTCCGGGACAGGTCGTCGATGTCGTCCCATTCCCTGTTCAGGTCATCGTCGAATCCCAGCGAGCGAACGAACGATTTCCACTCCGAAATCTCGATTTCCTCACCCTGCCAATGCTGGACGAGGAGCCGTTCGAGTGCGGTTCGAACATCGTCCGTGTTCTCGATAACGAGTCGCCCATCCCGAATCTCGCCCGCTTCCACGGCGGTTGCAAGTCGCTCAAATTCGGCGACCGAAATATCGTGCCAGAGGTAGGTGAACTTGGGATGGAGTGGTACGTCGTGTTCGGTCGCCCAATCGAGCGCTTCGGTCACTGACGGTTCTTCGAGGTCGATACGGGGATTGTCGCGCATAGCCTGCACGTCCACCCCGGCGTGTTCGAAGTCCTGAATCCACCATTCGAAGGTGTAGGAGGCGGGTGCGAGTGGGTGATTGTTCTCCACGAATTCGCCGTAATTGACGAGATATTCGCCGAGGTCGAGTATCTTTTTGACGCCGTTTCTCACTTCGAGCGCTTCTTCGATGTCGTCGATTCGGCGAACGTCACCGTTTGCCAGTCGTACGGTCGGTCCCTCGATGGTGTCCACGGGGATAACGCCCGCCGCCTTTCCGGGACGCTCGGTTTTTATCTGCGTCCCGGTCGCGAGGAAGTCGTCCACGAGGTGCATCGTCGCCGGATGTACACCGGCGGTTGCGAACCCATGATTCCGTGCTCTGCCGTATCGGAGGCGGAATCCTCCGGGTTTGCTCGGATGTGTAAAAACGGGTCGTCCGGCGATGAGGTCACGGAGAAACTTCGTCGCGGGTTCGACTCGAAGCGGGCCGTTCGGCCCGTCGTCCGTTTCGGCTTCCTCGTCTTCCCCTTCCGCATCGCTCTCCTCGGAATCGTCGGTTTCCGCTTCCGATTCCGTTTCTCCCCCTTCGTCATTCCCGATGGTGCCGTCGATGAGGTCTTGCAACCATGGCCAGTCGATCTCGTCCAAGTTTCGCGTGTATCGCTGAATTTTGGGTGCTTTCAGTGCGATACCCTCCGCGAGAACGAGACACATTCCACCGCGGGCGCTGTTGGTATCGACGCGTTCCAAGTCACGAAATCCGGAGACTTCCTCGTCGCCGGTTGCCTCCCCGTCCAGCATAACGGGCATGTTCTCGGCGATGAACTTCGACTCCTTGTCCTTGGGGGAGTACTGCAAACCGGTTTCGGCGTCGTAGAGGTTTATCTCCTCGGCGTAGCGTTCGATTTCGTCGTCTCGGGCTTTGTACTCGTCTAAACCGATCAGCGCACGAGTGTAGTCGGCGACGAGGACGGACAGTGCCTGTGCCGTTCCCCCAGCGGAGCGAATCGGCCCGGCGTAGTAGACGTTGACGAACTCCGTTCCGTCGTCGTTCGTGAGAATCTCCACACGGTCGATTCCCTCGATGGGTGCAGCGACTACGCCCTCCGTGAGCAGGGCAACTGCGGTTCGAACTGCACCTTCGACCTTTCCGTCGCGTGTTTCGTAATCCCCGACGTTGCCCTCCGCGAAGTCCTTTGCCAGTTCGAGGGCGGCCTCTTCACGAGACATTTCCCCTTCGAGTTCGCGAACGCGCTCAGCAACGCCTTCGATGCCGAGAATGTTCTCGACACGGTCGGCCATGTCCTTGGCGACTGGAATCTCGACTTCCGGTTGTGGGTCGCCGCTGTTTTTCCGTGCAGTTTCGGCAACGTCGAACGCGTCGTCCAACTGGGTCTCCAGTCGCTCGAAGTATCGCCTGTCTTCTTCGCGCATGTTATAGCCAGAGATCCAAGTCGGTCGGTTCGTCGTGTTCACGAACCAGTGGCTCCTCGAATGTTCGCATATACACTTCTCCTGCGAATACGGTCGCGGAATCGAGGTGTCCCGCGAGTGACTGTCCAGACTGTCGCGATAGTACAGCATGCGTGTGGGCGAACGGCTCCCCATCGAGGAGTGAAACGTTGCCGACGCAAGATGCGACTTCGAGCGGTTCGTCGAAGCTCACTTCTCGATATTCCTTTTCGTCCTGGTCGTAGAACCAGACGTCCGCGTCCTGTACTGCTCCCATAGCGACGAACCACGCCGACTCGATAGTCTCGTCTTCGGCGAGCGATTCGATTTCCGAACGCCAGTCCGCGCCGTGCCCGAGTCGAGCGACGAACTCACGTTCCCCGGTGACCTCCCGATAGTTCATGTCTGCATGGAACTGCACCGAGGACAAAAAAGGTTCAGTATCGATTCGTTTCCCTCGTCCTCAACCGAGGTATCGAGTTGTTTCCAGATGGTGGGGGGTCATACCAGTCAGAAATTCAACAATCACGGCGGTGATTCTGCATTCTGAAAGAAGATAAAACTGCGATCGGGGGCGGTTCGGGGGGAACGAAACGAGCTATCGGGGACTACTGCCAGTCCGGTAGCGAGGCTGCGTCCGTTACGCGCATGGAGATCCATGCGTCCTCGCGTGAGATGTCTGCGATGACGAGCCGCTCCGTCTGCCCGTCATCGTCCACCGAGGCCATGACCTCAGTGTCATCTGCAACCGACACCGACACTGCTGCCGTATCCGGCGTCATACTTTGAGAGAGTGTACCAAGGAATATAAGGGCACCGAAACGATTACACGTGGTCTAGTCAGTGACAGTATCCCTCGCCCCGAACTGACCGGTCGCGTAGGAAATGGGCCATTTATGGGAATAATTGTGTGGTTTCCTGCCGGCGGACACCGTTTTTATCCATCTGTCTTTCGGCAATCGCACTACTGAAAATCCCAGAATAATTCGTCATCAATAGATACCTAAACTCGTCCCATTCTGCAATTAAAACGCCGTTCGAGGCCGTAACGGCGCCAATCCTAAACGGTAAGTTTATCCGCCATGACACACAAGCCGAGGTTGGATGACAGATACTGACAACCTAACCCGTCGGCGATTTTTGAAAGCAACCGGAGGTGCGGCAACTGCCGCCGCACTCGCTGGTTGTACCGGTGGCGGTAACGGTGACGGTGGTGGCAACGGTAACGGCGGCAACAGCGGCAACAAACTCCAGCTCATCAACCCGACGATGACGACGCTGGACCCCGTTAAGGCGACCGACACGGCGTCCGGAACGGTTATTCAGCAGATATTCGATCCGCTGATGAACTATCCGAACGGTCAGGTTTCCGTCGAGAACCTGCTCGTCAAGGAACACACCGTTTCCGACGACAAGACGACGTACACGTTCAAACTCAAAGAGGGCGTCAAATTCCACAACGGAAAGGAAGTTACGGCCAAGGACGTCGTTTACTCGTGGCGGCGACTCGCCGAATCGACGAACTCCCGCCGTGCGTACTTCATCCTCGACTCTATCGGTGTCAAACACGACTCCACGACGAAGACGTACAAGGACAGCGATGGAGAAAAGCACGAACTGACCGTCGCAAAACCGAACTCGCTGGCGCTCAAGACGACGGGCGACTACGAGCTGGAAATGACGCTGCAGAAGCCGTTCCACTCCACGCTGGAGATGCTCGCATATACGTCCTTCGCGGTCATTCCCGAAGGCATCGTCGGCGACATCAACGGCTATAACGGCGAGATGAAACACAGCAAGTTCGCCACGAAGAACCCCGTCGGTGCGGGTCCGTTCAAGTTCAAGTCGTGGAAGAGCGACGACCACGCAGAAGTCACGAAATACGAGGACTATCACGACGAGAAGGCGAAAGTCGACGGCGTTCACTGGAAGATTCTATCCGAGCCGAACGCACGTCACACGTACGGTATCACGAACAAACGGGCTGATATCGTCTACGAGAGCAGCCTTCCGACGGCCCAATACGACCCGAACAAGGTCAAGAACACGAGTACGGACGACCAAGGCCGTATCGTGGGTGAGTACGGCCCGACGAATTCCGATGCGACGATGAACTATCTCGGCGTTTCCACCATCAGCTCCTACTATATGGGATTCAACACGGAGGCCGTCCCGAAAGCCGTTCGACAGGCCTGTGCGTACGCAATGAATCAGGAGACGCTGGTCAAAGAAGTGTTCAAGGGTCGTGGCGAATCCGCATACCACTTCACGCCACCGATGATCTACCCCGGTGGTGCGAAACAGTACAAGTCCCACGCGGAGAGCAAATACCCGTACGGATTCAACGAGTCACAACTCGACAAGGCGAAGCAGGTGATGAAGGACGCGGGCTACGGCCCCAACAACCCCTTCAAATTCGAGTTCACGGTCTATCAGTCTTCGACAACGTGGCCCAAGGTGGGTAAACTCCTCCGCGACAAGCTCAAGTCGGCTCACATCGAGATGTCGGTCAACTCGGCACCGTTCAACACGCTTCTCTCCCGCGGTCGCAAGGGCAACCTCGAAGCGTATTCGCTCGGGTGGATCATGGATTGGCCCGCACCGGACAACTTCCTCGGTCTGCTGTACCCGCCGCTGACGGACACTTCGAAGTCCTCGCCGCAGGCGTACACCAACTGGTCCGGCACCAAGGCGTCGAAGCAGGCGACGAAGGCGTGGGAGAAAATCCAGAACAACCGCGGTCCGACAAAGAAGGAAGAACAGGCCCGCGAACAGGCTTACGTCACCATGGAAGAGGCCAACTGGGAGGACGTCACGTTCCTGCCGACGTACCACCTCCTCTCCGAACGATTCTCCTACGACTGGGTCGACGTGCCAAAGTACGGTGGCGCTGGATTCAGCCGCCAGATGTACAACAACGTTACGTTGAGCGAACGCAAGAAGTAACCCCTATCTTCGTTTATTTTTGTCGCTACCGCCCTTGTAGCGATGTATATGTCCAGAATTACGGTGATGTTATCGCAAGACATAATGAGAGGAGCGCAAAATACGGATGTGTATTCAGCCATGAACGCGGTTATCATTGGGTGCAACCTACCGCATGACACGCTTGAAAAAGAACAGGTGGTGAGCGTGGCGCTATGAGTCGCTGGCGCTACTTCGCTCGTCGCCTGTTACTGTCGATTCCCGTTCTGATATTCGGAGCGACGATAACGTTCGTCGTCATCCGAATGGGCCCGTTAGACCCCGTCGCGGCAATCCTCGGGCCAACGGGCGATCCACAGGCGTACAACCGAATCCAAGACCAACTCGGCCTTAACCAGCCGTTATGGCAACAGTATATCGACTACATGACCAACATGTTCACCCTACAGCTGGGTGACTCGTGGGTTCTTCGCCCCGACACGAGTGCCTATTCGCTCATCGTCGAATACGCGCCGTACACCATCTGGTTGGGATTCTGGTCGGTACTCATCGCCCTTTTCGTTGGGATTCCGCTCGGGTTTTACGCCGGACTCAACCCGAACACGTGGAGCGATTACACCGCATCGTTCGGTGGTATCGTCTGGCGTGCGATGCCGAACTTCTGGTTGGCAGTCATTCTTACTGAGGTGTTGTCACAATCGGGAGGATATCTGTTCGGGTTCGATTGGGAGAACTGGCTCGTGCCGGTCAGCGTCATCGGCCGACCGGACTTGTCCAACTTGTTCAACCCGGACATTTTGTTCCCTGCCATCAAGAAAACCGCACCGGCCGCGCTCGTGCTCGGTTCCGCATCAATGGGGAACGAGATGCGTATCGGGCGGACTGCCGTGTTGGAGACGGTGAACTCCAACTTCATCGAGACAGCCCGTGCGAAAGGTGTTCCACCTCGCTCGCTCGTCTGGAAGCACATCTTCCGAAACGCGCTCATCCCGCTCGTCCCGATCATCACGGGTGAGGCGTACCTGCTGATCGGTGGTGCCGTGCTCGTCGAGACGGTGTTCAGCATCAAGGGAATCGGCTACCTGTTCTTCCAAGCAGTCATACAAGGAGACCTGCCGCTGGTCGGTTCGTTGATGTTCATCTTCATCCTGCTCGTCGTGATAATCAACATCCTACAGGATTTCCTGTACACCATCATCGACCCCCGTGTCGGCTACGATGGAGGGAGCTGAAATGAGTCGTATACCTGACGCCGAAAACGAACAACCGCTTCGAGAACGTATCGCAGACAACCCACGCCCGGCCATGCTCTGGGTCGCCGGTTTCGTCCTCCTCGTCGGAGTCGAGTTCGGCGCACTGGCGAACGCCGTGATGGCGATGCCGTGGGAATTGTTGATGGCCAAACTATCGTTTTTGAAACCCATCGGGACACCGCTCGCAGTCCTCGGTGATACGCTGGCGGACCTGCCGACCCTCCTCACGAGAGCGAACTTCGACAACTCCGGATGGCGGCAACCCGGCGGCGGTTGGGGTGGCACGTTCCTCGGTCTTTCCCCGGCGACCGTCTGGGCACTCCGCGTCGTGCTCGTCTACGCCTACGCCCTCGTATTCCTGTACTGGATGTGGCGTGGTTACCTGACGTTCCGGGAGCACTACCGATACGCCGACTGGACGCCGCGTGACGATATGGTGAACCGGTTCCGAGGCCACTCCTGGGGACTGTTCGGATTCGTCGTCGTCTTCATGTTCGTCGTGATGGCGATTTTCGCCCCCGCGCTCGGCACGACGACGGTCGAGAGAACCATCGATAATCCGTTCTCGTACGAGACCTCGTACTTGAACCAGGAAACGGGACAAGTCGAGCAAATCCTCATCGGTGATGCGAACCGCGGGTCGACTTCGGAGGGTGGCGGTAGCAACGTTGCTCCCATGACGTACGACAAGTACGACAGATACCACCCGTTCGGCACCATGCCGACCGGGAAGGACATGTTCACCTTCATGGTCCATGGTGCGCGTGTGTCGCTATTCATCGGTGTCGTCGCCATCGGCCTGAGCGGGCTCATCGCGGCTGGCTTCGCCCTGCTGACGGCGTACTACAAAGGTCTCGTCGACCTCGCCGTCGTCCTCGTGGGTGACTCCATCATGTCGCTCCCGAGGTTGTTGTTCCTCATTCTGCTCTCGTTCGTGCTTCAAAACACGTGGATCGCAAACATTTATAATGGCGGCTTGCTGCTGGCGTTGCTGTTTGCCGGCACTGGTTGGCCGTTCCTTTGGCGTGCCGTGCGTGGTCCCGCCTTCCAAGTGTCGGAACAGGAGTGGATCGACGCGGCGAGAAGCTTCGGACAAAAACCCAGCGTAACGATGCAAAAGCACATGGCTCCGTACATCCTCGGCTATCTGCTCGTGTACGCCTCGATGACGCTCGGCGGAATCATCATCGCCGTCGCAGGTCTTTCGTTCCTCGGCCTAGGAATCAACCCGCCGACACCCGAATGGGGTCGTGCGGTAGACGTCGGACAGGGGTACGTCACGACCCAGTCGTGGCACATTTCGTTCATTCCGGGCGTACTCATCGTTCTCGTCGTCACCGCATTCAACGCGCTCGGTGACGGTATCCGCGACGCCATCGACCCACAGAGCGACTCCGGTGAAGACGGCGGTGCTGAAGTTGCCGCGGCAGGAGGGAGTGGTGCATAATGGCGTCGAGTGAATATTCCGAATCGGCGACCCGTGAGGACGCCATCCTGCAGGTACGGAACCTCCAGACCGCGTTCTTCACGGACAAGGAAGTAATCCGCGCCTGTGACGGCGTCTCGTTCGACATCGAACGCGGCGAGACGGTCGGTATCGTCGGTGAATCCGGGTCCGGAAAGAGCGTCACTGCGCGCACCATCATGGGTCTCGTCAAATCTCCGGGTCGGATTCTCGGTGGCAGTATCGAATTCGACGGCGAGGAACTGACCTCGAAGTCGGAAAAGGAGTACCGCGAGATTCGCGGCGGCGACATCGCGATGGTGTTCCAGGACCCACTGACGAGCCTCAACCCCGTCTACACCGTCGGCAACCAGATCAAAGAATCGTTGAAACTCCATCAAGGTCTCAGCGGGAACGAGGCAACCAAGGAAGCGATCAACCTGCTCGAAGCCGTCGGGATTCCGGACGCTTCCCGACGGGTCAAGGAGTATCCACACGAGTTCTCCGGCGGGATGCGTCAGCGTGCTGTCATCGCGATGGCGCTGGCGTGTGATCCCGAACTGCTCATCTGTGACGAACCGACGACGGCGCTGGACGTGACGATTCAAGCCCAGATTCTCGAACTCTTGGACGAACTCCAAGAAGAGCGGGACCTCGCGATCATGTTCATTACCCACGATATGGGCGTTATCGCCGAAATCGCGGACCGTGTGAACGTGATGTACGCCGGCGAAATCGTCGAAAGCGCACCGGTCGTCGAACTGTTCGAGAACCCACGCCATCCGTACACACAGGGACTCTTGCGAAGTATTCCCGGGAGCAACCCGAACGTGGACCGCCTCGAAACCATCGAGGGGGACGTGCCGACGCCGAACGAACCGGCGACCTACTGCCGGTTCGCACCTCGGTGTCCCAAAGCGTTCGCCGAATGTGACACGGTACATCCGGTGTCGCTCGCGGTTGACGAAGATACGGACGACCACACCGCGGCGTGCCTACTGTATCCCGAAGATGTATCACAGAAACAGGCAATCGATATGCATCGAGACGCAGCAACCGACAGCGAGGAGGAACTATGAGCAAAGTACAGCAGGCTGAAGCCGAGTCAGTCACCGTCGAAGAGGGTGAGACGCTCGTAGAGGTCAATAATCTGAAAACTTACTACGGCGAAGGTGGACTCGTTGACTCGACCCCCGTCAAAGCAGTTGACGGTATTTCGTTCGATATCAAACGCGGTGAGACGCTGGGATTGGTCGGCGAATCCGGCTGTGGCAAATCGACGCTCGGACGGACGCTCATCCAACTGGAGAATGCGACCGATGGGGAGGTTTTGTTCGACGGAACTGATATCACCGAACTCTCCGGCGACGATCTCAAAAACTGGCGGCGAAACAGCCAGATGGTGTTCCAGGACCCCGAATCCAGCCTCAACGACCGGATGACGGTCGGTGAAATCATCCGCGAACCGCTGGACGTTCACGATTGGAAGACGCCGCGGGAGCGCAGACAGCACGTTCGAGAACTGCTGGACGTGGTCGGTCTGCAACCGGAACACTACTACCGGTATCCCCACCAGTTCTCCGGCGGTCAGCGCCAGCGAATCGGTATCGCGCGAGCACTCGCACTCGAACCCGAGTTCATCGTGCTGGACGAACCGGTGTCCGCGCTGGACGTGTCCGTACAGGCCCAGATTCTCAACCTGCTCGAAGACTTGCAGGAGGAGTTCGGCCTGACGTATCTGTTCATCGCTCACGACCTCTCGGTCGTTCGGCACATCTGTGACCGCGTGGCGGTGATGTATCTCGGACACATCATGGAACTCGGTGAGGCCGAAGAACTGTTCGACAATCCGAAGAACCCGTACACGATTTCGCTCCTATCGGCGATACCCGACCCCGACCCGACGTCGAGTGGCGACCGAATCACTCTCCGTGGCACGCCGCCGAGTCCGCGGGACCCGCCGAAAGGCTGTCCGTTCAGCACGCGCTGCCCGATGAAGATCCGTCCGGAGGAGTTCCAAACCATCGACGACGATCTCTGGATCGCCATCGAAGTGTTCCGGGAAGTCGTGCGTGAACGCTCGCGCGCCGAGCGGTCGATGACCGACCAACTGAAAGAAGTTCTCGGCATGGAGACGCGCTTTTCCGACATCGGCGAGATTCGCCAGGAACTGTTCGGCGAGTTCGACGTGCCGCGAGCGGTCGAAAAGCACATCGACGAGGCGGCCGGGTATATCGAAAACAACGACGACGAGCAGGCCCGCGAGTACCTCCGCGACGTGTTCGGAAGCGTCTGTGATTCGGAGAACCCGGACGACAACGTGGTGAGCGACACCGGTCGCTTCAGCCACTGTCACCGACATTTGGACGACTACGAAGAGCCTGACGAGTTCACACCTTACACGATGCGGTAATGGTCGAGACGAACCAGTCCCCCCCGCGGGTTCGACAGTTGCTCGATGCGTTCGTCTACGCGATGGCAGTGACTGGTGTCGTGTTCGTCCTCGGCGTTTTGGTGAGCTTTTCGCTCGGGAGCGACCTCGTCGGTGTGAAATACTTCCTCTTTCTTATCGGATTTTTGCTCTTCGGCTACGCGACGTTCCAAATGCTCCCCGACCCACCGTGGGACGTCAGAAAGACTGGCGATGGTGACGTCGAAGTCGTCCGCAACGATGCTCGGGGGGAGGTCATCGGCTCACGGGAAGAGACTCGGTTCCAAACTGCGGTACAACGCATCCCACCGCTCTCCCGCTATTCCATTCCGCCGGAGCAACGGCTCCCTTCGACGACGAAACTGCTGATCGCTAGCTTCGCAGTGTTAGCGACATCGTTCGTTATGGAGACGGTGTTCGGCGTCGGCATGTAGCTGTCCATGCCGGTTGTGGCTCTTCCGTGTCGCTACGCGTCCGGTTGCTGTGCTGGATACGATCGGTCGGTGTAGGGTTGTAGCAACAGTTTTTACCGCTTCGACACCTGACATGGCTGTATGCCAGAAATCGGTGACGAGGATACTGATTACGCCGAGCGTATCGCGGCCAACGCGGACGTGGAGAAGGGGGCGTGGCAGCGAACGCTCGACGATATGGAGGCGATGGCGGCGGACCTCGAAGAGGAAGGCTGGAACGTCATCCGGATTGCAGCCAGTCATACCGCTCCTGAAAATACGGAAGCGGGAAGAACGGACCGATTCGGTTTCGTCTACGTCATTCCGGACAACCATGCCGACGAGTTCAGCGAAGCAGTCGAAGCGGGAACGTTCCCTTCCTATCAGGTTTTCAGACAGGAAATGTCGTCGCGAGTATTCATGTTGACGCAGTATCTCGACCCCGATACCGACACCGTGATTCTCATCGCAGGGACCTACGAGATGATGCACGCCCCAGCACTCGTGAAAACGGCGAAGCGCGAGGACGAAATGTACAGTCACGTCCAGACAATCGACGGGACCGTTCTCGGGTCGTTCCGCCATGACGACTACACCAAGTTCTTCCCGAATCCGGAAAAGTACGACAACTACGCCCCAGAACCACGTGTCGGCGATCATCACGACGACGAGGAGTAGCGTACTGCCTCCCTTTTCCCGACGTTTCTGTCGTTTCTGTTCGCTGTGCCGTCGTGACTATTTAAACGCCTCCCTCCCTCGTGACTGCACGCTTCGCAGGGTACAAGAAGGGTGAAACCGTATTCGGCGCGTATGAACGTTGCCGAAGCGATGACACCCCGGTCCGACGTCGTTACTGTCGAGCTTCCGGGTACGCGCGACGACGTACTCGAATACCTTCAGGAGCGCTCGTTTTCTTCCGTCCCGGTCGTCAAACAGACCGATGAGGGCGAACGGTATCGTGGTCTCATCTCCCGCGATGACCTCATCGAAAATCCGGATGAAGATCAACTCGCGCTACTCATGCGCGATGTCGCGACGACGACGCAGGACGCTACCGTGGAAGAAGTCGCCGAACTGATGTTGAAAGAGCAAATCCGCCGTGTTCCGGTCGTGGACGGCGAACTCGAAGGAATCGTCACCGTTACTGACGTCGTTCGAGCGATCGCCGAGGGCGAAGCGGATGGCGATACCGAAGTCGGTACGTTGGCCAACACGGACGTCAACACCTGCTACGTTGACTCGCCGCTGACGGTCGCCGAACGGGAAATCTTCTACGCGAACGTTCCCTACGCGGTCGTCCTCGATAAGGAGGGTGAGATGGATGGGATTCTCACCGAAGTTGATATCATCGAAGTGGCCCGCGTGGTCGAGGGCGAGGACGACACTGGTGGAAGTATCGCCAACGAGGACGACGAATGGATGTGGGAGGGAATCAAATCGGTCGGCAACAGCTACATCCCGACACGAAACGTGGAGATTCCGTCCGCACCGGTCCGGGAGTTCATGACCGAAAACGTCGTCAACGTCACGAAGCGTAAAACCGCTCGAGAGGTGTCTCAGATGATGCTGAACAACGATATCGAACAAATCCCGCTCGTCAGCGGCGACCAACTCGTCGGTATCGTCCGGGACGTGAATCTGCTGGAGGCACTCAAATGAGCGGTGAACTAGTCGAACTCGCCAAACGACGCGGCTATTTCTTTCAGGCCGCGGAGCCGTACGGCGGCGTTTCGGGCTTCTACGTTTACGGCCCGCAGGGTGCTGCGCTAAAACGCAACATCGAGGATTCGTGGCGTGACCGCTTCCAAGTACAGGAAGGCCACCGCGAAATCGAGGCACCGACGATCATGCCGGAACCAGTTTTCGAAGCGTCCGGCCACTTGGACGGTTTCGACGATATGCTCGTCGAATGTCCGGAATGTGGCGAAAGTCACCGCGCGGACCATCTCATCGAGGACAACACGGACATCGAGGACGCGGAAAGCTTTCCGCTGGACGAAGTCGGCGACCTCATCGCGGAACACGACCTCCACTGCCCGACCTGCGACACTCCATTGGCGGGCGAACCGGTCGAGGATTTCAACCTCATGTTTCAGACCGATATCGGCCCCGGTTCCGGCCAATCGGGCTATCTCCGCCCGGAGACGGCACAAGGTATCTTCGTGGAGTTCCCACGACTCAAAGAATACGCTCGCAACCGGCTTCCGTTCGGTATTACGCAAATCGGCAAAGCGTATCGGAACGAAATCAGCCCCCGGAAATCCATCGTTCGCGTTCGCGAGTTCACGCAAGCCGAGTTGGAACACTTCATCGACCCCGAGGAGGACGAACCCCCGCTTCACCGCGTTGAAGACGTGGAAGTGAGGCTCTATTCGGCTCCCGAACAACAGGACGACGAGGGCAGATATCTCGATACGACGGTCGGCGAGGCAGTCGAGGAGGGCATCATCGCCAGCGATTGGGTCGCCTACTACGTCGGTGTCGCCCAGGAGTGGTACGAGCGAATCGGGATCGATATGAATCGATTCCGGTTCCGACAGCACCTCGCGGGTGAGCGTGCCCACTATGCGAGTGACTGCTGGGACGCCGAGGGTGAAATCGACGGTGACTGGATCGAACTCGCCGGTATCTCCGACCGAAGCGACTACGACCTCTCGAAACACGGCGAGTACTCCGATGAGGATTTCACCGTCTTCCGACAGTACGACGAGCCAAAGGTGGTCGAACGTGCGACTGTAGACCCAGACATGAGCTATCTCGGGCCTGAATTCGGCGGTGCTGCAGGCGACATCGCCGACGCGCTCCAGACCCTCGCCGAGCGGGACCGATCGGCGTTCGACGATGACGAAGTCACCGTCGAAGCCAACGGCGAGTCGCACACGATTCCGGTCGAGAAAACCGGCTTCACCGTCGAGGAGATCAAAGAGTCCGGCGAACACATCATGCCGCATGTCATCGAACCCTCCATCGGCGTCGGTCGTGCCCTCTACACCGTTCTCGTCCACGCATACGAACAGGACGAAGTCGAAGGCGAGACCCGAACCCGTCTGGCGCTCGAACCCGAACTCGCACCGACCACGGTCGGCGTGTTCCCGCTGATGGACAAAGACGGCATGGGTGAGACCGCACGCGAAATCGCCACCGACCTGCGGAAGGATGGTTTCGACGTGACGTACGACGACTCCGGCAACATCGGCCGACGCTATCGTCGGCAGGACGAAGTCGGGACGCCGTTCTGTGTGACGGTTGACTACGAGGGTCTCGAAGACGACACCGTGACGCTCCGTGAACGCGATTCGACGGAACAACGGCGGGTCCCCGTTGCCGATTTACCCGACCTCCTCTCGTCGCTCAAAGCTGGCGAAATCTCGTTCGACGACCTCACGGAAAACTCGCTTCGAAACCAGTAACCGTGTCAGGCGAAATCAAGCGTCGACTGGTCCACGTCAGTGGAACTGGGTTTCCTGCGCTCTACCTACTGGACTTGGTAACGTGGCAGGAGTTGCGCTTGCTTCTCGTCCTCGGGTCGCTGGTCGCGCTCGTCCTCGAAATCATTCGCCTGTTCGTGGGACTGAATTGGCGGATTTACGACGAACTCACGCGGGAGTACGAACAGGACAACCTCGCCGGGTACGCCCTCTACTTTTTCGGAATGACCGTCACGGCGTGGGTGTTCCAACCACAAATCGCGATTCCGGCGATGCTCATGCTGACCATCGCCGACCCGATCAGCGGTCTCCTCGGTTCGGGCGAGCTTGGTATCAAAGCAGTTCATACCTTGCTCGTGACGTTCGCTGTCTGTCTCGCCATCGCATCGATCTTCGGCCTTCCGGTTCCGGCAGCAATTCTTGGCGCGATAGCCGCGACGCTCGCGGACGGCGTGAAACCGGTTATCGCGGGCTACGTCATCGACGACAACCTCACGATTCCAATCGGTGCTGGGGTGGCGATTTTCGTCGGATTGCAGTATCTTCCCGTGACCGTCTGAGTTTCTGTGTCCTCACATCCATCGGCGTTGGTACCGGTATCGCACATAAACCTTCGCCGTTCACTTTCACTCCGCCACACGAACCCTTTAACCGAATGACGACAAAACCATACGACGAATGGCGACCACGGACGCTGAAACGAACTACGTGGAACATCCCTATCTCGCGCCGCAGTTCATCGAGCGACGACTCTACCAGATTCAACTCGCGGGCACCGCACGTAACGACCATACGCTGGTTTGTCTCCCCACTGGACTGGGGAAGACGACGGTCAGCCTGCTCGTCACGGCGGAGCGTCTGAACGAAGTCGGCGGTAAATCGCTCCTCCTCGCGCCGACGAAACCGCTGGTCAACCAGCACGCGGATTTCTATCGGGAGGCGTTGTCTGTTCCGGACGAGGAAATCGTCGTGTTTACTGGCGAGGTGCGCCCGGACGAACGCTCGAAATTGTGGGATTCTTCGACGATCATCATCGCAACGCCACAGGTCGTGGAAAACGACCTCGTCGGCGGGCGTATCGACCTCGGGCCGGTCACGCACATCACCTTCGACGAATGTCATCGAGCGACCGGCGACTACGCGTACAACTATATCGCCGAACGCTATCACACGGACGCAAACGACCCGCTCGTCACTGGAATGAGCGCGTCGCCGGGTGGCGATAAGGAGTCGATTCTGGAGGTGTGTGAAAATCTGGGCCTCCACGAAGTCGAAGTGATGACCGAGGAGGACAGCGACGTTTCGACCTATACGCACGACACCGACGTCGAATGGGTTCGCGTCCAACTCCCGGACGAGATCATCGAGATTCGAGACGCGCTGAACGAAGTCATCTCGGACCGACTGGAGCGACTGAAACAACTCGGCGTCGTCAACACCACGCGTCCGGATATATCGCAGAAGGATCTGAACAAAGTTCGAGGTCAGCTGCAAAAGCTCATCGACAACGACCAGTCGGAGGGATACAAGGGAATGTCCGCACACGCGGAGGTGATGAAACTTCGCCGGGCAGTCGAACTCGCCGAAACCCAGAGTGTCGAATCGCTTCGGCGGTATTTCGAACGGCAGCGAAACTCCGCCCGGTCGTCGGGGGCGTCGAAGGCGAGCCAACGTATGGTTTCGGAGCCGAAGGTGCAGGAGGCGATGCGGAAAGCGGTACAGTACGATGACCGCCATCCGAAATTCCGCAAAGCCCACACTTTCGTCGCTCAAACCCTCGTGGACGGTGGTCAACGAATCATCGTGTTTACCGAATCGCGCGATACGGCGGAGACGCTCACCGAGTTTTTCGGTCAGCATTTCGATGCTCGACGGTTCGTCGGACAGGGCGACAAGGACGGAAGCGACGGTATGACGCAGAAACAACAACAGGAAGCACTCGACAATTTCCGTGCCGGCGAGTTCGAGGTGTTGGTGTCTACTTCCGTCGCGGAGGAAGGCCTGGACGTGCCGGAAGTCGATTTGGTCCTGTTTTACGAACCCGTCCCGACCGCGGTTCGTTCGATTCAGCGGAAGGGACGAACTGGACGACAGGCGCAGGGACAGGTAGTGGTGCTCCTCGCCGAAGATACCCGCGACGAGGCGTACTTCTGGATTTCGAAGCGACGGGAGGACGAGATGGAAGAGGAGCTACGGAAACTGAAAGGTGTCGCCATGGAGGTCGAGGAGGAACTCGACCAATCACAACAGACGTTGGGTGATTTCGATACCGACGGCACCGACGAGGTCAGCCATGGTTTACAGGAGTTCGAGACGTCGAACGCAAACTCGGAGGCGAAGAACGCGGCCGAACCGGACGGCGTCGTGGCGACTGCTCGAAAACGCGACAACAGCGAAAACGTCGAAATCGTCGCCGACCAGCGCGAACTCGACGCGAACATCGCCCGTGATCTCTCCGCCCGCGACGGCGTGGACGTTCGCCTCGAAACCCTTGCCGTCGGTGACTACGTGCTAAGTGACCGAGTCGTCGTGGAGCGAAAGTCCGTGAGTGACTTCCTCGACACGTTGGTCGGTGGGGACCGCTCCGTGTTCGAGCAGGTCGGCGATATGAACCGTCACTACGCCCGGCCGATCGTCATCATCGAGGGCGATGGACTGTACGAGCAGAGAAACGTTCATCCCAACGCGATTCGCGGCGCGTTGTCCTCGCTGGCGATCGATTTCGGGGCAAGTGTTCTCCGCACTGAAGACGAGAAGGATACAACTGACTTGCTCGAAGTCATCGCCACGCGGGAACAGGAAGTGAGTGATCGCGAGGTTTCGGTCCACGGTGACAAACACACAAAGACGCTTCCAGAACAACAGGAGTACGTTGTCGGCTCCATCGCTGACATCGGCCCGGTCACCGCTCGTTCGTTGTTGGAGACGTTCGGAACGGTTCAAGCAGTGATGACTGCGGAGAAAGACGAACTTATGGAAGCGCAGGGCGTCGGCGAAGTCACTGCTGATCGTATCCGTGAAGTCGTTGCTGAGGAGTACGACTCGTAAGCATTGCTTACTGAGGGACAGCGTCGATGTATGTGTGATATAGACACACACCCGACCGAGTCGGCCTAAAACGGGTCCGTTCCCCGAAGAATGGGTCGGATGACCACGCGTAAACGGCCTGAACGGTCAATCCACATTATAGGCTCCACGTCGATTTACCCAAACGAGAGTAAACCATGTTACCTCGGCCCACGATGCAGGATGATGACGACGGGTCGGTCGCTGAGGAGCTATACGGCAAGCCACAGCACGAAACGTCCGGACAAGCGAGTGAACAGGAACTGTACGGAGACCCACAGCACGACGTTCCCGACAACCGCCTTCCGGCCGATTTCGACCCCGACATCGCGCAGGCGCTGAACTGGTTCGACTACCCGCGAGATTCCGATTCTCGCCTTCGTCGGGCGCTGTTTCCTATGGAACGATAGTTACTGGTACTTTTTCGGCTCGGACGATAGTCTCGGCAGCACTTCCAAGGATGGCCCGATCGATGGTCCCCGACTCGTGGTGACCCATGATGACGTGATCGTATCCGTTCTTTTCCACCATCTTGAGTACGTTTTCGCCGACACGCTCCGATGGTCGGAACTCTAGTTGTTTGTCCGTCGCCAGTTCTGGGTCCGTTTTGACACCCCCCTCCTCGAGCACCTCACGAGCACGGGTGAGGATTTCGTCGGTGGCGTCCGTCGCTTCGTCCGAAAAGTGAACGACGTGAAGCGCCGCGTCGAACTGGCCGGCAAACTGCACTGCAAAATCTAATGCGCGAAAACTACACTCGGAACCGTCGATAGGAACGAGTACGTCCATGAAAGAACGTTGTTCGGTTTTGGCTTAACGCTTCGCCCGGTACCACCGAGTCACACTTACTGTTTCGCTCGGTCTATTGCCGTCACTGCCTCCGCCGCTTCGCGCGTTGCGACAAGTAGTTCGCGAGCACGTCCGACATCATCCGTCCGTTCTGCCTCGGTTGCAAGTCGTGTGAGCTTTCGAACGAGCGCATTTCTGGCGTCGGTGAGGTCACCTGCGCCACCTCCTTGTTCTACGCCGGTTCCCGATTCCGAACTGTGACCGTACGGCGCACCACTTTGTTTCGGTGGCGAACGCGGATGGTGATGCGATGGTCCCGGTGACTGCTCGGATTTCCCCGGCTGATCGGCTGTTGCTGCTCCGGATTCCTCGACTTCGATATTCGTCGAATTTTCGGCTGTTGACGCTTCCGTGGCCGTTTCTTCGTTCGCCTGATTCGTTCCCTCCCGTGTCCCTTCGTTCGATGCGTTCTCCGTCGGCGATTCCGCGGCGGGTTGTTGCTGTTGGCAGGTCGGACAGAACTCGGTTCCGTTCTGGCGGAAAATGGGGTCGCCGCAAGTGTCGCAATGTTTTCCGGTCATCGTCGCCCCTTGCAACAGTAGTTCGCTCATCCGCTGCGTCGCCTTCCGCTCCTCCTTGTCCGCTTCGTATTGCTGGCGGAGTTTCTCCCGCTCTGCTTCCTTATCGAAGTCGCTCATGTACGGACAGAGACTGTCCAGACTCTTGCCCCTTTTGTTAGTCCGGTCCCACTTCGCGGCGTATCAGTATCCCCGGATATTTATATACGATACCGCGGCCAGAAATCCCGTGTCGAAGGTACCCTTCAGCGAACTCGCGACCGCCACGTACTGCCCGAGAAAGCTCTACTATCAGCGACGGGACGACATCGAAATCCCGGAACTCGTGGTCGAACGGCGACAACTCGCCTTCGAGTACGATGCTCTGCTTGACGCGGACGTTGCCGACCTGACTGACCGCCCGATTGCAGTTTCGCCGGAGCAGTTCCGTTCGAATCTCGAACGAGCGACCGAATGTGGTGCGTGGTCGGAACTCGTTTCGCCTACCGACCGCGAACTACTGGTCGACGGGAAAGACTGCCGCGGAATCGTCCACAAAGTTTTGAATTTGGAAACTCCCGTTCCGTCGATGGTTTTCACCGGCGAGCCTCCCGACCATGGGGTTTGGGAGCCACAGAGCGTCCGTGCCGTGGCCGCTGCAAAGGCACTATCGTGGGAGCACGAGCAAGCCGTCGAACGTGCGTTCGTCGAATATCCTGCATACGGCATCGTCCGCGAACTCCTACTCGGAACCCGGCGCAAGGCCGCCTATCACCGCGCACTCCGTACTGCTCGTGCTATCGATGGCCCACCACCGCGATTGAAAAATCGGTCGAAATGTGAATCCTGCGACTACCGAACCGAGTGTGGCGTGAAAACTCGGTCGCTTCGGTCACTCCTCGGCGGCTAACCATGCCTCAATTTCGTCGGCGAGTTCGCCACGCCGAACGATAGTCGATCGTTCGACATTCACGACGGTGCTTCCGGTTCCACCGGTTTCGCCGCCGTCGATGACGACAGCAGTCGCCTCTCGAATTTCTGTATCGAGGTCGCTGACGCGCGTCACGCTCGCTCGCCCGCTCACGTTCGCGCTCGTGCTGGTAATCGGAGCGACGTGCTGGAGCAGTTCCAACGCTCGCTCGTGGTCGGGGATCCGGACACCGACCCGTGAGCGACCAGCCGTGAGTACATCCGGGACGGAGTCCCGTTTCTCACAGAGAACGGTTACCGGCCCTGGCAGAAACTCGTCCATGAACTCCCGTTCTCGCTCCGTCAGTCGAACGTGTGAGAGTGCGGTGTCCACGTCCGGCACTGCGAGTGAAATCGGTTTTTCCCGCGCCCGTCGTTTCGCCTCGAACACTCGCTCGATTGCGTCTGGGTCGAGTGCGTCTGCACCGAGACCGTACACCGTCTCGGTGGGATAGACGACGAGATTTCCGTCTTGGATGGCGCTTACTGCCTGTTCTATGTCGTCCATGTTCACTCCTCGGGTACCGTATGAAAAAAACGTAGCGTCGTGGATTTTTGAAAAAGATCGTATAAATCGCTCACTCCCTGTTCGATCGCTATCGGTGTGAGGATTATGGGGAGTGCTCCATCGCGAAAAACAAATGAACTGGTTTAGTCCGACTACCGGTACGCGGACGTTAGAACGACCCGATACCGCTGTAGTTCTTCGCGATACCCGTCTTGTCGTCGATTTCGTCGTACAAGTCGCCGGCGACGTATTGGTGTGCTCCGTTCTGCTCGACGGTGAAGTGGACGTGGGGCCCGGTGCTGTTCCCGGTACTACCACAGTCACCGATGTGTTGGTGACGGCCGACGCTCTGGCCTTCGGAAACGTGGATATCGCTCAGGTGGCAGTACATCGTCTGGTAGCCAGCACCGTGGCCGACTTTGATGTAGTAGCCGCACCCTCCGGATTCGTAGCCGGTCACGTCCACGGTTCCCTCACGGGAGGCAACGACGGGCGTTCCGGTGTCGGCGGCGATGTCGAGTGCGGCGTGGCCACTCTTGTACTCTTGGCTCACCTGTCCGACGACTGGGTACGAGAAGTCGGCGTGCGCAGTGTACCGTTCCACGGACCAACCAGTCACTCGGCCGTTGTTGCCGTCGCCGTTGAACTGGATTTTCCACCACGTGTAGCCGTCGCTGTTCACGGGTCCGTCGATGATGTAACCGCCAGTATACTGCTCGGCAGTTGCAACGACACCGTAGTTCGTTCCCGGTCCACTTCGAACGTTGAGGTTGTCGGTCGTATAAATCGGAAGGCCGGTGTAGTGCGCCGCTGCGCTGTCGGTCGATGCGGCGAGCACCGTCCCGCCAAGGACTGCGCTACCTGATGCGTTGAGGAACTTCCGTCGGCTGAACTTGTCTGACATTGTTTGGAACTCCATCGATTAATGATGAATTCTAAAATTTAAGTTTTTATATCTCAAAATCTACTCTGCAATTTAGCTGTCGATATCTCTATCCAAAAGCGGAAAATCACCCACAGGCAACCGATAAACAAGTTTCTAGTTGCTAGCTGTTTTCTAATACTGACAACTTTTACCGGTACCGGTTAGCCACCTAGTCAGTTGTATGCTCTCGACCGTTACTGAACTACGACTGTCGGCGTTCGAAAAAAGTTGAAATTCGTTGAACGACGTTTAGATTCCGCTGTAGTTTTTCGGCATTCCTGACTTGGCATACACTTCTTCGCCCTGGTCGCCGGTGACGAACTGCTCTTCGTTGTTGTAGTTGACTTCGAAGTGGACGTGCGGACCGGTGCTGTTACCGGTACTTCCCATGTAACCGATGTGCTCGTGGCGACCCACGTACTCGCCGTTCGACACGGCGAAATCGTTCAGGTGGCAGTAGAGGGTTTCGTAACCTCCACCGTGGTCGATAACGATGTAGTTCCCACAGCCGCCTGCTTCGTAGCGCGTATAAGCGGTACCGGCGCGTGAGGAGTAGATGTACGTACCGGTGTCGTTGGCGATATCAACGCCGCCGTGGAACCCGCTTGACCGCTGGCCGTAGTCCGAGGAGACGTATCCCGTTGCCGGGAACGAGAAGTCAGCATGAGCCTGGTACTGTTCTACTGCATAGCCGCGGACTCGACCGTTGTCGCTGTCGCCGTTGGTTTCGACTTCCCACCAGGTATAGCCGTCTTCGTTCCACGGACCGTCAACGGTGTGCATTCCAGTGTATTTCTCGGCGGTAGCGACGACGCTGTTTTCGGTGCCGACGCCACTGCGGACGTTGAGATTGTCTGTCGTGTAGGATGCAGTCCCAATGGTGTGCGCGGCGGCCGTGTTGGTGGTTGCTGTCACGCCTGCCGTGCCGAGGATTGCTGCGCCTGTTCCTTTCAGTATCTGCCGTCGGGTCAGTTTATTTCCCATCTATTTAACCTCAACCAACAATATCTACTTGGTAGTTTTAATAATTTCTTACCTTCTCTGATACTGATATAAATATTATGGAAATATATTTTATTGTATAGTAATGTCTGAAAACGACTGGGTTTTATTTCTTCTCTTCAAACGAATATCGCTCCAAAATTGGGCGTATGATGGCTTTCGTTCTTCGCTATCGGTCTTCGATAGCACGCTCGATTTCGTCGTAATCCGGGAAGTCGGGCCACTCCGTTGCTACCCACGCGTATTCGATTATTCCGCCTTCATCTAGCAAAAAGACGGCTGGTCGAGGCTCACTGATGCCAGCCATCCCATCCATATCGAAGCTAATGCCGTACTTCTCCGCAACTTCATTGCCCGGATCACTGAACAGTTGGTAATCCATTTCGCGCTCTTCGATGAGCGTTTTGTGCTCGTACGGCGTCGAAATCGACAGCCCAACGATTTGAACGTCGTTGGTCTCGTCCCACGCCCGCTCACGTAGTTCGTTCCAAATGTACGTCGCCGGGAACCCGCCATCCATGGTGTAGAATACGAGCAATGTCGCTCCCTCGTCGGTTATATCCGAAAGAGCCGTATCCTCCCAAAACTCCTCGTTGACAAGCGGCCGCGTGAAGTCCGGCGCCGTCTCCCCGACTTCGGGGTGGTTCGCTTCGCCGAGTTCCACGACATCGAAGTCGGCCATCAGTTTTCGCCCCCGTACGTGCCTTCGAGGTACTCCACGATGTTCGCGCTCTCGCTCATCGTCACACCCGTGTTCTCGTCCACGATGGCGGGAACGGTTCGTTTCCCACTGATGCGCTTGACGACGTTTCGGTCGGAGTGCATCGGCTCTATAAATCGCGACTGGTAGGGGAGGTCGTACTCCTGTAACTTTCGAACCACACGCTCGCAGTAGGGACACGCTTGCAATCGATACAGTGTGATTGCCGGTTCTGTCGTCTCGACGCTCATGGGCACGAATTAGAACGAAATACCCGTAAGGGCTTCGCTCGCGGCAGTTTCACCCGTAATGTCCCTCAGCAAAAGAATAAAGAGTTAATCCCGCTGACGCTCAAGGTGGGTTATTGAATGACACTCTCCCCGATACTGGTCGTCCTTGCGCAGACTGCTCCACCCGATAGTATGTTTGGCGTTCCAATCTCCGATTCGATTATTCAGTGGGGTGGAATCATCGCAATTATCGTTCTGCTCGGCCTGTCTGCTTTTTTCTCCTCGTCGGAGATCGCGATGTTCTCGCTCGCGAAGCATCGAGTCGAGGCGCTCGTGGAAGACGGTGTGGATGGCGCAAAAACCGTCGATTCCCTCAAAAGCGACCCTCATCGTCTGCTCGTGACGATTCTCGTCGGCAACAACATCGTCAACATCGCGATGTCCTCGCTGGCCACGGCGCTCGTCGGACTGTATCTCGACAATCCCGGCATCGCCGTCCTCGTCTCGACGTTCGGCATCACGTCGCTCGTGCTGCTCTTCGGCGAGAGTGCACCGAAGTCCTACGCGGTCGAAAATACGGAGTCATGGGCGCTCAGAATTGCAAAGCCGCTCAAGTACTCCGAATACCTCCTCCTCCCGCTCGTTGTCCTGTTCGATTATCTCACCCGCGCCATCAACCGCGTCACCGGCGGCCGGTCGGCGATCGAGACGTCGTACGTCACGCGCGACGAAATCCAGGACATGATTCAGACGGGTGAGCGCGAAGGCGTCATCGAGGAGGACGAACGCGAGATGCTGGACAGGATATTTCGGTTCAACAACACCATCGCGAAGGAGGTGATGACTCCTCGTCTGGATATGACCGCCGTACCACAGGATGCGGAAATCGACGAGGCGATCGAAACCCTCGTTCAGGCGGGTCACGAGCGTGTGCCGGTGTACGAAGGGAGCCTGGACAACGTCATTGGCATCGTCACGGTTCGCGACCTCGTGCGCGAGAAGGACTACAGTGAAGCCGGTGACAACCTCAAACTCAGCAATCTGATTCAGCCGACGCTTCACGTCCCCGAGAGCAAAAACGTGGACGAACTGCTCACCGAAATGCGCGAAAACCGGATGCAGATGGTCATCGTCATCGACGAGTTCGGAACCACGGAAGGACTCGTCACCATGGAGGACATGGTCGAGGAAATCGTTGGTGAGATCCTCGACGGGGAGGAAGAGGAACCGATCGAGTATATCGACGACGACACGGTCATCGTTCGCGGCGAGGTCAACATCGACGAAGTGAACGATGCGATGGACATCGATCTGCCGGAGGGTGAGGAGTTCGAGACGATTGCCGGGTTCATCTTCAACCGTGCGGGCAGGCTCGTGGAGGAAGGCGAGGACATCGACTACGAGGGCGTGCGCCTCCACGTCGAACAGGTGGAAAACACCCGTATCATGAAGGCTCGAATCAAGCGTCTCGAAGACTACGAGGTCGAATCGGATTCGGTAGAAGAGGGCGTCGAGTCGAGTGCGGAGTAAGGGTCGAACGTCTTGATCGAGCGCACGAGCGAATCGAATACGGGGAAGATGTCATGAAGAGTGCTCTCGATATGTTCGATACGCTTTCGTCGAACTGACCACTCTGCAAGTGCAGACGACACGATCGACAGTAATCCGCCTCCTGACCACTTCCCGGAAATCAGCACTCGACACAGCAGCCAGCGAACTCACCGCGACCGACGCCGGAGCGAGCGGGCACCAAGAAACCCCGGAAGGAGTGCCGAAGGCACGACTGAGGGGGTGACGCAGTGCTTTTGGTCCAGCTTTTACAGGGAGACAGCCAGTGTCCGGTCGGTTCGGCCGGACGCTGGCCTTCGACCGTCGTAAAAGGCGGTAGCGAAAAGGTGGGTTAGAAGGAAACGTTCGTCTCCATCCCCTCCGTCGCGTCGTCCAATCCGTCCTGCTGGATGTCTTGTGTCATCCGGTCGGATAGTTCTCGGTCTTGGAGAATGTTCTCGAACTCGTTGATATACTGTTGGTTGACCGACCGTGCTTCGTCTTTCGCCTCGATGACCTGCCGGTACCGCCGAACAGTGGCTTCACTCGCATCGAGCCTGGCGGCACAGTCGGTGACGCTCATCTCGTCTACGAGGCAATCTTTGAGGTCCGCAATCTCGAACGGTGCATCGGTGTCGGACTCACGGAAGAGATGGAGGTCGATTCGCGCTCGAGAGACGGTTTCGGCGAGCGAATCGTCTCCCAGTTCGTCCGCGATTTCGTCGTCATTGTTGCCCGCAGAGAATTGTCGGACGACGGTCACCAGTTCCTCGTCGGTGAGCGATGTACCGAAATCGTACTGCCCGCGCATCTCCTCTATTACCTCGCGCAGTCGTTCGTCTACCTTCTCCTCCGAGCTAAGCGACCCGTGTGTCTCCTCCTGCTTTTCCGTAACCGTCTCCTCGTCGGTCACATCCATGAAAATGTCTCGGAGTTCCTCAGTTTTCTTATCCATGGCGCGTACCTGATGCTGTGATAATATAAAAACCTGTTGGGCGGCTCGTGAAATTTTTCTTCAACTGCCAGTCACGCCAAACTGTCATCTGAATCAACTACTATCCCGTCAACCGAAGGTATCTTACTGGTTGACGAGCGACGATTCTCCATGTCAACGGAAACCGGCTCGGTCGAACTGGTCGGCGAACAGACCGTCGGAAACATCGCGCGAACGGCGCTGTTCGCGGCGGTTATCGGCGCGTTCGCACAGGTATCGTTCCCCAACCCACTCGCACCGGCGATACCCATCACCTTGCAGGTACTCGGCGTGTTCCTCGCCGGAATCTTCCTGGGTCCACTCTGGGGCTCGGCGTCGATGGTTCTCTACCTCGTCGCGGGTTCGGTCGGCGCGCCCGTCTTCGCCGGCGGCTCCGCGGGCTTCGTCGAACTGGTCGGACTGACCGGTGGCTATTTGCTCTCGTATCCCGTCGCCGCCTTCGTGATCGGTGTCGTCGTCCACGGCAGTACGACGCTCAGTGACCCGAAACGAGTGAACGTCTTTCGACTCGTCGCTGGACTGGTCGCCGGAACCGTCATCATCTACGCCTTCGGGACGCTCGGATTCTCGTACGTCGGAAACTACGGATTGACCGAGGCGTTCATGCTCTCGGCAGTCGCGTTCATCCCTTTCGAGGCGTTCAAAATCGCCGCCGCGGTCGGTATCGTTCGAAGCGACCGCATTACCGCCGAATGATATCGACACGAGGTCTGGTTCATCGTTTCGGTGATACGACCGCACTCGACGACGTTTCCCTCACGATTCCCGACGGACAGTTCGTCGTCGTCGCGGGACCGAACGGGAGCGGAAAGACCACACTCGTCCGGCATTTTAATGGCTTACTCACGCCCGATGACGGGGATGTCCTGGTCGATGGGATGTCCATCGAAGACGACCTCGTAGCCGCACGAACGAGCGTCGGCATGGTGTTTCAACATCCCCGCGATACCTTCGTCTCGGCGACCGTTGGTGCGGATGTGGCTTTCGGTCCCGAAAATCTCGGCCTCTCACACGAGGAAATCGACCGCCGTGTCGAAACTGCCCTTTCCGCGGTCGGGATGGAAGGCAGACGAGATGCCCGAATCGATTCGCTTTCGGGCGGCGAATGTCAGCGTGTCGCTATCGCAGGTGCGTTGGCGATGGAACCGGCCCACCTCGTGCTGGACGAACCGTTCACCGGACTGGACGCGCCAGCACGTGATTCCGTCGTCGCTCATCTCGAACACTGTTCCGCCGAAGGGACCGGATTCGTCGTCGTCACGCACGACCTCCGGGACGTTTGGTCGCTCGCCGACCGAATCGTCGCGCTGCGTGGTGGATCGGTCGCGGTCGATGGAAAACCAGACGAGGTCGCATCCGATATCGCCGAACTCGGTATTCAGCTACCATGACGTTGGCGTATCGCGCAACCGGATCGTTCGCGGAAGGTCTCGATCCTCGAGTGAAACTCCTCTTTCAGACTGCCTTCGCGTTCGCCGCGTTTGCACATACGACACCGCGTGGGCTCGCGATGCTGAGTGCACTGGTCGCGGCGGTGTTTTTCTGGGCAGGTACACCGCCGTTTTGGGTGATTCGCGAGTTCCGGTACGTCTTTCCGTTTTTGCTTGGCGGACCTCTATTTGCAACTCTCACGCTCGGACCGCCGTGGATAGTTCCGGGCAAGATCGTCGCGCCCGCACTGGCCAGCTATCGCGTTTGTCTCGTTCTATGCGTCAGCGCAGCCTACGTCCGGACGACGCCTGTTCGGGAGTCACGGGCGGCGATTCAGTGGCTCGTTCCCGGCCGCGCCGGTCAATTTTTAGGAATGGGTGTCGCCTTCGTCTTTCGGTTTTTCCCGGTCTTACAGTCGGATCTTCGTGCGATTCGAGAGGCTATGAAGTCTCGTCTCGGAGAGAAACGCGCACTCACGGAACGAATGGAAATCATCGGGTCGGCAGGGTTGACCCGAGCGTTCTCACGCGCGGACACCTTTTCACTCGCCCTTCGTGCTCGCTGTTTTGCATGGAATCCAACCCTTCCCCTGCTATCGGTTTCTCGCAGCGACGTGCCGATTTTCTGTCTCGTCTGTGTGCTCTTCGGCTGGTCATTCGTATAAATTGCAAACTTGTTTTTCGTTCTCGCATGACGGCAAGGTGATGGACGGGAAGCAAGATTTAAGCAAGTCGTCTCCTCCTGATAAAACATGCAAATCTTCGCGCTTGCACAGGCGGCGGGCACGACGCGTCCGACGTTCTGGAGGATCGGGCTCGTCGGCGAGGTACTCTTTTATTTCCTCGCCGCGGTCGCCGTTTTCATTTTCCTGTTCGGTGTGTACAACCGCTTCTCGCGGTACACTGACGGGACGGAGGATTGGTTCGAGCGACTCGACGATCTTCCGGGTCGAATCACTCACGCGGCGAAAGTCGTGATATCGAACGAGAAACAGTTCAACCGCGACCTCTACGGTGGGTTGATGCACTCGTTCATCTTGTGGGGTTTTCTGACCCTGCTCATCGGAACGACGATTCTCGCCATCGATATGGATGGCTATCGAAAATTCACCCATTACGTCCTCGGAAACGAGGAATCCTTCTTCGTGGGTAACTTCTACCTCGCCTACTCGCTCGTGATGGATGCAATGGGACTGCTCTTCGTCGTCGGTGTCGGGATGGCGATCTACCGGCGCTACTGGGTTCGAAACGAACGTCTCTGGGGGAAACACACCGGTCGAGAGGACGACCTGTTCATTTGGACGCTGTTCCTGCTCGGGGTCGGCGGTTACATCACCGAAGGGTTCCGAATCCTCGGTACGAGTGCGACTCGAGACGTTTCGTTCGAGACGGTGAGCTTCGTCGGTTGGTTCGTCAAACTAGTCCTCGAATCGGTGGGTGTCACGCCCGCGATGGCGACCGCGTGGTACCCGGTCACGTGGTGGTCACACGCGCTCATCGCGCTCGTCTTCGTCGCAGCGATCCCGTACGCGAAACCGTTCCACATGCTGTCGTCGTTCGCCAACGTCGTCACCCACGACGAGAAGGCTGGCAAGCGACTTCCCGGTGTCCCCTCGGATGCGAGCCCGGACGAAATCGGTGCGAGCAGCATCGACGACTTCTCGTGGCGACAACTGCTCGACCAGGACGCCTGTACGAAATGTGGTCGCTGTTCGTCGGTGTGTCCCGCGAACGCCTCGGGTCGGCCACTCGACCCACGTGACGTGATTCTCGACCTGAAACAGTACCGTGAGAACCTCGACGCCGGTGTCACCGACGAGAAACCGATCATCGCGGACGGCGGCGCGAGCGTCATCGACAGCGAAACGATGGAGTCCTGTATGGCTTGCATGGCCTGTATGGATGCCTGCCCGGTCGATATCGAACACCTCACGTCGTTCACGGACATGAACCGTCGACTCACCGAGTCCGGCCAGATGGACGTGAACGTGCAGGACGCGATGATGAACGTCTTCCAGAACGGAAACGCGTTCGGGGATCCCGAACGTCGTCGTCCGGAGTGGACCGAGGAACTCGACTTCGAGATTCCGGACGCCCGCGACGAGGATGTGGAGTTCCTCTGGTACGTCGGCGACTACCCATCTTACGACGAGCGCAACCGCCGCGTCGCGCGCTCGCTGGCGACCATCCTCCACGAGACGGGTGTCTCCTACGGTATCCTCTACGAGGAAGAGCGAAACGACGGCAACGATGTGCGCCGAGTCGGTGAGGAGGGCCTGTACGAGATGCTGGTCGAGGACAACGTCGCGGCGTTCGAAAAGTGCGACTTCGACAAAATCGTTTGTACCGACCCGCACAGCTACAACACCTTCAAAAACGAGTATCCGGAGATGGCCGAGGAGTTCGACGCGCCGGTGTACCACTACACGCAGGTCGTCGAGGAACTGTTTCAGTCGGACCGGATGGGCCTCTCCGGGAACGAACTCGACTACACCGTCACGTATCACGACCCATGCCATCTCGGGCGCTACAACGACGAGTACGAAGCACCCCGAGAAATCGTCACAGGCACCGGTTGTACGCTGGACGAGATGCCGCGCAACCGTGCCAACTCCTTCTGCTGTGGTGGTGGGGGTGGCGGCCTCTGGATGGACTTCGAGGAGGATTCCAAACCCAGTGAGGAGCGCATTCGGGAGGCACTCGAAGATACCGACGCCAAAAGCGGCGTCGAAAAGTTCGTCGTCGCCTGTCCGATGTGCATGACAATGTACGAAGACGGGCGAAAAACGGGCGGCTATGAGGACGACATCGAAATCGTAGACGTTGCTGAACTGGTGGTCGAAGCGTTGGGCGCGGAAGCGAAGATCAAAGTCTCGAACTGAGTGCTCCGATTTTCCGTCTCGTTTTCGCTCGCCTGTCTTCCCGGCAACCAGCAGGCCGACTACTCGACCGGTTGCGCGACGAGAGTGGGGTTTCAAAGCAACCTCGAAAGCGAACGGTGAAATTGCCGAGTAAAGCTCTGCAGTCGGCCAAACCGGAGTCTGACGAAACCGTGCGCAGTGGTGGCCGTGCGGTTCCGGCTGCCCGTTCGCGCGCGGTACGGTCGTTTTCCCTTAGCAACTGCCCTCTCAGCGTTCCATTCCAATGACCCCTGACTCTCGACCGGAGAATTCAGACCTCCGACGAAATTCGACTACTTCTCCCTCGAAGACCATTGAAAACCTAACAACTATGTGAAGTAGACCCGAGTGTGGGAGCAATGGATTTCCTCCTCGTGGGTTTCGCGGCGTTCAGCTTCGTCGCACAACTTGTCATTCTCTACGGTTGGCACGTCCAAGACAAACCGCTAATCGTTCTCGCCACGTGGGCTGGATACGCGCTGTTCTGGGCGTATCTCGCCGTCACCGAGTTCTTCGGATTGGAGTTCGCCACCATCGGATTGGCGGTCCTCCTCGTGATTTTCCTCCCGCTCACGGCGGTTAGCGCTCGTCGCCAAGGGAGGGACGATAGGACGCGGTCCGCCTGAGTATCAACTTCCGTTTACTTCTTCATCCGTTCACTCCCGCGCCGCATCGACAGCGCGCGCTATCAGACCGGCCTGTGCACCAGCCACGAACCCGGCGTCGATGTTCACTGTCGAGAGGACGGTACATGACTGCAACATCCCCGAAAGTGCAGCCGACCCCTGCCCGGCATGACCGTAGCCGTTCGAGACCGGGAGTCCGATGACGGGGGTGTCCACCAACCCCGCCACGACGGTCGGAAGCGCGCCCTCGCGCCCGGCAGCGACGACGAGCACGTCTGCAGCGCGCAGGGCATCCACCTCGTCTAACACGCGTACGAGCGAGGCGACGCCCACGTCATGGAGTTCCTCGACGGTGGCACCCATCTCCTCGGCGACGACTGCGGCCTCTCCGGCCGGAATCGCGTCGCTCGTGCCCGCGCTGACGATGCCGACCGTGACGTCGAGTTCGGGTCGGTCGAAGCCTACGGCGTGCGCGACAAGCACATCAGCGCGTTCGCGCACGCGGACGTTCGCGTCCGGATGCTCCTCCGCGAGGCGCGCACGGACTGCTTGTATCTGTTCGTCGCTCGCGCGCGTGATCAATGCTCTACCTGCCGTTTCGACTGCAATCGTGGCGAGCGTCGCCACTTCGTCCGGTGTCTTCCCGTCACAGAGAATCGCTTCAGGAACGCCTCTGCGCGTCTCTCGGGCGGCATCGAACCGCCCTGCTTCGGTTGTCGCGTATCCGGATAGCATCGACTCCGCTTCGGAAACAGTTACCTCGCCCTCCGCGACCGCTTCGAGTAATTCCCGCATATGCACCCTTCTGTGCTCCTCCTACTCCCGTTTATCGTCCCATCCCTCTCTACGTTCCTTAACTTAAAAGTTTTGGCCAGGTGGGCAGAGCCGGTCGGATTCTTCTACTCGTGGGGCTTTTCCGTATAATTTGGGAAGCTTTATTAACTGGGCTACGGAACGTCGATGTTGTATGGCAGACCTTATTGTCAAAGCCGCTGTCAAAGAACAGCTCGACGACAAAAACGTTGCATCGGACTTCTACGATGCACTCGACGAGGAAGTCGCTGAGCTTCTCGACGACGCCGCCCGACGCGCCGAAGAGAACGACCGGAAGACGGTCCAGCCGCGCGACCTGTAAAATACGAACCTTCCTTCCATTTATCCGCTGCCGCCCAGCATCTGCTGTCTTCGCAGTCTCCCCGCCAAAACCATCTACAACTCACGAACCTCGACGCCGTCGTCGGTACCGACGTGTATCTCGTCCGCCATCCCGACGAACAGGCCGTGTTCCACCACGCCGGGAATCGAAGCGAGGCCCGTCGCCAGTTCGTCGGGTGACCGAATCTCGCCGAACGCACAATCGAGGACGAGGTTGCCATTATCGGTCACGACTGGGCCGTCTTTGCGCTCTGCTTCGCGGAGCGTGGGACTCCCGCCCAGTTCCCGCACGTCGGCGGCCACCGCCGTCCGTGCTGAAGGGAGTACTTCGACAGGTATCGGGTGACTCAGATATTCGCCCGCCTTGCTCGGGTCCGCGACGACGAGGAACCGACTCGCCGCGTTGTCGACGACCTTCTCGCGGGCGTGGGCTGCTCCACCACCCTTGATGAGGTGTGCCCCGGCGAACTGGTCTGCCCCGTCGATCGCGAGGTCGATGGCCGAAACCGAATCGAGGTCGGTCAACGGAATACCCTCCTCACGAGCCAGTTGACGCGATTGGAACGAGGTCGGAACTCCTCGTACGTCGAGTCCGGCGTCCACTGCGCGCCCGATGGCTCGAATCGCGTGCGCCGTCGTGCTTCCCGTCCCTAGTCCGACGACCATTTCGTCTTCGACTGCCTCGGCAGCGCTCTCGCCCGCGTTTCTCTTCGCCTCGTCGCTTCCGCCGGTCGATTTCATCCTTGGAGTGGGTTTTCGTGTATATCGGAAAAAGGTTTGTGAGGGGAAGGTGTGGATGTGGCTCCGTGGTAAGTCTGCGGCGAGCGAAGCCCGGAGAAAAATTCGAAGATATGCACCACCGCAAAAGGGCGAAACGCTGTCGAAGGCCTCATTCGGAGTCGGCAACTGCTCACCGTCTTTGAAAGTTCCGACCGTAGCAGTTGCCAACACCAGTTCTCGCCACAGTGATCGCCCAAACGCCTCCCCAGTCGATTCCTTTGCTCACTGTCGTTCGCTCGGTCATCCCCCGCGTGACAGTCGGCACGCCTTCGGACGTAGCCTCAGACCCGCCGACGCATGCGCCCTCTCGATTCCGTCGAGCGATAGCAATCGACGGAAACTCCATTTGCGAACCCCACTGTGTCGGCGGTAGGATTTTGGGGTCGTGCTCCGTTCACGTTCGTATGACTGCGGCCCGCACGACGACCGAGAGAGCCGGGGAGCACGACTGATGGACGCGCGCGAGGTATTTCGCATGAGTTGGCGCTCCATCCGCGGCCACAAACTGCGCTCGTCCCTGACGACACTTGGCGTAATAATCGGCGTCGCGGCCGTTATCGCCCTCGCAACGCTGGGTGCAAGCGTACAGGCTTCCATCATTGGCGATGTGGGCGGCGAGGAAGCCCAGCAGATCTACGTTTGGGTCGGACCCGAAGGACAACAGGGTGCGCCCGGCGCGGGCGCACAACCCGTTTTTTCCGACCGAGATATCGACCGGCTTCAAGCCATCGATGGCGTCGAGAGCGTCATCCCGCGCGGGAGTGTTCCGATCTCGGGACTTCGGTACGGCAACGATACCGTGGCCCGGAGCGACGTCGTCGCCATCACTCCCGCGTATTTCGACGGCGCGGAGTTCGAATCCGGAACCGCGTTCAGCAGTGGTGCGAACGAAGTCGTCTTGAACACCGCTGCGGCTACCCAGTTCGATCGGAACGTCTCTGTCGGCGATTCGATTGCTATCCTCCGAGCGAACGGTTCTGCGGTGAACGCCTCCGTTGTCGGTATTTTGAACGGCTCTGCGAGTCGTGGCCCGTTCGAAGGCTTCGCTTCTCAGCCACGGGTTTACACGCCGACAGACCCGTTCTACGAAACGAGCGTCGCCATCGACGGCGAAAACAGACGCGTGTATCCGCTGCTAACGGTTGTGGCGTCCGACCCGGACACGGTCGAACCTGTTCGTGAGGAAATGCTTCGATATCTCGAGTCCGATTCGGATGCCGTTTCGCTCATGCCGACGGACTACAGCTTTTCGGCTCGGACGAACGAAGAACTGCTCCAGCAAGTCCAAGACCTGCTCAACACACTTACTGGCTTCGTGACCGGTATCGCCGTCATCTCGCTTATCGTCGGCTCCATCGGCATCGCCAACATCATGCTCGTGAGCGTCACGGAGCGAACCAAAGAAATCGGCATCATGAAAGCCGTCGGGGCACAGCGCCATGACGTGATTCAACTGTTCCTCGTCGAAGCCGTCATGTTGGGTCTGCTCGGCGCGTTGCTGGGAACGCCGCTCGGCGTCGGAACCGCATATCTCGTCGCGGGTTACATTGATGTGCCGCTTACCTTCCCATTGGAGTGGTTCGCCATCGCGATCGCCGTCGGCGTCCTCGTCGGTGTCGTCGCCGGACTGTACCCCGCGTGGAGCGCGGCTCGTACCGATCCCATCGACGCGCTCCGGTACGAATAAAAAAGCTGGATATTCGAAGCAGTGGTTATTGGTGGTTGTGCCGTTCACTGTAAATCGGATGCGGCCTCCCCGCATTCTGGGTGGATGGGAGTTCTGCCCCCTTGTTGTACGGTGCTACTTGCACGTCCGAGTCAGTTTTCGAATGGAAGGGTTCCAGGGTCTTCGACGACGACCCACCAGTGGTAGTCCGCTTTCGGATGTCTTCGCTCGACGTGGTCCCGGAGTTCTCGTTCCTCGCCGAAATCGCGCCCACAGAGGTTACATCGGTGATGTCGTTTCCGAGCCATAGCGATAGAACGCTTGCGAGCAGGTAAAACACATCGCTCGCGAGTGCAACCGGTCGTCGCGATTTCCCTCCCATATTTGCACTCGCCCATAGCACTATTTCCCTTCTCCCCGTACTCCCAGTCATGCCACGAGAGGAACTAGTGCAGGCGGCGGAGGAACTGAAACACGCCAGCGCGGACGTCTCCGGTGACGTCAAAGACCGACTCGAATCCCAGGCCGAATCGCTTCGTAACCTCGCGGAAGCGGACCACGGCCCCGATCACGGCCGACTCGACCGTATTATGCACTCGCTCTCGGAACTCGAATCCGACGTGGACGACGAGACTGCGAAGCGTATCGAGAGTGCATACGACCACGTCAAAGCCCACCGCGAAACGGTGAGCGGCGTCTGAAACCTCCTTCCTACATCAGGTTCACAACGATCGATTTGACCATCCGAATACCATTTAACAGACTGGTTTCGGATTGACACCCATCGCTTCCAGCGATTCCGTGTACTCTTCGTAGGCAGCGGTAATCGCGCCAGTAGCGGCGTCTTTAGCTTGCTCCCATTCCTCATCGGAATCACAGCGTTCGGCGAGTAGTTCGACCGCGCCGTCCAACTGCGATTCGAGGTCTCCCTTCAAATCGCGGAACACCTGCGCCGACTGGGGGTCCGCCTGTCCGGTGAAAAAGCCGGTCAACTGCGTCTTCGATTTCTCGCTCGCCAGCGTGCGCCCGACGAACCCTCCGAGTCGCGCACGGGTATCGTCTAATCCACGAAGATAATCGTGGAGGGCCGGTACGTCGTCCGGTTCGTGACCCTCCACTTTCGCAGCCACGGTTTCGTAGTGGTCCGCTTCAGTTTCGGCGATGCTGGCGAACAGGTCGCTCGCGCCTTCGTCGGTTTCTTCGTCGGCCCACTGTGAGAACGTCTCTGCGGCCGCGTGCTCGGAAGCGGCGGCGGCACGAAAAACCTCATCGGGTTCCAGTTCGCCTCCGGTTGTAGCGTAGAGCGACTTCGACGAACCGAGTCGGGAGAGGGCGGTTTCGTTTTCTTTGCGGACTGCTTCGACGAACTCGTCTGCATTCATGAGGCACGATACGGATGCGACCCGCTTGTAATCACCGACGCCGGAAAGAAAGAGGGCCGATCAACACATCTCGTCTAGCGCGACGAACGCATCTGCGTCAGCGGTCATCCAGCTGGCCATCCGTTGGAGGCGGGTGGCTTCCGTCGGATAAATCGTACATCGGTTCGGTTTGCCGTCGTACTCGACGACGATGGATGACAACTCGAACGACTGTTGGTCTGTGGCACTCTGTTTCGGCTCGGCCGATTTGTCGATTGTATCGAAACTACCGGTCATTGTGGCCTCATGGAGCGTCCGGACGACGCAACAATATTGAGATTCCTCGCTGTCTCTATAACTCCTGCTAGTATCCCTCTGTATCGATATATATCGTCGTGACATCTCACGATTCCACCGCTGTTTTCATTTTGGAGGTGCCCACTTCGTGGACTGATACCGCTTTAGCACACGCTCGTGACTGCTCCCATCGATAGAAAATACTGATTCGGTATTCGACTGCGTACTGCTCAGTTTCCGCTTCCGGTTTCGATGGGCGCGTCCACGAGGTTGCCCCACTCCGTCCACGACCCGTCGTAGTTGACGACGTTGTCGTAGCCGAGCAGTTCCGACAGCGCGAACCACGCGATCGAGGAGCGCTCGCCGATTCGGCAGTAGGCGACGACCTCCTGGTCGTTCGTCACGCCCTCAGTTTCGTAGAGGTCGCGGAGTTCCTCCGCACTTTTGAAGGTGCCATCTTCGGTGACGGTAGCTGCCCATGAGACGTTCGACGCGCCCGGGATGTGACCGCCACGCTGTGCGGTTTCCTGCAGTCCTGGCGGTGCGAGCACTTCGCCGCTGAATTCCTCCGGCGAGCGAACGTCCACGAGGGGAACGCCGCGGTCGATCGCTTTCTCCACGTCGTCGCGGTAGGCACGAATGCCTTCGAACGGGCCACGGGCGTTGTATTCGACTTCGGAGAACTCCGGTTCTTCGTCCGTCGTTGGATAGCCGTTCTCGATCCAATAGTCGCGTCCGCCGTCGAGGAGGCGTACGTCACGGTGACCGTAGTATTTGAACTGCCAGTAGGTGTACGCCGCGAACCAGTTGGAGTTGTCACCGTAGAGAACCACGGTGGAATCCTCGGTGATACCGTGACTTCCCAGTAGGTCAGCGAAGTCATCCTTTTCGAGGATGTCCCGTTTCGTCTGGTCTTGTAGCTGTGTCTCCCAGTTGAACCCGATTGCGCCAGGGGCGTGGGCGTCGTCGTAGGCTTCCGTGTCCACGTCCACCTCTACGAGACGGTACTCGGGGTCGTCGCTCTCGAACTCGTCCAAATTGTCCTCGACCCAGTCCGCGGTAACGAGCACGTCTTTGGCGTAGTCACTGTTGCTCATGCACGTCTACGTTTCCACGCCCCGATTATATCGTTGTTACTGCCGGAAGGTTCCGCCTTCTGTCGAGTGTTCCGGAGTATTTTGCCGCAAAAATCAGCCAGCTTCGGTGCTCTTCCTCCCCTGCCGACTATCTGAAGGGGATCGGATGGGAAAATGCGGAAACAATTTCCGCAATCTCCGGTAACCTGCCCGATTCGACGTAACCCGGAGGGCTAAGACGCTGGCGTCGGTAGTTCGAGTCGATGCAGCAAAACGTCGTCGTCTCCGCTGACTGGCTCGCAGAGCGACTGGACGATGTTCACATCGTAGACGTACGCGATAGGTGGGAGTACGAGGGGATCGGTCACCTGCCGGGGGCGGTCAACATCCCATTCGAGAAATTTCGCTCCGCCGATGCGAGCGACGCGGGAATGCTCCCCAGCTCCGAACCATGGGCCGACCTGCTCGGAAACGCTGGTATCAGCGAGGACGATACTATCGTGGCGTATGACGACATGCACGGCGTGTTCGCGGCGCGATTCCTCGTCACAGCGGAACTGTACGGCCACGAAACCCTCCACCTGCTCGACGGTGATTTCAGTTCGTGGCAGAAAGCACACGAAACGACGACCAACGCGCCGGACCCAGAAAATGTACCGTACCAAGTACAGGATCCGGCCGACACGCCACTGGTCTCCCGTGAGGAAGTCGAGGCAGCTATCGATGACTCGCACACCGTCCTCGTCGATACCCGCGACCCCGAGGAATTCGCCGAGGGCCATCTGCCGAATGCAATCAACGTCGATTGGCTCGATCTCGTCGACGACGAGACTAGAGGACTTAAATCGCCGGATAAACTCCGTGAAATCCTCGAATCGAACGGCATCACACCTAACAAACGGGTCGTTCTCTACTGCAACACTGCTCGACGAATCAGTCACTCCTACGTCGTCCTCTCACACCTCGGCTACGACGATATCGGGTTTTACGAGGGTAGTCTCACCGAGTGGAATAACGAAGGTGGGGACCTCGAAACGTCGCGCTCGGGAATGAACGATGATCGTTCCCCTCCGTAACGGTTCTTTTACACGTTTCTCGGTAGTCGTTTTTGCGCCTCGGAACGAGTCTGGACGAAACCGCAACACGACGGTGCAGTAGTTTTGATCGTTACCCGCTGGAAACGACTTGAGACGTCTCGGTAACGAACTACACTGGAGGGGACCGGTCCGATGCGGACGATTGCTGGTGTGAACCTAACGAGAATAGTTTTCCATTGGCCAGCGAAACAGTGGAACCCCTTTATCGTAGGCTCCGGCCTATAGCCTGTCACCCCGGGAGGGGGAAAGGGATGACCGAGAAGAAACAACAAGACACAGAAAACGTCGAATCGGAAGAACGACGCTCGTTCATGAAGAAGGGCGCACTCGCGACGGGTGCGCTCGCGCTGGGTCTCGGTAGTGCCGGAACCGCTGCCGCGCAGGACGGAAATTCGGTGCTGGTCTACACGTACGACTACCACCCGAACGTTCCGTTCCGCGTTACCAACAGCCTCGAAGCGTCAACGACCATCAGTTTGCTCGAGCGTCCCGGCGGCGGCGACGTGCCCGAGATCAGCCAGCCTGACGAATACAACGGCTGGGTCATTCGCTACGACCTCGGTGGTCAAGATGCCGCGATCACGACGATCATGTTCTCGCGCAGTGCGAGCCTCAGCAGGGGCGACCGTCGTCGATTCGCCGGTGACGCGACCATCTTCAGCAGCGAACTCAACCTGCTCAGCACGACACTTCGAAGCAGCGGAAACTGAGCGATTCGCTGTTGTGTTGGTTGAAGAACGACGTGATTTCACGTTCATTTTTCGGACAAAAACCGTACGAGTACTGGGATAGTGACCCGTTTCGATATCCGAAACCCGACTGAAAACTATGGACAACGAGATCGAACGAGCACGCGAATCATCCGGAGAATCTAGCCGCCACGTTTTCGCCCGACAGTCGGAAACTGGTGCCTCATCGGGAACTGCATTGCTATTCGCCAGGGACTACTATCCGAACGTCCCGTTTCGCATTCTGGGAAGCCTCCCCGCCATGATAACAGTCAAGATTTTGGATGAGCCACCGGACGGCGTGCAGGTGATCTCTCAACCGGACGATTACAACGGATTCGTTATTAGTTATGGATTTCACGAAACGCCGGTTTACACGTTCATTTTCACGCGCCGGTTCCTCCTCACTGGTGGTCGATTTCGGTTGGGTGGCGACCCTACCTATTTCAGTACGAACCTCAACCTCCTCGAAGTCTCCCTTGTCAGTGTGTAATTCCTTATCCATCCGGACTTCATATCGCAATAGTCGATTCATTCATCGCTAACCCCACCCTTTTTTCGACGATTTGAACATCACGTCCGTTAAGTATCACCGACTATAACCACCGAGTAATGAATCGAAGAACGTTCCTCACGGCGGGAAGTACCGCTCTCGCCGGTCTCGCTGGCTGTCTCGATAGCTCCGGTACGTCGGACTCCGGGACCTCGGGAACGACCGCTAACACGACTGCCCAGACTGAACTGAGTGGCACGCTCAAGGTCGCAACGTATAGCGCGTTCGTGGACGCTCCGAGTTCATCTCCCGGGAAATGGTTGAAAACGGCGTTCGAAAAAGAGTATCCCAAGGCGACGCTCGAATGGCAGACGCCCGAAAACGAGGTCAACTACTTCATCCAACGGCGGGCACAGGGCGTCGATATCGACACCGACGTCTATGTCGGGCTGAACGTCGATCATCTCATCACTATCGACGACAAGCTCGGCGGAAAACAGCTGTTCACCCCCGTCGCCGACTCCTTATCGAACTACGGCCACGTCAAGGATGATTTGAAGTTCGACCCGAAACGGAGAGCAGTTCCGTACGACACCGGTTACATCAGTCTCGTTTACAACGGACACGAAGTCGAGAACCCCGGAACGTTCGACGCATTGACCAAGCCGAAGTTCGAGAGTACCCTCATCACCGAAAACGCTCAGCAGGCGATTACCGGCCGCGCCTTCCTGCTCTGGACGATTTACGAGAAAGGACCGGACGCATATCTCGATTACTGGTCGCAGTTGAAACGAAATGACGTGCAAATCCTCGGGTCGTGGGATGCGGCCTACACCGCCTACTCGAACGGCGAACGACCTATCGTCGTCTCCTATTCCACGGACCAGGTGTACGCCAATCGCTCCGGTGCGGACATGCAAAAGCATCAAATCGGCTTCCTGAACGGACAGGGCTACGCGAATCCCGAAGGAATGGCGAAGTTCGCCAATACGGATACGCCGACGTTAGCGAACGCGTTTCTCGAATTCATGCTCTCGAAGAAGGTTCAGTCGAAGATTCCAACCCTCAACGTCCAATTCCCGGCTACTGACTGGGCCGATCCCGGCAAGGAGTTCGAGAAATATGCGAAAGCACCCGAGAAAGCGATTACCTATTCCTATGACGAGTTAAAAGGCAACGTCGAAGGATGGGTTGACGAATGGGCACGGCAGATCGCAACTAACTGAATGGGTATCTGGCACTGGCTGGAACGACACGCACTCGCACTTCTCGGAGTCGTAACCAGCGCCGTCCTGATCGTCCTCTTTTACTTCCCGGTCGCCATCGTTTTTGCGGATGCCGGTGGTGTCGATGCCTTTTCGGCCGTTCTTACTGATCGGTTCTACGTCAACGAGATCTTCGCCTTTACCGCGTGGCAAGCGTTTCTCTCGACGCTTGCCAGCGTCGCCCTCGGATTGCCTGGCGCATACATTCTCTCGCGCTACGAATTCCCCGGCAGGCGAACGATTCGGTCGCTGACCATCGTTCCGTTCGTCATGCCGTCGATTCTCGTCGCCATCGGCTTCGTCGCGATGTTCGGCCAGCGCGGATTGCTTAACGATCTGCTCGGTGTCGTTGGAGTCGGACCATACTCCCTCCTTTACAATCTGCCCGCCATCATCGTCGCACATGCGTTCTACAATGCGCCACTGGTCGCCCGGATCACGAACGCAGCGTGGGAGAGCGTGGATGCTCGAGAAGTCGAGACTGCCCGCAGCCTCGGCGCAAGCCGTTTTCGGGCGTTTCGAGACGTGCTGATTCCGCAACTTCTCCCGGCGATTTTAACGGGCGCGCTTCTCACGTTCATTTTCACGTTCATGTCGTTCCCAATCGTACTCGCGCTTGGTGGCTTCGAGTTCCAAACCGTCGAGGTGTGGATTTACGCACTGGTTCGTGATCTGGACTATTCGGAGGCTGCGGTCCTTGCAGTTCTCGAAACCTCCCTGTCCTTGGTGTTGACCTATGGCTACCTTCGCTACGAAGCGCGACAAACCGCCGCGACCCGAGCGAATCGTCCGCTCGCTCGAAAACGTGTGTTTTCAGGCGTCGATAGCTCGACAGAATCACTCGAACGTGTGGGCGTGCTGGTCTACTCCGCCGTCGTCATCGTCGTCTTCGTCGGCCCGTTGCTCAGCACCGTCCTCGAAAGCGTGACGGGCCCGAGCGGGTTCACGCTTCGATACTATGAGTTTCTCGTAACGCGACAAATTTCCGGGGCGTCCTTCCAGACGAAACCCGGTGTCGCGGTCCAGAACTCGTTAGTGTTCGGACTGGGCACCCTGCTCGTCGCGCTTCCGATGGGTGTCGTGATTGCAGTGCTTTCTCGAACATGGGATAGCCGTCTGATAGAGGCCGTAGCGATGGCCCCACTCGCAGTCAGCGGGGTAATGGTTGGACTCGGCATGCTTCGCGGACTGGTTTTCGGGGTCCCAGTCGCGGGAACCAGGGTTCAGGTCAGTGGTGCGATCGCCATCGTCGCGGCCCACGCCGTTGCGGCGTATCCGTTCGTCACACGCAACGTCGCCCCGATGTTGTCGGGTATCGATCCCCGAATGGTCGAATCCGCTCGCGCACTCGGTGCGACCCGATTCCGGTCACTTGTGGACATCGAACTCCCGCTAGTTGCTGTTGGACTCGCCGCCGGGGCCGCTTTCGCCTTCGCTATCAGTATCGGCGAGTTCGACTCGACAGTTATTCTTGCCACGGGGAGCAGCAGTTACACGATGCCCGTCGCCGTCGAGCGATACCTCGGAAACCGAACCCTCGGCCCAGCGACCGCGATGGGGACCGTTCTACTCGCGGTCACCGCGGCCAGTTTCATCGTTATCGACCGTCTCGGCGGGAGGTGGGAGAATGGATAGGTCCGTGAGGTGGAAACGTGGTTGACGTTCGTCTCTCCGACGTTCGAAAGGAGTACGACGGCGTGACCGCCCTCAAAGACGTGTCGTTCCATGTCGAGGACGGCGAGTTTTTCACCCTCGTTGGACCGTCCGGATGTGGAAAGACGACCACGCTTCGTGCAATTGCCGGATTCGAGGAACCGACCGCTGGCACGGTGACGTTCGGACCTCGGGAGATGATGGACGTACCGCCGGAAGAACGCGACGTCGGCATCGTCTTCCAGAATTACGCGCTGTTCCCACACATGAGCGTCGCGGAAAACGTCGGCTACGGCCTCCAATTCCGCGACCCGCCCGGAGCGATGACGCGCAATGAGCGCGTTCGATCGCTCCTCGAACTGGTCGATCTGGCCGATTTCGGCGGTCGTGACCCCGACGAATTGTCGGGTGGTCAGCAACAGCGCGTCGCCCTCGCCCGAGCGCTCGCGCCCAGCCCCGACGTACTTCTCCTGGACGAGCCAATGAGCGCCTTGGATGCCCGTCTCCGCGACGACCTCAGAACTCAGGTCTCTCGAATCCAATCCGACCTCGGTATCACGACCATCTATGTCACTCACGATCAGGAGGAGGCGCTGGCGATAAGCGATCGCGTGGCCGTCATACACGACGGTCGCGTCGAACAAGTCGGTCGTCCGGAGGACGTGTATCGCCGTCCGGAATCCCGATTTGTCGCCGAATTCGTCGGCGAGAACAACGTCTTCTCGGGTGAGGCGGTTACACACGAAATAGAGGGGTCGTTGGTCACAGTCGATGACCACGAGTTCCGAATTACGGGTACATCGGATGGCCGCGCAACGTTCTGTGTCCGTCCTGAAGCGCTCCGACTGGGTGGCGGCGAGAACGCATTCTCGGCGACAGTCGAGGCGGTCGAATTCCTCGGTGAAGCGTTTCGCGTGCATCTCGACTGGAATGGTAAACCAGTGACGCTTCGCGTGCCTGAGGCGCCGAAAACCGAGCGAGTTCACGTCGGATTCGCTCCAGAAGATGCACACGTCATCGAGGGTATCGCATCCGAGTTTGCCGAACAGCCGTAACGCCTTCACATCGACGAAAATATTCGAACAATAACCGCAGTTCGCTCAGTTGGTGGTGGTGTCGGTGGTAAACGTCCCATCAGTGGTGTCGGTAAAGCCTCCGTTCGTTGTCTCGGTGGTGAACGTCCCGTCGGTAAAGCCACCATTCGTCGTGTCGGTGGTGAATCGACCGCCATCAGTACCGGTGAAATTCCCGTCGGTCGTTTCGGTCGTAAACTGGCCGTCCCCTCCCCCCGTCGTGAACGTGCCTTCTGTTCCGAAACCGCCCGACCCACCGATGTTGCCTCGCATGCTGTCCGGATGGAACCGACAGCGGTAGCGTCGCATGCGGTCGGTCGCACGGAACGTTATCGACTGTGTTGCCCCCCGTTGAGATGTCTCGTCCGTTTCTCGTATAACGTTCCCCGAGCTTCCGTTTTCTTCACCGAGTATCTGTAACTGATGTCGTGCGCCGTCCAAATTTATCCAGACCAGTCGATACTGTTCGCCCGAGGTCAGTCCTATCGTCGGATTATCGGCGCGCTCGATGACGGCCGGTGCCAGTCCGAGCCACGCATCGGTTCGCCCCCCGAGGATGATTACTCGCTCGCCACCACTCGTCGTTTCGGTTCCCCCGTTCGTGGTCTCCGTGTTGTTCCCTCCGTTCGTTGTATCCGTCGTTTGGTTGCCTTGTGCTAACGCCATCTGCCCAAGTATCCCAACACCTGCTACGCCTCCTGCTGCCTTCAGAAATGCTCGACGCTGCGATTTCGGTGATCCTGTCATTTGGTATTCCTCTGCCCACGAGACGAGTCCTCGCAGTAAAAACGGGTGACACCGTTCTGTTCCGTAACGGGGAATTATGCGTGAGGTATGTCTATTATCAACGCCTCTCCGGTAGAAACAGTCGGCGAATCGTCACACACTGTAGTATCGAAATAGCCTGACTGCAGGACCCCAATTGTGGTTTTCCAGTTAGGGGCACAGTTATTGTCGGGGTTTCACCAATTTCAGTACCGTTGCCAAAATCGGTCTAACCCGAGCGAAAGCATATCAGGACTGACTGGTTGAAACTCCTCACGCTCGGTTTCGGGGAAAAACTCCCTCACGCCGTCCCACGATTCGCGAGCATAGCGACTATCCACCAACACGCGGATACCTGCTTCGTCGGAGCCACGAATCACTCGTCCTAACGCCTGTCGCGCCTTTCTAACGGCGGGAACTGTGAGCGCGTAGGTGAATCCGTCGCCGAACTTTCGCTCGTATGCGGTTCGTACCGCTCGAGTTCGCGGGCTTGCGGTGTTGATGATCGGAACTCCACAGACGACTGCGGCTTTGAGTCGGTCGCCGCGATAATCGACGCCTTCGGTAAGCGTTCCACGAAGGCTCGTAACCAACACTTTGGCCTCACCGCCGAAAAACTCGTCTTTCAAATCCTCCGTCGCGTCGTCCGCACTGCTCTCGTCCAATAGAACGGGCTTCTCGACCACTGTTCGGAGGTGTTCTGCTGCCCACGTCGCTTCGGCGTAGTTCGGCATCCCGACGAGGACGTTTCCGGGCGACCGTGCCACGTCCCGAATCGCATCAGCGTACACTTGCCGCTCTCTCGTTTCGTCGCCCGGCGCACCGCGATTGTTGTACGTGAATTTCGGTGCATCAACCGCGAAACTCTCGCGGTTCGACTCGGGAAAGTTCAAGCCGTAGGTTCGTTCCACCACAGGTCGGCCATCGTTTTCGAGATGGACCAACCCGGACACCTCCTGAAAGATTTCGAGCGGTTCGAGCGTTGCACTCATCAGAATTCCACCGCCGAACTCACCGAGCTGTTCGCCGATCGCATCACTCGGGACGCAGTTCTGCATGGCGAGTTGTGCGTTGTATGCTCGTCGCCACGAATCGTCGGGTTCACGGTCGTTCCACGTCCGTTCGAGGACGATTTCACGGAAATACTCCTCGTGGTCGTTGCGATACCATTCGCCGAGTGCCCTGCCTGCCGGGAGAGCATTCCGCTCCCTGTCTTCCTCTTCTGCCTCGTTGAGGATTTTGGCGACGACAGCACCGACTTTCTCCGCACGTGCCCACGTCCCATCGTCGTAGCCCTCCGTTTCGGCCCATTTCGAAATTTCGTCAGGTTGCGGGACGGTCGGGTCACGAAGCGGGATTTCCGCATCCTGCAGGTCGGTGAGGTTCGCTTTCCAACCTCGGTGCTCGCGTTCGAGATGCTCCGTCACCCGCCGGTCGAGTTCGTCGCGCAGGTCGCGGATGAAATCCCGCGTGGTTTCCAGTTCGCGGAGCGTGATGCCCGCGTCTTCGAGTTCGGAACGAACGAGGCCAGCATCGGCCGTCGTATGTTTCGAATCCCTGTCGTCGAATTTCACGGGTTGGATGACACGGGTGAGTTCGGACTCCGCATCGCGTAGGGTCTTGTCGCCGACGGATTGGCTCACGAGGTCGCGGACCCGCGGTTCCAACATGTGTGCTTCGTCGCAGACGAGGAACGTGGATTCGTCGACGAGCGCGCCCGTGAACGTCGCTGTAGTCACCTGGTCGAAGGCGTGGTAGTAGTTTCCGACGACGACTTCGACGTGGTTCAACAGCGCGCCCATCATCGAATGCGGGCAGGTACCCCACTGAACCGACTGTGCCACGAGGTCGTCGGGTTCGATGAGGCCCATACTGTCGAAGTCGAAGGGAACGGCTTCGATAGGGTCGCCGTCTTCGGGCATGTCCTCCAAAAACTGAGCGTAGAAGGGACAGTACTCTACGTCGCTGTACTCGGGCATTTCGCGTGGATAGGGCGACGGCTCGCCCGCCGTTTCGAGGTAGGTTGCACCTCCCGATTGACTGCCGCTGTCGGCCAGCCCCATCTGCTGGCTTCTGGCTTGGGAGGCAAGGTTTTGGGCGGTCGTGGCACCGCTTTCGCCGGTGATATCCCGCGTTCGCTCTCGAAGCCCTTCACAGCGGTCGTAGACGGTGGAATCGTCGATACCACCCGCGTTTTCGCGGTTGTAGGGACAGACGTCGGCTTTTCCGACCAGAGTGAGCGCGGAAATCGGATTCCAGTCGTTGGGGAGGTTCGAATTTATCGTCTTCAGGTCGGTTTCGAACTGACGCAGTTGCTGTTTTACGCTCGTCAGGACGAACACGCGCTCGTACCTGCTGTCGGGGTCGCGAACGAGGTGCAGACCGGCTGTCAGCGCCAGCATGGTCTTGCCAGTACCACACGCCCCCTCGATGACGGAAAAGCCATCGTCGCGGGCGGTATCGATGGCTGTCTCGATGCCATTCTCCTGCTCCTCGTAGGGTTCGTCGTGACCGAATATGGTCCGCCAGTCCGCCATCATTGTTGTTCTGTTTGCCCCGTGCTTAGGGTTGTTGAACTGGAATGGTTCCGTCTCGGTATTTAAAGTTGAGGACGTGATGGAAGTGGTTCTCCCGACGCGCATCGGCACAGTGCTGAGGCGACTGCCGAAGTCCTGCGCTGACAGCAAGCGAGGCCTTCCCGAACGAAGAGAGGGATAGCTTGTCAGCGCACGCTCTACCGGCGGATGACCGAAACGAGTGGTCGCGAGCGGAGGGTGTCGGTTGGGTAGGTTCGTGGCTGATACGGTGCTGTACCGGTTTGCGGTATGATCGGCATCGGCACCAACCGGCACCCCGAAAGAAACATCGCGTCTCTCGCATCTTCACAACAGTATCCAGGGCCAACGACGGACTTGAGCCTCTACACGGACGCTGTTCATCACATGCCAGCATTTGCAGCCGACGACGCAGTTTTTACGCCTCTCGAACCCGAAGGTCAGTTCATGACCGAGGCACCCGACCTGGACGAAATCAGTGAAGACGAGTGGCGTGAAGAACTTCAGAACACCCGGCAGGAAAAAGACGACTTCTTCGACGAACATCCACAATCACCGATTCCACCGGAAAAACGCGACGACTTCGACGGCTTGTCGTATTTCGACCCGACCCCGAAGTATCAAGTAACGGCGACGGTCGAAGTCCACGACGACCCGGACCCCATCGATCTCGAAATGACTGCCGCAAACCCACAGCGATATTTGCGGACGATGACGCTTCGTTTCTCGGTGAATAACGAGGAGCAGTCGCTCGCAGTGTACCAACAAGAGGGCCAAGCGTCCCTGTTCGTTCCCTTCCGCGACAAGACAACCGGCCAGCAGAGCTACGAAAACGGGCGCTATCTCGAACTACATCCCGACCGCGAATTGACCGACGGCGACGAAATCACGCTGGATTTCAACCTCGCCTACTCGCCGTTCTGTGCCTTTAGCGAGGCGTTTGCGTGTCCCCTCCCTCCTGAAGAAAACTGGCTCGATGTCGCGATCCGCGCCGGTGAGCGGACCTTGGACGAATAACCATCGATCGTCGGTATCGCGATCCGTCGTCGGCATCGGTACTTCCGTTCTCCACGTGCCTCGGTTTCCACCGGAAGGGAAGGGAATAGACCTCGTGTTTTGTGATTGTAGAACTTTATCTCGCCATTCACTACTGAACGGTGCTGTCGGAATACTCTTTTCTAAGTCTGGAAAATGAATTTTCTGGATTTGCGAATTTGGGTGAGAATTTGGAAAGGATATTTAGGGACTCACATCCAAGCAGTGAATGCCGATGGTCAAGCCGTCGGCTGACAGCATGCCAAACTGCGACCATTGCAACGCGCACGTCTCCGAACGATTTGCGCGCGTCTTCGCTGACGAGCACGGAAACATCCGTGCATGTCCTGCCTGCTCGGCCAATGCCGGAATCGCCGAAGTGGCGCGACAGCGTGCGCAAAAAGTATAGCCCACTGTGGCGAACGGGCGGAATCGACAGGAACAAAACGAACCACGCGAAGCCTGTCAGGTGTGACAAACCACTGGGTTTACGTTGTCGAATGCTGTGACGGAACTTTTTACACCGGGTATACGACTGACGTGTCGCGCCGCGTCGCCGAACACAACGCTGGCGACGGTGCGAAGTACACCCGTGGCAGAACGCCCGTCGAACTCGTTCACTCCGAACGGTTCGATTCGAAATCGACCGCTCTGTCCCGCGAATACGAAATCAAACAGTTCAGTCGCATGCGAAAAGAACGGCTTATTGATCGGTAGCTCCGTGTAGATTCAGTCGTCCGCAGTCGCCTCCTCTTCGTCGGCTTCCGCCGACGTCACATCCGGCGTGATGAACGCGTATTTTGCGGCCTGTTTTCCGAGCTTTCGGGTTCGCTCCTCCAGATCCCCGTCCACGAACTCACCGTCTTCGAACTGCTCGTAGGCGTTTCGAATGCCGACTTGATGGGGGAGTACCCAGCCGTGAACCCCGCGTACAGTGATTCGCATGTGATCTAACGTGCTCGCGTACGACCCGCCACCGGCCACTGCGAGGAGGCCAACCGTCGTGTCCTCGAACTCGTCGAAACTACAGTAGTCGTGGACGTTCCGAAACGCCGAGGTGTACGACCCGTGATAGACGGGGCTGCCGAGAATGACCGAGTCGGCCTCACGAATGATGCGTTTGATTTCGACTGCGTCTTCCGGTTCTTCCTCATCCGGGTCGAAGATAGGGAGGTCGTACTTCCGAACGTCGATGAGTTCGGTTTCGGCGCCTGCTTCCTCTGCGGCGTCTAGTACGTGTTTCAAAGCAGTTCGCGTGTGACTTCCATCGCGCATGCTTCCGCAGACTGCGACGACTTTCGGTGTTGCTTGCATTATTTCCTACTCAGGGGTGCGAACGTTTAACCTGTCCGCTCTGGTTGTCATGGACCGGTTTCGATCGTTTCCTTTTCCCCCGTTTCCCACTCGACTTTTCCATCCCATATCCACTCCTCACACCGACAGGAAAAACGATTACCGGCGGACGATTTTTGTAACGATACTGCCAAATGTGTGTGACAGTGACTCGCGGTGGTTTTTTCGACCGGGGGGATGTCGAACGACATATGGAGACGCCGATTTCGTTCGGAACAGACGGCTGGCGGGCGACGCTTGACGAGTTCACCTCGCCGCGCGTACAGATCGTCGGACAAGCGGTTGCCGACTACCTCCGCGAGGTCGAAGACCAAGCGGGTGAAACCGTCGCGGTTAGCTACGATGCCCGGGAAACGTCGCGCGGGTTCGCCGAAGACCTCTGCCGAGTCCTCGCGGCAAACGGCTTCGACGTGCTCATCCCCGAGCGAGACACGCCGACCCCGATTCTCGCGTGGACCCTTACGGACCGCGACCTCGCGGGTGGATTGATGATCACTGCGAGCCACAACCCACCGGAGTACAACGGCGTAAAATTCATTCCGGCGGACGGCGCACCCGCCCTCCCCGAAGTGACCGACGAAATCATGTCCCGACTCGCGGAACCGGACCCACTTCCGGAGGACGAACACGGAACCGTCCACGAGGAGGATTTCGTCGCACCCTACGAAGAGCACGTCTTCGACCTCGTTGAGACCGACCTGTCCGACCTTTCGGTCGTCTACGATGCCATGTACGGCAGCGGTCGTGGCATCACCGACAAACTCCTCGAAGATGCAGGCGCAAGCGTCGAACGGCTTCATTGCGAACAGGATGCCGAGTTCGGCGGAACGTCGCCGGAACCGAACCCGGACCATCTTCAGGAACTCGTCTCGACGGTCGAGGACGGCGACGCGAACCTCGGAATCGCTAACGACGGGGACGCCGACAGACTCGCCATCGTGACGCCGGAACGCGGTTATCTGGAGGAAAACCTCTTTTTCGCGGCGCTGTACGACTATCTCCTCGAAACGGACTCGGGTCCGGCGATTCGAACCGTCTCGACGACCTTCCTCATCGACCGCATCGCAGAGGCCCACGGCGAGGAAGTTCACGAAACCCCCGTCGGATTCAAATGGGTCGCACAGGCGATGGATGAGTACGACGCCCTCGTTGGCGGCGAGGAGAGCGGTGGCTTCACGATTCGTGGTCACGTTCGCGAAAAAGACGGTGTTTTGATGGCCTTGTTCGCCGCCGCAATCGCTGAAGAACGCCCCTTCGACGACCGTGTCGATGATCTCCTCGCCGAATTCGGCGAGATTCATCAGAACAAAATCAGCCTCAACTGTCCAGACAGCGAGAAACAGCGCGTCCTTTCGGACCTCGAAGCCGAACTCCCCGAGGAAGTCGCTGGCACGGCCGTCGAAGACGTCGTCACGAAGGATGGATTCAAAATTCTGCTCGGCGACGGGTCATGGTTGCTCGTTCGACCGAGCGGTACCGAACCCAAAATGCGTGTCTACGCCGAAGGTGACAGCGAAAAACGCGTCAGTGAACTGCTCGCTGCGGGGAAGAAGCTGGTCGAACCGCTGATTTAACGCGCTGAGCGGGGGCCGATGGCCGGTTTCGACAGTTACCGTTGTTGCTTTTTCCCGTTTACGAAGCGGTTTCAGACCACGGACACATTCGCTATCGAAACGAATTACGTCGCAGTCGCCAGCAAGGCGGCCAACGGGAGATGATCCTTCGTCGGTCACACCGGTGTCGAAAATCCGGTTCACCCGAACGACAACACGTCACCGGGATTCAGGTAGTAGAATGCCGCGAGTCCCACGCCGAAGGCGACGGTAAACAGTCCGAGGAGGTCACTTGCCGACGTGTCGAACCCGTCCTGAAATACGTACGCCGCCATTACCACCGCGAACGCGACCCAGATGAGCGCGCGACGACGACGCTTGGTCTCGTCCATACGGCATCGTTCGTGAACTCGACGTATCAGTATTCACGTTCGAGGGTTCCCCAAAAACGATCATCGCTCCCTTCCTCGGCCGGTTCGATGTCGAATCCCAGCGATTCGTAAAACGGTCGAACGTTCGGGTCGAACTCGGCAGTCAGTCCGCCGTAGCGTTCCCGCGCCGTTCCGACCAATGCGCTTCCGATTCCCCGTGCTCGCCGAGCGCGTCGGACTGCGATTGCCTCGATGTGCATGTTGGCGTCGCACGGTTCCAGCACCGCCGCACCGAGGATCCTGCCGTCGTCTTCGGCGACGAGGACGTCCCCGTTTTCGATTCGCTCGCGGACTTCTCCCGCGTCGGTTTCCAGCATCGCCCCGTCCACGATTCGCATGACGGAACAGTGCTCGTCGGCGGTTGCTGGGCGGACGGTCATCCGCCCTTGATGAGCCGGAGAACTTTCACGTGCGCTGCCTCGACGGGTTGGTCTTCCGGCACGGGCCGCCCATCGACCATCACCGACACCTCGTGCGGGCTCAGGCCGACTTCGGACAGCAAGTCGGCGTAGGTTTCGTCGTCCACGTCGAACTCGTGGGTGTCCTCGCCGACAACCTCGACGGTCACGTTCATGGCACTTTCTTGCCGGTCTCGTGCCTTCAGCGTGTCGGGGTTCGGCGGACGGAGTGTGTAGTTCGAAGTTACGTGGTGGATGGTTCGTCGTCTGCACCTGTCTCGACCGTTTCCGCATACTCGGGCGTGATTCGTCGGCCTCGATAGCGTGCACGCACCGCCATCGCGAGTGCACCGAGACCGAGCAGGAGAACGACGAACTGGATGAGTCCGCCGAGAATCGGGATTTGGTTCACTAGCGCGACGACGAGGAGACCGACGAGGAGTGCGAGCCAGCGGTTCGCCTCGTCGGCTAACGACAACAGCCAGACGCCAAGCGTGAACGAACCGTATACCGTTCCGACCCAGAGGAGGATAACGAACAGGAACGCTCCGAGAATCGAGATGGGGATTCCGATGATGGTAATGGCGAAAACGACGAGCACGATCGGCACCAGAATGAGCAAGAGGAGACCGACACCTGCCGAAAGCAGGGGGGTGCTTCGCGCTCGCTCCGCAACGCCATCGGAAAAGGTCGGGAACACCGCCAGCAGGACGGCACCCAAGAGGAGGTTCACGAAAAAGCCGTACAGCGTCCCGATCCAGTTCGGCACGCGCGGGACAGGTGCCGGGCCGACGTTGGCCATGGATTCGTCCTGTCGAACCGTTCCCTCGATGCTCGCGCCCGGCACACGCTCGAACGTTTCCGCGTCGTACACGAGATTTCCGCCGATACTAGCCGTCCCGGCGACTTCTAGCGTTTCGCTGGTGATTTGGACATCCCCCCCGACGGTTCCCGCCAGTAAACTGTAACCCGCACCTCCTTCGAGCATTCCCCTAATCGTGCCAGTCCGTGCGAGGACGAAATTCCCGCCGCCGGTTTCGACGTTTCCGCCGATGGCCCCTTCGATGCGGACGTTTCCGGCGAGGGCAGACACGTTTCCGCCCACCGTGCCGGTTCGGGCGACGAGGACGTTCCCGGCGAACGCGGTTAGGTCGCCGTTTATCGTTCCGCGGACCACGACACTCCCGGCGGTTGCGGTAAGGTCGCCGTTGACCGTCTCACCCCGTTCGATAACCACGATGCCACCTGTTCTCGTTTGTTCCGCCGTCGCCGTCGCGGGGAAGGTGGCGAGGAGCAAGACGACCACGATGAGTGTCGTTTTAGCGCGCATGGCGGATGGTCGCTATCCGGTAGCAAAGTAATTGAGTCGTTGTCTGCCGGAATCATGGATTGTCCTCGGAGAATCGGTGAACTAACTCGGCGCGGAGTCTCGGGGACTTTAAGAACAACAGGTACCTTTGCTGGAACATGAGCGAGGCCGACGAGGAAACCGTTCCCGGGCGCGGCACTATCTGGGTCGAAAAGTACCGGCCACAGACCTTGGACGAGGTCGCGGGGCACGACGATATCACGGCGCGGTTGCAAAGCTACATCGAAAAAAACGACCTGCCGAACCTGTTGTTTTCGGGGCAGGCCGGTATCGGGAAGACGACCAGCGCGGTCGCCATCGCCAAGGAACTGTACGGCGATAGCTGGCAGACGCACTTCCTCGAACTGAACGCCTCCGACGAACGCGGTATCGACGTGGTGCGCGACCAAATCAAGAACTTCGCCCGCCACGACCCCGGCGCAGTGGATTTCCAAATTATCTTTCTGGACGAGGCGGACTCCCTGACGAACGACGCGCAGGCCGCCCTCCGTCGGACGATGGAGCAGTTCTCCGACAAAACACGCTTTATCATGTCGTGTAACTACTCCTCGAAAATCATCGACCCCATTCAGTCCCGGTGTGCGGTGTTCCGGTTCGGTCCGATTCCGGACGAGGCAGTCGCGGAGCGAATCCGCTACATCGCCGACGAAGAGGGTATCGAGACGACCGCGGACGGTATCGACGCGCTCGTGTACGCCGCGGACGGCGACATGCGAAAAGCCATCAACGCCCTCCAAGCCGCCGCGGTTATGGGCGAAACGGTGGACGAGGAGAGCGTCTTCGTCATCACCAGCACGGCCCGTCCCGAAGACATCAAGGAGATGGTGAAGGACGCCCTCGCCGGGGACTTCACCCGTGCGCGTTCGAAACTGGACGAACTGGTCACCGAACGTGGAATGGCTGGCGGTGACATCATCGACCAACTCCATCGTTCCGTCTGGGAGTTCGGCTTGGACGACGCCGACGCGGTTCGCGTCCTCGAACGAGTCGGTGAGGCAGACTTCCGGATCACTGAGGGTGCGAACGAACGCGTGCAACTCGAAGCGATGCTGGCCTCGTTAGCGCTGAACTGACGCCGTTTCGCTGCCGAACTTTCTCACCCCGCTGCACTCGCCGCTTGCGACGAAACGATCCCTACTCCGATTACACGATCCCGACTTCGATACAGTGTAGGCGCGCGCTAACTACCGAATTGGGAATCGTTCACGCCAGCAACGGAAAATTAGCCGAAAAACGGTGTGCGGGATTGACCCTTCGAGATGACGAGAGCGATGTCATGGGACAGTATCCGAAATCAGTGAGAGACGCACAAATCAAATGCATTTCGTGTAACGCTCCGGTCGTCCGGACCGTGGAAGATGCCTTCTTCTGCGTCGGGTGCGGCGAGTCGCCAGTCGAGTCCAACCTCGGCTCTGCACAGTCGGGAACTGACTAGCCGTTTCAACCGTCTTTTTCGTGGTTCGATCCAATTCGGTGAGTATGGCTCGAACCCTCCATGATGTTGTCGCCCGCTATCGAACCGCATCTGACCGAGAGGCGTGCCGATGACGCCAGCGATCGAAACCGACGGACTGACGAAACGATTCGACGGAACGGCAGTCGTTTCGAACCTCCGACTTACCGTTCCCGAAGGTGCCGTTTACGGCTTCCTCGGGCCGAATGGCGCAGGAAAGACGACAACGATGCGAATGCTGACCACGTTGATTCGGCCGACGAGTGGCACCGCCCGAGTCGCCGGGCAGTCCATCGACGACCGCGACGCGGTCGTCTCCCGTATCGGATTTCTTCCGGAAGAACCGCCGCTGTACGACGAACTCACTGCTCGTGAACAGCTACAGTACGTCGCGGGACTCCGTGACGTGGACGCCGACGCACGAATCGACACTCTACTCGACCGGTTCGACCTCGCTGCGGACGCCGACGAGCGTGTCAGCACTTACTCGAAAGGAATGAAACAGAAGACGGCGTTGATTCAGGCCATCCTCCACGAACCCGAACTGGTCTTTCTGGACGAACCGACCTCGGGTCTCGACCCTCGGGCCGCCCGGACCGTCCGCGAACTCATCTCCGAACTCACCGACGACGGAATGACCGTCTTCCTCTCGACACACATCCTCCCCGTGGTCGAAGAACTCGCGGATACCGTCGGCGTGCTCTACGACGGAACGCTCGTCGCCGAGGATTCTCCCGAACGACTCACCCACCGCGCGGAAGAAGAACAGTCGCTCGAAGACGTGTTCCTCGACGTGACGAGCGAGGAACGACCGATGGTGTCCCAATGAACTGGCCGAGGCTTCGGAAAAGCGCTAGCATCGCCCGAATCGAGTACCGACGAAGCATCCGCGCCATGCTGAAAAATCCCGTTCAACTGCTGGCGTTCGGCTTCTTCCTGCTCGTCTTCGTCGGTGGTCCAACGCTCGGCGGTTCCTACGTCGCGTATACACTCGGGGGTCAAATCGGCGATCTTCCCGCGTCGATCCCGGTCCTTGCTTTCGCACGTGGTGGACTCGCCGTCGCGTGGCTCATGCTCGCCGCGATAGTGACCACGAGAGCGGTCGGGAAAACCGGGCGTATCGACCACGAGGCAGGCATGCTGACGACGGTTCCAGCCCGCGATGTCGTCGGTGGTCTCGTCCTCGCCGAGTTCGCCCGAATCGGGTCGGTCGCAGCACTCCCGGTGCTCTCGATAAGTGCAGCATGGAGTCTGGCACTCGGCACGCCGACCGCGTTCGTGACTATCATCCTCGCACTGCTCGGTGTGTTCACAACCGCGATTCTTACCGGACACATCGTCGGACTGCTGCTCAAGCTAGCATTTGCGCGGTCGGAGCTGCTCGCGAAGTACAAATCCGTTCTCGCTGTCGCCGGATTCGCAGTCTACATGGCTGCCGTCATGTCGAACGCGCTGGGTCGCGTGATGGGGTCGCTCGGAACCGTGTTACAGGACGCACCGACCGGGTGGCTCGGTGACGTTTTCATGCTCGGTATTCCGGGTGTCTCGGCGTCGCTCGTCCGCGTTGCCGGGGCAGTCACATTCGTCGGCATCACCGTCCCGCTGTTGGTGTCGCTCGACGTTCGGACCGCGACTCGGCTCTGGTACGGCGACCAAGTTCAAGTCGAAAACAAACGATACGAAGCCAGCGAGTCGAGCGCCGAGTTCCTCGCTCGCTTCGTTTCACGCCCGACCCGAACCGTTACAGCGAACGTCTGGCGACGGACGAAACGTGCACCACTTCGCCTTCTCTACGTCGTATACCCGCTTTTCTTCGTCACCGCGCCGCTTCAAGAAGCGGTGCAAACCGGCGTCGTCTCGAAATATCTCTCCGTCTCGATCGCGCTCTACGGCGCATGGGCGATCGGTGCGTCCGCGCTCAATCCGCTCGGTGACGAAGGTGCGATGCTGCCGGTGACGGTTACGTCCACGATTCGCGGTAAACAGTTCGTCCGCGGACACGTCCTTGCCGTATCGCTCGTCGGACTTCCACTCATGATCGTTGGAACGGGGGTTGCGGGCGTCCTGAGTCCGCTTCCACCTGAACGATGGGTCGGATTAACGCTCGCCAGTGCCCTCCTCGGTATCGCGGGCACCGTTGTCGCGCTCGCGATCGGTACCGTGTTTCCACGATTCAGCTCGGTTCGCGTGACACGGAGTAGACGCGTCGTCGTTCCGAGCAAATCGGCGTTCGCACTCTATACACTCCTGCTTCTGGCCGGGTTTGCCGGCGTCGCGGTCGCGGTCGTTCCGGGTGCACCGTCGATGGTCGCCGGATTCGTAGCGTTCGTGACCCATTTCGTCGAATACCCGGTTATGCTCGACCCGACATACGTTCGAACCTTTGGGGGTACGATGGCCGTCCTGCTTGGTGTCGTCGCGCCGCCCCTCTCCTACCGGTACGCGATTCGAGGCTTCGACAACTACGTTCTCGACTGATAGCGGCCTTGCGGAACTGTTTTACGCACCGATGGGTGAAGAACTACCAACAATGAGCGAACTCGAGGAGGAGTACCGCCTCGACTATTTCGAGGAAAATGACTTTGTACGAAAAGAATGCTCCGAGTGTGGTGCGCACTTCTGGACGCGCGATCACGACCGCGAGACATGCGGGGAACCGCCGTGCGAGGAGTACGGCTTCATCGACGACCCCGGTTTCGAGGAGGAGTACACGCTATCGGAGATGCGGGAGGTGTTCCTCTCGTTCTTCGAGGAGCACGACCACGAGCGAATCGACCCGTATCCGGTCGCCGCAAACCGCTGGCGCGACGACGTGCTGCTGACACAGGCGTCTATCTACGATTTCCAACCCCTCGTCACCAGCGGTAAAACGCCACCACCAGCGAATCCGTTGACCATCAGTCAACCCTGCATTCGGATGCAGGACATCGACAACGTGGGGAAGACAGGGCGGCACACGATGGCCTTCGAGATGATGGCCCACCATGCCTTCAACGTCCGCGAGGACGCCGAAGAGAAGTACGCCTACGAGGGTCAAGTCTACTGGAAGGACCAAACCGTCGCCTACTGCGACGAACTGTTCGAATCGGTCGGCGCGGACCTGGACGAAATTACGTACATCGAAGACCCGTGGGTCGGCGGCGGTAACGCGGGTCCCGCAATCGAAGTCATCTACAAAGGTGCGGAACTCGCCACGCTGGTCTTCATGTCCATGGAGCAAGACCCCGAGGGCGAGTACGAACTCAAGGACGGTAACCGCTATTCGCCGATGGACACGTACATCGTGGATACCGGATACGGTCTCGAACGCTGGACGTGGATGAGTCAGGGCACCCCGACCGTCTACGAGGCGGTCTATCCCGACATGATCGAGTTCCTCAAGGAGAACGCCGATATCGAACACTCCGAGGAAGAGGACGAACTCGTCCACCGCGCCGCGAAACTCGCGGGCCACATGGATATCGACGAGGCCGAGGACATGGAAGCCGCCCGCGACAACATCGCGGACAAACTCGGCGTCTCCACGAACGAACTCGAAACCCTGGTGGAACCACTGGAAACTATCTACGCTATCGCTGACCACAGTCGGGCGCTTGCCTACATGTTCGGCGACGGTATCGTCCCGAGCAACGTCTCGACGGGCTACCTCGCCCGGATGGTGCTCCGCCGGACGAAACGGCTTTGTGATAACGTCGGCGTCGATGCGCCGCTGGACGAACTCGTGGATATGCAGGCCGAACGGCTCGAATACGAGAACCGCGATACGATTCGTGACATCGTTCGAACGGAAGTCGAAAAGTACCGCGAAACGCTCGAACAGGGCGGGCGAAGGGTGCGACGCATCGCCAAGCAACACGCCGAGGAGGGCAAATCGATCCCGACTTCGACGCTCGTGGAGCTGTACGACTCCCACGGTCTGCAACCGGACATGGTCGAGGAGATCGCCGACGAGTTCGGCGTCTCGGTCGAGGTTCCCGACGACTTCTACAGTCTCGTCGCGGACCGACACGATGGCGGGCAGGCCTTCGAGGAAGCGGTCTCGGCCGACGACCGTCTCCAGGACCTCCCGAAAACGGAACGGCTGTACTACGAAGACCAGTATCGAACCGACTTCGAGGCCGTCGTTCTCGACGTGTTCGAGCGCGAAGAGGGGTACGACGTGGTGCTCGACCAAACGATGTTCTATCCGGAAGGCGGTGGTCAACCGGGCGACCACGGTTCACTCTCGACCGATGAGATGACGGTGACCGTTACCGACACCCAAATCGAGAACGGCGTCATCCTCCACTGTACCGACGAACCGGTAGACAAGGGTGATATCGTTCGGGGTAAAATCGATGCCCAGCGCCGTCGCCGACTGATGCGCCATCACACGGCGACACATATCGTCGTCCACGCGGCCCGGCAGGTACTAGGCGACCATATCCGGCAGGCTGGCGCCCAGAAAGGACCGGACAGTTCGCGTATCGACGTGCGTCACTACGAGCGCATCGACCGCGAAACCGCGAAGGAAATCGAACTACTGGCGAACGAAATCGTCATGGAGAACACGACGGTCCAACAGGAATGGCCAAACCGCCACGAGGCCGAAGAGGAGTTCGGTTTCGACCTGTATCAAGGGGGTATCCCCGCGGGGACGAACATCCGCCTCATCCACGTCGCTGAGGACGTGCAAGCGTGTGGTGGCACCCACGTCCGCCGAACCGGCGACGTCGGTTGTATCAAACTCCTCAATACCGAGCGCGTACAGGATGGTGTCGAACGACTCACGTTCGCCGCAGGGGACGCGGCTATTGAGGCGACCCAGAGAACCGAGGACTCACTCAGATCCGCAGCCGACATCCTCGACGTTGCTCCCGTGGACGTACCGGACACCGCCGAGCGATTCTTCGAGGAATGGAAGGCTCGCGGCAAACAGATAGAGAACCTGAAAGAACAACTCGCCGAAGCCCGTGCCAGTGGCTCGGGCGGCGGCGAGGAAATCGAAGTCGGCGAAACGTCTGCCGTCATCCAGCGAATCGACGCCGACATGGACGAACTCCGTGCGACCGCGAACGCGATGGCCGAGGAAGGCAAGATCGCGGTCATCGGAAGCGGTGCTAACGGTGCCCAATTCGTCGTCGCGGTGCCAAACGGCGTCTCGTTGAACGCTGGCGAAGTCGTCGGCGAACTCGCGTCGCGCGTCGGTGGTGGCGGCGGCGGTCCTGCCGACTTCGCGCAGGGCGGTGGCCCTGACGCCGACAAGTTGGACGACGCGCTGGAAGACGCGCCGGATGTACTCCGGCAAGTCAAAAACGCGTAGTTTTCGTCCGCAACGCCGCACTTCCCGTCCGCTATACGACGGTTTGCCAGGCACGATGTAGTTTTCCGACACCGTTCGTTGCCAAGCGCTAGTATTTGCTATCGACTCGATTTGTCGCGGTAATTAGCGGGTTGCCCGGTGTTTCGCCCACATCTGAACGACCTCGTGTCCGTCGTGGTTTCGTATCTCCGGAATCCCGCTGCAATCGTCCGGTTTATTGGTTTGCGCTACCGGTCAGGTACTGTCCCCCTCCACGTACGAAAGCTGTCTCGGCCGCCTTTGGTGTCGAAATGGATCGAATAGGGGGAGGCCGTGCAAACGGAAGCGGAAAAGTGTCTCGACGACCCTTCAAAGCGCCAAAACAGACTGTTCCTCGGGATAGTAGGATTCGACCACAGTCGAGGGTTCCTCTCGTAATATACCAATTATCGCTATATGAAAATCCGTGTTCGGAGGTGAGAGACTGGCTCAAGTCGCGACGGATACAGTACGACTGGTGAGCAATATCCTAAAGTTCTTAGAAGTATTACTAGTCCGTCGAATGATAACAGCATCCGGCGATTCGATTCAGAAACGATCTGATCGGGTTTTCGTGGAAATTCAGGGGTGTGGGGAGCGACCGTCGGTGTTTTGTGGGGTTGTCGAACCGTGAGCTTTCTACAAATTCTTCCGCTTGCGGTCGTGATGGTCGCCGGTCCGCAGATTCTCAGCGCCATTTTTCTCGCCACGAGCAGGAATTGGCGGCGAAATTCCGCTGCATTCGTTTCCGGTGCTGCCCTTTCGATTACCCTCATTGTCACTGCCGCATATTTGCTCGGCAACGGCGCTAAACAGCAAGGAACCTCGAACGAGACGGTTCAGGTTATCGTCCTCGTTCTCCTCCTCGTTGCGATGGTGCACACCTATTTGACCCGGGAGGAGTCGGAGCCGCCGAAATGGATGGGAACGTTGGAGAAGGCAAGTCCGAGATTTTCGTTCAAACTTGGCTTTCTGCTACTCGGCTTTTTCCCGACCGATATCCTTACTTCGTCCGCGGTTGGTTCGTATCTCGCTGGAAACGAACTTCCGTGGACGGATTCCATCCCTTTTATCGCGCTCTCACTGTCGTTTTTGGCGCTCCCATCGCTAGCCTTGCTCGCTTTCGGCGAACGGGCTGAAACTTTCCTTCCGAAAGCGCGAGACTGGATGAACACGAATTCGTGGGTCGTCAACGAAATCGTCATCCTCTTTTTCATCGCGATGACGCTCAACAACCTTCTCGGGTAATTTCTGATTTCGCCTTGCTAGTGTTGGTCTCCCATGTTTTAGGCAGATCAAAAAGACTAAGCCATAGTTTAGGCAAGCCTAAACATATGTCCGGAACACCTGCGGAGACCCCAACCCGTCGTGAGTACGTCACGGGCGGTGTCGCCCTCATCGGCGGTGGCCTCCTCGCCGGCTGTACGAGTATCGGTTCGGAGACGAATTCGGGCGGAACATCCGAAAAATCGACGACCGGAACGACTGCTGATGATGGCTCATACTCGGTGACGATGGCACCGGCCGGTAAAGTCGAGTTCGATGGCGTCCCCGAAAACGTTTTCTCGATATTTCCACAGTACGCCGATATGGCGGTCGCGCTCGGACATGGGGACGCGATAAATTCGATTTACGTCCCCGAAATGTCCGGCAAGACGATGAACACCTACTACGACCGACTGGATGGCGTCTCTTTCGATTGGAACGGACTTTCAGACCCACTCAAAAACGGGTTGAGTAAGGAGCTGCTCTATCAACTCGACAGCGACGTCCATCTCGTTGACCCGGCTTACGTTAGCACTCAAAACAACTGGTCGCAGTCCGACATCGAGGATATTCGGAACAACATCGGTCCGATGTTCGGGAATTTCTACAGCGGTACTCACGACAGACCGCCGGAAGGATACCGCGACGGATATCAGTACTACGAACTCTGGGAGATGTTCGGGAAAGTCGCAGACGTGTTTCGAGAGCAGGAACGGTATCGGGAACTAAAAAAGGTTCACGACGACGTGCTCGCGACGATAGAGAACAAACTGCCACCGAAAAGCGAACGGCCGACGGCCGTACGCGTCACTTACAGCGATGGGAAGTTCTACACCTACCACCTCAACGAACCCGGCTACTGGCTGGCGGATACCCGGCCGTTGGGCGCGACGGATGCGTTCGCGGAGCAAGAGTGGGGCAGTTTGTGGGGGACGGTCGATTTCGAAACGATGTTGGAAGCCGACCCGGACGTTATCCTTCATCTGTGGGGTATCTCCCCGGGATACTACCTCGATGAGATCCAGACACAGATCGAGAACCATGCCGCTGGACAGAAACTCTCCGCGATTCGAAACGACCGCTTCTACGCTGCTGGGATGCGGTATCAGGGTCCCATCATGAACTTATTCCAGTTGGAGATGACGGCCAAGCAGTTGTATCCCGAGCAGTTCGGCGAGTGGCCGGGGTACGTCACCGGCAAACCGTACCCGGAAATCCCCAAGGGAGAACGACTGTTCGATAGGCAGAGGCTCTCGGACGTAATCACCGGGAACTTCTGACACGACTCACGTCACCACTATCCCTCCGATTTTCCAGCAACGTCCGGTCTCACGCATCGTTGTAGCCGAGCGAATCTCGACCGGAT